>NZ_CP025407.1:6345399-6682199 GCF_002847285.1 Streptomyces sp. CMB-StM0423 | reverse complement strand
TCGACCCGGGTACGCAGCATCGGGGTCCAGCCGGCGTCCCGCTGGAGCGGGGTGTCCGGGTGGGCCGTGTTGTGAGCCGCGATGAGGTCGGCCGGGGCCCCGTTGACGATGTTGCGGGCTGCCGTCAGCGGGGCCTCGCTCCACTGCTTCAGGATCCGGCCCGCGTCGGTCCCCGGCGGCAGGCGGAAGGAGTTCTTCTCCGCCACCAGCCGCGACTCGAAGCCGATGCCGAAGGAGTATGAGTACGAATCCGCCGCGATCACGTAGTGGTTGTTGTACGCGTCCACCTGCCCGAAGCGCACCCGCGGCGCCCGCTCCCCCAACTCCCGGAACAGGTGGTGGTGCAGCGTCACCCGCAGCCTGCCTCGGTCCGTCGCGCCCGCCCCGTCGCTGTTGCCGATCATCAGGGTCTTGGCGTGGTCCTCGAAGACGTTCCAGGAGACCGTGACGAGGTCCGCGCCGCGCACGACGTCGAGTTCGCCGTCGTGCCGCTGGTACAGCTCGCCGTAGTGGCGCGGCAGGGAGCTGTCGGGGTGGCGGCCGTCGGTGAAGGTGTTGTGGTCCAGCCAGACGTGGGTGGAGTTGTGGACCACGGCCGCGTCGTACTCGGAGTTCCAGGCGCCGCGGTCGCCGTCGGTGGGGTCCCACTGGGGGAAGCAGTCGAGCGGGCTCTCCAGCGTGAGGTTGCGGACGATGACGTTGTCGGCGTCCTTGAGTTGCAGACTGGCGCCCCTGATACCCGCGTTGCGGCCGACGCCGACGACGGTGGTGTCCGAGGGCACGTACGCCTCGATGGCGTTGGCCTGGTTCGCGGCGGAGGCGGCGCGGGCGTCCTCCTGGGGGCCGCTGACCGGGGTGTCGTAGCCCCAGACGGCGGGGTCGTAGTCGGCGAGGTAGCGGTCGAAGTCGTAGCCCGGGGCCCCGTACGCGGCGCAGCCGGCCGCGTCCGCGTCGATCATGCCGGCGACACGGACGATCCGCGGCTCCCCGGCGCCCGCCGCCGCCTCGTTCCACGCGCTGTTGGCCTCGGCGTACGCGGGTGAGGGCGGGCGGCGTACGGGCGCCGGCCCGGTACGACGCGTCGGGCTCAGGCGGTGCAGCCGGCGCGCAGCAGCGCGGCCTCGGCGAGCCGCCGGGAGACGGTGACGGGCTCCGGCACGGCGGAGAGCCCGAAGAGCACGGTCGCGCCCTCGTGGATCAGCAGCAGTTCGTCGGCGAGCAGCCCGGGGTCCCCGGCCCCGGCCCGCTCGCACAGCTCGCGCAGATAGCCGCGCAGCCAGTGCTTCTGGTCGGCGATGACCTGGCGGCCCGCGTGCCCGGGGTCGGGCAGCTCGGCGGCGGCGTTGACGAAGCTGCAGCCGCGCGGGGACTGCCCGCCCATCCAGGTGCCGAGCGCGTCGAAGGTGGCGAGGATCCGGTCGCAGGCGGTGCCGCCGGCGGCGGTGCGCTCGACCTCGGCGGGCAGCCAGGTGCGCCAGCGCTCGTCGCGCCTGCGCAGGTAGGCGGCGACGAGGGCCTCCTTGGAGCCGTAGCGGTCGTAGAGCGTCTTCTTGGTCACGCCGGCCCGGCGGGCGATCAGGTCCACGCCCACTGCGGTGATGCCGCGGCTGTAGAAGAGCGTCTCCGCGGCGTCCAGGATCTTCCGCGCCGCGGGTGTGAGCCGCGGCTGCTCCGCCGTCTGCGTCGCCATCTGCGACCACCTCCGCGACCGAGTATACCGACCTGTTTAGTACACTGGCAGAATCGAGTAAACCGATCGGTTTAATCAAGGAGGTCAGCATGGGTGTCACGGCCGTTTCCGCCGGTCTCGTCGCCTTCTGGAGCTCCGGCTTCATCGGCGCGGAACTGGGCACCCGCGAGGCCGCCGCCGACACCCTGCTGATGTGGCGCTTCCTCGCCGCCGCGGCGCTGTTCGGCGGCGGCTGGCTGCTGCGCCGCCGCCGGCTGCCGCGCCGGGCGCTGGGCGAGCAGGCCGTGATCGGCGCCCTGTCGCAGGGCGGCTACCTGGGCGCCATCGTCTGGGCCGTGGGCCTCGGCGTCCCCGCGGGCAGCGCGGCGCTGATCGCCGCGCTCCAGCCGCTGGCCGCCGGGGCGCTCGCCGGGCCGCTGCTCGGCGAGACGGTGACGCGGCGGCAGTGGGCGGGGCTGGCGGTGGGCCTCGCGGGGGTGGCGCTCGTCGTACGGGACGACCTCGGCGGCGCCGGTGCGGCACCGCCGTGGGCGTACGCGCTGCCCTTCGCCGGCATGGCTGCGCTGCTCGGCGCCAGCTTCCTGGAGCGCCGGGCCCGCTCGCCGCTGCCGCCCGCGGACGCGGTGCCCGTGCACGTGCTGGTCAGCGCCGTCCTCTTCACCGCCGTCGCCCTGGCCGGCGGCCGGGGTGCGCCGCCCGCGGGCGGCGGCTTCTGGCTGGCGGTGGCGTGGGTGGTGGTGCTGTCCACGGCCGGCGGGTACGGCTTCTACTGGCTGAGCCTGCGCCGCAGCGGGGTCACCGTGACCAGCGCGCTGATGTACCTGACGCCGCCGGTCACGGCGCTGTGGGCGTACGCGATGTTCGGCGAGGCGCCCGGCCCCGTGGCGGTGGCCGGGATGGCCGTCGCGGCGGCGGGCGTGGCGGCGGCGACCCTGGGCACGGGGGCCGCGCCGCGGCCCGCCGGCGACCAGGGGCGTAACGGTTCAGCGGAGGTCCCCGTCCGGCGGACACGGGCGGAACCGCGGACCGGGGCCGTTCGTTAGCCGGTGCATGACTGCGATGACCCCTGGCTCGAACCTACCGCTCAGCGCCGCCCGGGTGGCCGTGGACGTCACCGCGCCGGTGCGGCTCGACGTCTCGGGCCTCCTGCTCACCGCCGCCGGCAAGGTGCGCTCCGACGACGACTTCGTCTTCTACAACCAGCCCTCGGGCCCCGGGGTGACGCACCAGTCGGCCGGCGCCGCCGACACCATCACGGTGGACACCGCGGGCGTGCCCGCGGACATCGAGAAGGTCGTGGTCACCGCGAGCCTGGACGGCGGGACGTTCTCGGGCACCGAGCCGACGGCGACGGTGCGGGACGCCGCGAGCGGCGCGGTCATCGCCACGTTCACGCCGCCGCAGTTGTCGAGCGAGACGGCCCTCGTCGTGGTGGAGGTCTACCGGCGCAACGGCGCGTGGAAGGTCCGCGCCGTGGGCCAGGGTTACTCGAACGGGCTCGCCGGCATCGCCACCGACTTCGGCGTCAGCGTCGACGAGCCGGCGCCCGCACCCGCCCAGGCCGCGCCCGCCGCCGCGCCCCCGCCGCCGCCCGCCCCGGCCGCGCCGCAGGCGCCGGCTGCCCCGCAGGCCCCGTCCGCACCGCAGCCGCCCGCCGCGCCCATGCCGCCGGCCGCCCCGATGCCGGGCTCCATGCCCCCGCCGCCCCCGGGCCAGTGGGGCGCCCCCGCGGCCCCGCCGCCCGCTCCCCCGGCGCCCGGCGCCCCGCCCGCCCCCGGCGGCTTCGGCCCGCCCCCGGCCGCCCCGCAGCAGGCAGGGCCGCCGCCGGCCGCCGGGCAGCCCGGGAAGGTCAACCTGGACAAGGGCCGCGTCAACCTTCAGAAGAACCAGACGGTCTCGCTGGTCAAGGGCGGCCAGCCGCTGCTGACCACGGTGAAGATGGGCCTGGGCTGGGAGCCCGCCTACGGCGGCGGCCGGCGCCGCGCCAAGTCCATCGACCTGGACGCCTCCGTCATCGCGTACGGCCCCCAGCGCAACAAGATCGACAACTGCTTCTTCGGCAAGCTCCAGATCCTCAACGGAGCGATCCAGCACTCCGGTGACAACCTCACCGGCGAGGGCGCGGGCGACGACGAGGTCATCACCGTCCACCTCGGCGGCCTGCCGCCGGAGGTCACGGGCCTGGTCTTCACGGTCAACTCCTTCTCCGGCCAGAAGTTCACCGACGTCGCCAAGGCGTACTGCCGCCTGCTCGACGGCCAGACCGGCGAGGAGCTGGTCCGCTTCGACCTCACCTCGTCCGAGCCCCGCACGGGCGTGCTGATGGCGAAGTTCGTCAAGCAGTTCAGCGGCGAGTGGGAGATGACCGCCCTCGGCGAGTTCGTCGACTCGCGCACCGTGAAGGGCATGGTCAAGCCCGCCGCGGCGGCGCTGTAGTCCCCGTACGCACACAGGCGGCGGGGCCCGGTCCGCGACCGGGCCCCGCCGCTTTCGTGTGCGCCGCCGGCTACGCCAGGTCGCGTACCCGGATGTTGCGGAACTCCACGACCGACTGCGTGTCGTGGTTCTGCAGGCCGATGTAGCCCTCGGCGAACTGCCGGCCGCTGGTGCCCGGGTCGGTCGGGCGGCCCGGGAAGGGGATGCCGGGCTTGTTCTCGAACTCGTTGATGACCTCGCCGTTGCGGATCACCGTGTACTGCTGGCCGACCACCCGGATCTCCAGGTCGTTCCACACGCCCTTCTCCGTGGGCTTCGCCGCGGCGAGGTTGAGGTCGGCGAAGCCGTAGACCGAGCCGGTCTTGCGCGGGTCGTTGCCGCCGGTCTCGGCCGAGTCGTTGATCTGGATCTCGTGCCCGCAGTTGACGGACACCCACGCCGGGTCGTTCGTGCGGCACTCGGGGTTGGCCGCCGGGTCGACGCCCGGGAAGCGGACGAAGACGCCGCTGTTGGAGCGGCCCGCGTCGGCCCGCTCGTCGCGGAACTGCAGCCGCAGCGAGAAGTCGCCGTACTCCTCCTTCTCGTACCAGAGGAGCCCGAGCCCGCCGGTGGGCGGGGTCGGGCCCGTGGCCATCGAGCCGTCGTCGTTCAGCTCGAAGCCGCGCCCGCCGACGTAACCCCAGTCGTCGAAGGACTCCTTGCTGCCGTCGAAGATGACGTCGTACGGCGCGGGCCCGTCCTTGCCGCCGATGCCGGACCGGGCCGCGGTCACGATCAGCCGCGCGTACTCCCCCGTGCTGATCACGTCGGCGCGCAGCAGCGAGCCCGACACCTTCTGGGCGTGCGCCACGAACGCGCCGCTGTTCTGCCAGGCGCGCTCGTCGTCGATGAGGTCGTTGATCGTGCAGCCGCCCCCGGCGGCGCGGTTGGGCACGCCGCTGTCGTCGTCCAGGAAGCGGACGGTCGAGCGGGCGTCGGGGGCCGCGCAGGTGGTGTCGCCCGCGGGGGCGGCCGCGGGCTCCCCGGCCGCGGTCGCGGTCGGGGCGAGCAGTCCTGCGGCGAGGGTGGCGGCGGCCAGGGCGGTGCCGGCGAGCGGGAGGCTCGTACGACGCATGGTGTGGCTCCTCGGGTGGTGTCGATGGGCGTACGGGTCAAGGGGCCGTGGGGGGATGCGGTGCTACGGCGCGGAAGGTGCCAGGAGCCGGCCGGTGCGGAGCCGGCTCCGGGCCCACGCGCGCTGCCTGCGCGGCGCGCGGCTGCCGGGTCACGGCCCGCCGGGCGCGGTGTGACCCGCGCCCGCCGGGACCGTGCGTGCGGCCTTCCCCGCCGCGCTGCCCGCCGGCGCTCCCCTCGGGGCGCCGGCGGTGGTGCATGGCGGCGTGCGGCGTCAGCCGCTGCCGAGGTGGAAGCTGTCCAGCTTGAACTCCCCTCCGGTGAACACCAGATAGAGCGACGTCGTCCCGGCGGGTGCGTCCGTCACGCCGGCACTTGCCTCGTGCCAGCCGCTCGTGCCGCCCACCGGGGCGGTGGCGAGCACCGGCCCGTCGGGCGCACCCGCGCGCAGCTCCACGGCACCGTCGGTGCTGCCCGCGGCGTCGACCCGGGCGGACAGGCGCGTGATGCCGTCGAGCACGTACGGCTCGAAGGCGATCCACTCACCGCCCCCGCCGGTGACGGCCCGGCCGCCCTCGGCGCCGCTCGCGGCGCCGGCCGTGGCGCCCTCGGCGGTGGTGAAGTGCTCGGCCTGGCGGTGCGCCGGCTGGAGCTTGTGCTCGGCGCTGGTGTTCAGCGCGGGCACGCCGGCGGTGGCGCCGCCGCCGTCGGTGTAGCGGGCGCGGATGAGGCCGAAGAGGTTGGCGTTGTCGTCGTGCCGGTCCTCCTCGAAGGTCTCGATGGTGCCGGTGCAGCCCTCCTCGAAGGTCATCGGGTGGCCGTGGGTGTCGTGGCCGAGCGCGTAGTCGACGCGCACCCGGGAGCAGTCGATCTCGCCGTCCTCGGCGTCGGAGACCGCCACCTCGAACGGGATGGCGTCGCCGTACTCGAAGACCGTGCCGTCGGCGGGCAGCTTCAGCTCCACCTCGGGCGGGGTGTTGCCGACGACGACGCGGACGGCGGAGGTGCCGGAGTTGCCGTCGGGGTCGGTGACGGTGAGGACGGCGGAGTACTGGCCGTTCTTGGCGTAGCTGTGCTGCGGGTTCTGCTTGTCGGAGGTCTTGCCGTCACCGAAGTCCCAGCGGTAGCGGAGCTGTTCGCTGTCCCGGTCGGCGGTGCCCGCCGAGGAGAACGCGACCTTCAGCGGGGCGTGCCCGGTGCTCGCGCCGGTGGAGGAGGCGACGGGCTCGGGGGCGAAGCCCTGGGCGGCGTTCTGGATCCGGTAGAGGGCGGAGTTCTGGTCGCCGTTGAAGAAGCCGGTGCCGTAGTCGAGGAAGTACAGCGCCCCGTCCGGCCCGAACTCCATATCCATGATCTTGCTGCCGGCCGAGAAGTCCTCGATGGCGCCGGCGCCGCCGTCCTCGCCCACGCCGATGGTCTTGATCCACTCGCGGCCGTGCTCGCCGGCGAAGAACAGCTCGTCGTAGCGCTCGGGGAGCTGGAGCCGGGAGCCGAGGTCCGGGTCGTGGCGGAATACCGGGCCGGCCATCGGGGACTCCGAGCCGCTGCCGAACTCCGGGATGGAGTTGCCGTCGTAGGCGATCCAGGCGGACTGGGCCGGGGGCAGCTCGGTGAGGCCGGTGTTGCGCGGCGACTCGTTGCGGGGCGCGGCGCAGTCGAACGCCTCGCCGGACGCGCCGGTGGCGAAGTCGTAGTCGATGTAGGCGTCGTTGGCTCCGTGGCAGTACGGCCAGCCGAAGTTGCCGGCCTCGGTGATCCGGTTGAACTCGACCTGGCCGCCGGGCCCGCGGGCCGGGTTCGCGGCGCCGGAGTCGGGGCCGTAGTCGCCGACGTAGACGGTGTCGGTCGCCTTGTCGACGCTCATCCGGAACGGGTTGCGGAAGCCCATGGCGTAGATCTCGGGCCTGGTCTTCTCGGTCCCGGGCGCGAAGAGGTTGCCGTCCGGGACGGTGTACGAGCCGTCGGCGGGGTCGACCTTGATGCGCAGGATCTTGCCGCGCAGGTCGTCGGTGTTGCCCGCGGAGCGCTGCCCGTCGAAGGACGGGTTGCGGGTCTCGCGCTCGTCGATCGGCGTGTAGCCGTCGGAGGAGAAGGGATCGGTGTCGTCGCCGGTGGACAGCAGCAGGTTGCCCTCGCTGTCGAAGGCGATGTCGCCGCCGTTGTGGCAGCACCGGCCGCGGTCGGTGCCGACTTCCAGCACCGTCTGCTCGCTGCCCAGGTCGAGGGTGCCGTCCTGCTTCAGGGTGAAGCGCGAGAGGCGGTTCACGCCCTCGTACGCCTCGAACTCGGCGGGCGTGCCGTCGCTGGGCGCGATCCCGTGGGGCGTGTCCATGACGGGCGCGTAGTAGAGGTAGACGGCGCGGTTGGTCTCGAAGTCCGGGTCCACGCCGACGCCTTGGAGGCCGTCCTCGTCGTGCGGGTAGACGGGGAGCTGGGCGGCGACGCGGGTGCCGCCCGCGGCGCCGGTGTGCCAGAGGGTGCCGTCGCGCGAGGTGTGCAGCACGGCGCCGTCGGGGAGCACGGCGAGCGCCATCGGCTCGCCGACCTGGTCCACGCCCTTGGCGAGGGTCACCTGTTGCAGGTCGGGCGCGGCGGGGCCGTCCTGGGCCGCCGCCGGCGGCTCGTGCGCGGCGCCGGTGGCGGCCATGCCGGGGGCGAGGCCGCTGCCGAGCAGCAGGGCCCCCGCGAAGGCCGCCAGGGCGGTACGGAGTCTGGGTCGGGTCTTGTGCACGTTGCGTCCTCCCGTGGGTGACGGGTACGGGGCATCGTTTCGCGACATACCTGACATGTGGTGCGTGACTGGTGTGCGGACATGTGACTGGTGTGCGGACAGGCGCGCGCCGCCGTCAGGACCGTAACCGCTTTCGTCCCTGCCGAAAAGGGCTTTGGCAGTAATCAGAGTCAACTTCATCCCGAGCTAGGACAAAGCCCAGTTCGGAGCGCACGGGAGCGCCCGGCCGCGTACGGGCCGGGCGCTCTCGGATACGCGCTCCGCGGCGCGGTGTTACGCCGTGGGCCGGGAACGGGCCTTGAAGGCCGCCTTGCGGGCGTCCTTGGCGACCTGGCGGTCCGGGTGCAGCCGCCCCATCGCCTCCAGCACCTCGGGCGTGGCCGGGTGGTCCACGCGCCAGGCGGCGGCGAAGAAGCCGCGGTGCATGCCCACCAGGTGCTCCACCAGCTCGCGCAGCTCCGGGGTGTCGTCCCGCAGCCCGCCCAACTGGGCGGCGACCGTGTCGACGGCGAGCCAGAAGACCATGTCGTCGGTGGGCTGCGGCACGCCGGGGACGCCGCGCTCGGTGAGCCAGACGCGCGCCAGACCGCCGAGTTCGCGGTCGTGCAGTACGTCCCGTACCGCCGGCTCCGCCCCGCCGCCCGCGACGGCCAGCGCCTGCTGGCAGGCGAGCCGGCGGGCCGGGGCGCGGTCGTCGGTGCCGCGGGCGGCGTCGAGGAGCTCGGTGGCCGCCTCGGCGGGCTTGCGGTCCTCCAGCCATGCCTCGGCCTCCGTCTGCGCGACCGCGTCGGGCAGCCGGGGCAGGGCGTCGAGGAGGACGTAGGCGTCCTCGCTCGCCAGCTCGCCCACGAGCGGGGCGACCAGGCCCTCGGCGAGCATCCGCCGGCGCAGCGCGTACAGGCCGAGGGGGGTGAGGCGCACGACGCCGTAGCGGGAGACGTCCTCGTCGCCGTCCTCCGGCTCCTCCGCCGCGGGTGCGGTGCCGGCGGCTTCGAGCAGGATCTCCTCGGCCACCGGGCGGTACGCCACGACGCCGACCGGCTCCAGCATCCGGAACTGCTCGTCGAGCCGCAGCACCGCCTCGGAGACCTCCGCCAGCACCTCCTCGGTCGGCTCGTCCATGTCGTCGGGGACGACGAGCGAGGCGGCCAGCGCCGGCAGCGGGACGGCGCCGTCGGCGCCGGGGTCCTCCATGGCGGTGAGCAGGTAGAGGTTGCCGAGCGCGCCGTCGAGGAAGTCCGCGTCGGCCTCCGGGTCCCAGTCCAGCCGGTCCAGGTCCAGCTCCTCGCCCGCGGTGATCTGCTCCACCAGCGCGCTCATATCCGGCAGCGCCGCGTCGGACAGCACGCACTCGCAGGCGGCGGCCCACAGCTCCAGTACGTCGGCGGGCGCGCCGCCGGTGACCAGCCGCAGGTCGGCGCTCGGGGCCGCGGTCCCCAGCTCCTCGTCGCCCTCCTCCGGCGCCGTGACGTCGACCAGGCCGACGTCCACGGCGATCCGCCACGCCTCGCCTGCGACCGCCCGCGCCTCGCCCTCCTCGTCCGCGCCCTCCTCCAGGCCCAGCTCCGCCGCGGCCTCGCGCACCTCGGCGTCGGGCAGCTCGCCGCCGGCGCCCACCCGCAGCCCGGGACCGGCCCAGCGGGCCAGCCGGACGGCCCGCGCGAAGAGCGGCGAAGCCAGCGCCTCCCGGGCCAGCTCCGCCTCGGCGGGCAGCCGGACGGGCGGCAGGACGGTGCGGTCTGCGGTCATCGACAACTCCGAAGACTGGGGATCAATCGGACGCTGCCCAAGGGTAGCCCCCGCGGGGCGGCGCGGCCGAAGACGCCGTTCCGTCGGGCGGTGCGCCCGGTGTTCACTTCACGTTCCTTGACAACGCCCGTGCCCGCGCACGAGATTGACGCGCGTAGATGTACGTCCCCTTTCCCCCTCGTCCTGTCCCTGTCCCGGAGGACACCATGCCACGCGCCCACCCCGTCCCCTACGCCGTCGCCGCCGCGCTCGCCGCCGCCCTGCTCACCGCCCCCGCCGCCGGGGCCGCGGGCGCCGGGGCGGACGGCGGGCAGATACGCATCCGCGATATCCAGGGCGACACCCGGATATCCCCGCTCGCCGGCGAGCAGGTGACCGGCGTGCCCGGCATCGTCACCGCCGTCCGCGCCTTCGGCTCCGCCCGCGGCTTCTGGGTCCAGGACCCGAAGCCCGACGCCGACGCCGCCACCAGCGAGGCCGTCTTCGTCTTCACCGGCTCCACCACCCCGAGCGTCGCGCCCGGCGATGCGGTCGAGGTCTCCGGCTCCGTCACCGAGTACTACCCCGGCGGCAAGAACGCCGGGCTGCAGTCCGTCACCGAGCTGACCGGCGCCACGTGGACCGTCCTGTCCTCAGGCAACCCGCTGCCCGACGCCTTCGTGCTGCGCGACGCCACCGTCCCGGCCCGGTTCGCACCCGACGCGGGCGGCGGCAGCATCGAGGACCTGCGGCTGCGCCCCGGCTCGTACGCGCTCGACCGCTACGAGTCGCTGGAGGGCATGCGGGTCGCGGTGCGCGACGCCCGGGTCGTCGGGCCCAGCACCGAGTTCAACGAGCTGTGGGTGACCGCCGAGCCCGCCCACAACCGCACCGCCCGCGGCGGCGTGCTCTACGCCGGCTACCGCGACCCCAACGGCGGCCGGCTCAAGGTCGCCTCCCTCATCCCGTTCGCCCAGCGCCCCTTCCCCGTCCTGGACGTCGGCGACCGCCTCGGCGGCACCACGGAAGGCCCGCTGGACTACGACCAGTTCGGCGGCTACGAGCTGCAGGCCACCGCGCTCGGCGACGAGCAGCAGACCGGTCCCGACCCCGAGTCCACCCGCCCGCAGCGCGACGCCGAGCTGGCGGTGGCCACGTACAACGTGGAGAACCTCTCCGCGCGCGACGGCGCCGCGAAGTTCGACCGGCTGGCCCGCGCCCTGGTGGACGGCCTCGCCTCCCCCGACATCGTCGCCCTCCAGGAGGTGCAGGACGACAACGGCGCCACCAACGACGCCGTGACGAGCGCCGACGCCACCCTGCGCAAGCTGACGGACGCGATCGCCGCCGCCGGCGGGCCCGCGTACGAGTGGCGCCAGATCGACCCCGCGGACGACGCCGACGGCGGCCAGCCGGGCGGCAACATCCGCGTCGCGTTCCTCTACAACCCTGAGCGGGTCTCCTTCACCGACCGCCCCGGCGGCGACGCCACGACGCCCGTGCGGGTCACCGACGACGGCGGCGCCCCGGCGCTGTCCGCCTCACCCGGCCGTATCGCCCCCGGCGACGCGGCCTGGAACAACAGCCGCAAGCCGCTCGCGGGCGAGTTCACCTTCCGCGGGCGCACGGTCTTCGTCGTCGCCAACCACTTCAACTCCAAGGGCGGCGACCAGGGGCTCGACAGCCGCTTCCAGCCGCCGGCCCGCGGCTCGGAGGAGCAGCGCACCGCGCAGGCCGCGTTGGTCAACGGGTTCGTTCAGGACGTGCTCGCCGTGGACCGGAAGGCGGGCGTCGTCGTCGCCGGCGACATCAACGACTTCCCCTTCTCCCCCGCCGTGGCCCGGCTGACCGAGGACCGCGCGCTCGTCGACCTGGTGAACGAGCTGCCGCGCGACCAGCGCTACGGCTACGTCTTCAACGGCAACTCGCAGGTGCTGGACCACATCCTGACCAGCCCGGCGCTCGCCGAACGAGCGGCCTTGGACATCGTGCACCTCAACGCCGAGTACGCCGACCAGGCCAGCGACCACGACCCCTCGGTGGTGCGGCTCAGGCCCTGACGGGCGGCGGTCCTGCGGCCGGCGCCGGGCCGCGGTCCGGCACGTCGTCGCCGACGAGGTGGCGGGCGAGCAGCGTCGCGCCCGCCACCGCCCCCGGCATCACCACCACCGCGGCCAGCGGCACCAGGAACAGCAGCACGATCGGCACGCCGAAGCCGAGTGCGAGCATCTTGCGCCTGCGCAGCAGCGCCAGCCGCCCGCGCACGTCTATCCCCCGGCGCTGCAGGGCGAACGACGTCAGCTCGACCGTGAGGAAGAAGCCGGCGACGGCGAAGCCGAGCGCGGGCACGACCGTCTGCCCGAGGAAGGGGACGAAGCCGAGGAAGAACAGCGGCACGGTGAACATCAGCGCCCGCGACAGCACATGGACGCTCTCCTTCAGCGACCGCCACAGCCCCGGCAGCAGCGGCTCGTCCGGGCTGGGCGGGCAGAAGCCCGCGTCCTCCTCGACGCGCCCCGACAGCGCCTCGTAGAACGGGTCGCCGATCAGCAGCGCGACGGCTGTGAACGTGAGCAGCGCGAGGCCGATGCCGCCGAGCAGCAGCAGCGCCATGAACAGCCCGCGCAGCAGCCCCTGCCAGGGCGAGTCCCAGTCGTCGGCGAAGGGCGTGGCCCACACGGCGATGTCGTCGGCCCAGTAGGCGAGGGCGGCGAGCGCGGCGGCGTAGAGCACGAGGGCGATGAGCGCGGGCACGAGGCCGAGGGCCCACGACCGCCCGTGCCCCGCGGCCCAGCGCAGCCCTTTGCCGACGTAGCCGAATCCGGTGGTGAAGTCACGCATGCCCGCAACCTTATGGGGTCGCGGGCATACGTGGCGGCCCGGCCACGAGGGCCGGGGAGGCGGTTCCCGGGGTACGAACCGGGCGCCCCGCGTCAGTCGTTGGCGTGCAGCGCGGCGTTCAGCCCGCCCCACGAGCCGGAGCGCTGGCGGGCCTCGACCGCGCCGGTGGTGGAGTTGCGCAGGAACAGCAGGTTGCTCGCGCCGGACAGCTCGCGGGCCTTGACCACGGCGCCGTCCGGCAGCGTGACCTTCGTGCCTGCGGTGACGTAGAGACCGGCCTCGACGATGCAGTCGTCGCCGAGCGAGATGCCGATGCCCGCCTGGGCGCCGAGCAGGCAGCGCTCGCCGAGGGAGATGACGTCCTTGCCGCCGCCGGAGAGCGTGCCCATGATCGACGCGCCGCCGCCGACGTCCGAGCCGTCGCCGACGACGACGCCCGCGGAGATCCGGCCCTCGACCATGGACGTGCCGAGGGTGCCGGCGTTGAAGTTGACGAACCCCTCGTGCATGACGGTGGTGCCGGCGGCGAGGTGCGCGCCGAGGCGGACGCGGTCGGCGTCGCCGATACGGACGCCGGAGGGCAGCACGTAGTCGACCATGCGCGGGAACTTGTCGAGATGGCTGACCTGGAGGTGCTGCCCGGCGGCGCGGACCGCGAGCCGGACCTCCTCGATCCGGTCGGCGGGCACGGGGCCGTGGGAGGTCCAGGCGACGTTCGCCAGCAGGCCGAAGACGCCGTCGAGGTTCTGCCCGTGCGGGCGGACCAGCCGGTGGCTGAGCAGGTGCAGCCGCAGGTACACGTCGTGGGCGTCGGCCGGCTTCTCCTGCAGCGAGGAGATCACCGTGCGCACCGCGACGACCTCCACCCCGCGCCGCGGGTCGGGGCCGAGCGCCGCCCGCGCGGACTCCCCGAGCAGCTCGGCCGCGCGCTCGGCGGTCAGCCGCTCGGTGCCCGCGGGGCCGGGGTCGTCGGCGAGCGCGGGGGCGGGGAACCAGGTGTCGAGGACGGTGCCGTCGGGGGTGACGGTGGCCAGGCCGGTGGCCGCGGCGCCGGTGGGGAGGGTGGTGGAGGTCGCTGCGTCGGTCATACCCGAACGCTAACCGCCGCCCGGCGCGGGAGGCGAACCGGTCCGCATGGCGACACGGGCGGCCGCCCGGCGCCGCCGCCGAACGCGGGGGCGGCCCGGCGCACCCCGGGCCGCCCCCGTGCGCCGTACGGTCCCCTGTCCCGTACGGCCTTCGCCCCCGTAAGTCCCACGGCCCTCAGGGCCGCTGGCCTTCGTCGTCCACCAGCGCGGTGCTGAGGACCGCCGTGCTCGTCACGATGTCGCCCTTCTTCCACTCCTTCTCGTCCCCCGTGCCCTGCAGGCCCAGTTCGCCGGTGGCGACGGACCGGGTGCCCAGGTAGGTGTACGTCGTAGGGTCGATCAGCACCTCGTCGCGGACGGGCATGCCGTCCGGATCGGGTTCGACGGAGAACGCGAGCGCCCGCCGGCCGGCCGCGTCCTTCACGGTGCCGTCCTCGACCCGCAGCCCCGGAATGGTGGCCATCGCCTCGTAGACGCGGGACTGCCCGACGGGGTGCGTCGGCGTCGTCCCGGCCAGCAGCCTGAGCGACGAGAAGTTCCATTCGGCCAGCTCGGCGTCGCTGCGCCCGGCGCCGGGGTTCTCGCTGCCGGGGCGCCCACCGCTCTGGGGGTAGAACCAGCGGGCCTTCTGCAGCACCGCGTCGGTGTCCTCCGGCAGCGCGGCGAGGTACTCGAAGCCCTCCCGCGGCGAGTGGTCGTCGCCCTCGTTCCAGTTCTCGAACTCCGGGTCGGCGTACCGGTACCAGTCCTCCGCCGTGGCCGGGGAGTCGTCGGCCGGGTCGGTCACGCCGACGCTGACCTCCCGTACGTACACCCAGTCCCCCTCCTCCGGCTCCGGCACGGGGTCCGCCGCCACCACGACCGCGGCCTTCTGCAGCAGCTCCGACGCTCTGCTCGGCGGCCCCGGCGACGCCGTCGTCACGTGCGCGTCGCCGCCCGCCGCCGGGGTGCCCTCGCTGCCGCCCGTGCCGCCGCCCAGGTTCGTCGACAGCAGTGCGACCGCCGTGACGCCCGCGGCCACCGCGCCCGACACCACGCGCCAGTCGCCCAGCACCGGCAGCCGCCGGCTCTTGCGCGCGCCCGCGGCGTCGAGGAGCCGGCGGCGGCCGGGGGCGAGCCGCTCGCGGTCGGGAGCCGGCGCGTCGGCGCGCCATTCGCGCAGCTTCGACATCTCATCCATGGGTTGCCGCCTCCGGTGCGTCGTTGGTGGAGTGGGGATCGGGCCCCACGGCCGCGCGGACCTTGCGCCGGGCCCGGCTCAGCCGGGAGCGCACGGTGCCGATGGGTATGTCCAGCGCCTCGGCGACCTCCGCGTAGCTGAGGTCGGCCCAGGCCACCAGCAGCAGCACGTGCCGGTCCCCGGCCGCGAGACCGGCGAGCGCGCCCGCGAGCGGCGCGTGCACGGCCTGGGCGGTGAGCCGGTCGTCGGCCTCGTCCACCCAGGAGTGCGCCACGGGGTCGACGCCGGTACGGGCCAGGGCGCGCAGCCCCCGTACCTCGGAACGGCGGTGCCGGCCGATGAGGTTGGCGGCGATGCCGTAGAGCCACGGCCGGGCGCTGGCCCGGCCGGTGTCGTAGCGGGTCCGGGCGCGGAACGCGGCCAGGAAGGTGTCGGCGGTGATGTCGTCCGCCGAGCCGGCGCCGAGCCGGCGGGTCGCGTAGCGGTGTATGGCGGGGGCGTACCGGTCGTACAACTCGGCGAACGCCTCGGGCCGGTCCAGCGACTCCTCGATCACGGCGGCGTCTCCGTCGACGAGCGGCGAGACGTCCTGCGGTGGTTCCACAAATCTCTCCGTGATGTCGTGCGGTGGGTCGATCACTGTGGGCGGTCCCCGATCGAAAAGGTGTGAGCGGAGTGCTGTCACCTCTTCTTGCCCGATCGACCCCGACGCGTTCTCACCACTTTTTTCCGGCCGTTCACCGGCCGGACCCCGCCGCGGGCGCCGAGACGCGAAAAGCCCGCCCCGGTTGGACCGGGGCGGGCCTTGCGCGGATGTTCAGACGTTGAAGCCGAGCGCGCGCAGTTGCTCGCGGCCCTCGTCGGTGATCTTGTCGGGACCCCACGGGGGCATCCAGACCCAGTTGATCCTGAGGTCGTTGACGATGCCCTCGGTGGCGGCCTTCGCCTGGTCCTCGATCACGTCGGTCAGCGGACAGGCCGCCGAGGTCAGCGTCATGTCCAGGGTGGCGATGTTGCCTTCGTCCACGTGGATGCCGTAGATGAGGCCGAGGTTGACGACGTCGATGCCCAGCTCGGGGTCGACGACGTCGTACAGCGCCTCGCGGATCTCTTCCTCCCCGGCCGGCTGGGTGCCGGCGGCGGTCTCGGCGTCCGTCGTGCCCGTGTCCGTCGTGCCGGTATCGGTCATGCTGCGGCCTCCTTCAGCGCCTGGGCCGTGGCGTCTTTCCACGCCATCCAGGACAGCAGGGCGCACTTCACGCGCGCCGGGTACTTCGAGACGCCGGCGAACGCGACCGCGTCCTCCAGCACCTCCTCCATGGCGTCGTCCGGCTCGATCCTCCCACGCGACTGCATCAGCTCCAGGAACTGCTCCTGGATCCGCTGCGCCTCGGCCAGCTCCTTGCCGACCAGCAGCTCGTTGAGCACGGAGGCGCTGGCCTGGCTGATGGAGCAGCCCTGGCCCTCGTACGAGACGTCCTCGATGGTCCGCCCGTCGAGCTTCACGCGCAGCGTGATCTCGTCGCCGCAGGTCGGGTTGACGTGGTGTACCTCGGCGTCGCCGTCCCGCAAGCCCCGCCCGTGCGGGTGCTTGTAGTGGTCCAGGATGACGTCCTGGTACATCGAATCGAGCTTCACGCTGTTCCCACGCCCTTCAGCCGAAGAAGTTCCGGACGTACTCCAGGCCGTCGATCAGCGCGTCGACCTCGCCCGGGGTGGAGTACAGATAGAACGACGCCCGCGTGGTCGCAGGAATTCCGTACCGCAGGCAGACCGGCCGCGCGCAGTGGTGGCCGACCCGGACCGCGAGGCCCTGCTCGTCGAGCACCTGGCCCACGTCGTGGGGGTGGATGTCGCCGAGCGTGAAGGAGATCGCGGCGCCGCGGTCCTCGGCCGACGTCGGGCCGATGATCCGCAGGTCGGGGACCTCCTGGAGCCGCCCGAGCGCGTACTCGGTGATGGCGCGCTCGTGCGCCTCGATCCGCTCCATGCCGATGCCGCTGAGGTAGTCCACCGCGGCGCCGAGGCCGACGGCCTGGGCGATCGGCGGCGTGCCGGCCTCGAACTTGTGCGGCGCCGGGGCGTACGTCGAGGAGTGCATCGAGACGGTCTCGATCATCTCGCCGCCGCCGAGGAACGGGGGCAGGTCGTCCAGCAGCCCCTTGCGGCCCCAGAGCACCCCGATGCCGGTGGGCCCGGCCATCTTGTGCCCGGTGAAGGCGACGAAGTCGGCCTGGAGCGCCTGCACGTCCAGCGGCATGTGCGGCGCGGCCTGGGAGGCGTCGACGACGACCAGCGCGCCGACCTCCTGGGCGCGCCGGACGATGGCCTCGACGGGGTTGTGCGTGCCGAGGATGTTGGAGACCAGCACGAAGGAGACGACCTTCGTCTTCTCCGTGATGACCTCGTCCAGGTCGCTCAGGTCGAGGCGGCCGTCGTCGGTGAGCCCGAACCACTTCAGCTTCGCGCCCGTGCGCTGCGCGAGCAGTTGCCACGGGACGATGTTGGAGTGGTGCTCCATCTCCGTGATGACGATCTCCGTGTCGCGGTCCACGCGGTACGGCTCGTCGGCGAAGCCGAGCATGTTGGCCACGAGGTTCAGCGACTCGGAGGCGTTCTTGGTGAAGACCACCTCGTCCCGGCTGGGCGCGTTGACGAAGGCGGCGACCTTGTCACGGGCGCCCTCGTACAGCGCCGTGGCCTCCTCGGCGAGGACGTGCACACCGCGGTGCACGTTGGCGTTGTGCCGCTCGTAGTACGCGTTCAACGCGTCGAGCACCTGGCGCGGCTTCTGCGAGGTCGCCGCGTTGTCCAGGTACACGAGCTTCTTCCCGTCGTGGACCGTGCGGTCCAGGATCGGGAAGTCCTTGCGGATCGCCTCGGTGTCGAGGAGGCCCGGCAGTGGGGTCACGCTGATGCGCCGCCCTTCACGTAGGCTGCGTAGCCCTCTTCCTCCAGCTTGTCCGCCAGCTCCGGGCCGCCGGACTCGGCGATCCGGCCGCCCGCGAAGACGTGCACGTGGTCGGGCTTGATGTAGCGCAGGATGCGGGTGTAGTGGGTGATCAGCAGGGTGCCGACCTCGCCGCTCTCGCGGATCCGGTTGACGCCCTCGGAGACGATGCGCAGCGCGTCGACGTCCAGGCCCGAGTCGGTCTCGTCGAGGATCGCGATCTTCGGCTTGAGGAGTTCGAGCTGGAGGATCTCGTGGCGCTTCTTCTCACCGCCGGAGAAGCCCTCGTTGACGTTGCGCTCGGCGAAGGCGGGGTCGATGTTCAGCCGCTCCATCGCCTCCTTGACCTCCTTGACCCAGGTGCGGAGCTTGGGGGCCTCGCCGCGGATGGCGGTGGCGGAGGTGCGCAGGAAGTTGGAGACGGTGACGCCGGGGACCTCGACCGGGTACTGCATGGCGAGGAAGAGGCCGGCGCGGGCGCGCTCGTCGACGCTCATCTCCAGCACGTCCTCGCCGTCGATGGTGACGGTGCCGGAGGTGATCTGGTACTTGGGGTGGCCGGCGACGGAGTACGCCAGGGTGGACTTGCCGGAGCCGTTGGGGCCCATGATGGCGTGAGTCTCGCCCTGCTTCACGGTCAGGTCGACGCCCTTGAGGATCTCCTTCGTGGCGTTGTCGGCCTCGACGGAGACGTGCAGGTCGCGGATTTCAAGCGTTGCCATGGTGCCTTCAGGACTCCTGGGTGACGGAGACGAGCACGTCGTCCCCTTCGATCTTGACGGGGTACACGGGGACGGGGCGCGTCGCGGGCAGCCCGGAGGGCTTGCCGGTACGCAGGTCGAAGGTGGAGCCGTGCAGCCAGCACTCGATCTGGCAGTCCTCCACCTCGCCTTCGGAGAGCGAGACGTTCGCGTGCGAGCAGATGTCGTAGATCGCGAACACCTCGTCCCCGGTGAGCACGACCGACACCGGCGTGCCGCCGAGGTCCACCCGCTTGGGGAGGTCCTCCTCCAGCTCGCTCAGCGCACAGGCGCGTACGTACGTCGCGTTGGTCGTGTCGGTCATGCCACGGACGCCTCCAGCTCGGCCTCGATCTTCTCGATCAGGCGCTGCTCGACGTCCTCGATACCGATCTGCTGCACCAGCTCGGCGAAGAAACCGCGGACGACCAGCCGGCGGGCCTCGTCGGCCGGGATGCCGCGGGCCATCAGGTAGAAGAGCTGCTCGTCCTCGAAGCGGCCGGTGGCCGACGCGTGGCCCGCGCCGACGATCTCGCCGGTCTCGATCTCCAGGTTGGGCACCGAGTCGACGCGGGCGCCGTCGGTGAGCACGAGGTTGCGGTTCAGCTCGTACGTGTCGGTGCCCTCGGCGCGCTTGCGGATCAGCACGTCGCCGATCCACACGGCGTGCGCGTCGGCGCCCTGGAGCGCGCCCTTGTACGCCACGTTGCTCCGGCAGTGCGGGGCGTCGTGGTCGACGAACAGGCGGTGCTCCTGGTGCTGGCCCGCGTCGGTGAAGTACAGCCCGTACAGCTCGGCCTCGGCGCCCGGGCCCGCGTACTGCGCCCGGGGGTGCAGCCGGACCAGGTCGCCGCCGAAGGTGACGATCACGGACTTGAAGCTGGCGTCCCGGCCGATGAGCGCGGACTGCTGGGCAACGTGCACGGCCCCGTCGGCCCAGTCCTGCACGGAGACGACGGTGAGCTTGGCACCGTCGCCGAGCACGTACTCGGTGTTCTCGGCGAGCACCGCGTCGCCGGTGTGGTCGATGACGACGACGGCCTCGGCGAAGGCCCCCAGCTCGATGAGCTGGTGCCCGTACGAGACGACGGCCTCTCCGTTCCGGGGTTCCCCGTGCACCGAGACCCGGATGGGCTCGGTGAGCTGCGTGTCCTTCGGCACGGTCACGACCGTGGCCTTCTCGAACGAGGAGTACGCCTGGGCGGCGATCCGGTCCACCGGGGTGCCGGCCCGGCCCAGCCGGGCGTCGTCGCGGCCGACGGTCTCGACGGTGACGCCGTCGGGCGCGGTGATGGCCGTCTGGGGGTCGCCGGTGGCGGTGGCGCTGCCGTCGTGCAGGCCGCGGGTCCGCTCCAGCGGGGTGAAGCGCCACTCCTCCTCCCGGCCGTGCGGGACCGGGAAGTCGGCCACGTCGAAGGACGGCGGGGCGCTCATCCTGGTGGCGACGGTGGACTCGGCGGCCACCGCGATGCTTCCGGCGGCCGTGGAGCCGGCCGGGATCTTCTGGGCGTCGGCCATGACTGTTCTCGTACTCGCTTTCTCGGGAATCGTCTCGAAGGCTGTTCCGGCCTGTGCGGGCGTACGGCGGCCGGCTAGCCGACCGCGCCCTCCATCTGCAGCTCGATCAGCCGGTTGAGCTCCAGCGCGTACTCCATCGGCAGTTCCTTGGCGATCGGCTCGACGAAGCCGCGGACGATCATCGCCATCGCCTCGTCCTCGGACAGGCCGCGCTGCATCAGGTAGAAGAGCTGGTCGTCGCTGACCTTGGAGACGGTCGCCTCGTGGCCCATCGTCACGTCGTCCTCGCGGACGTCGACGTACGGGTAGGTGTCCGAGCGGGAGATCGTGTCGACCAGCAGGGCGTCGCAGAGGACGTTGGACTTCGAGTTCTCCGCGCCCTCGCCGATCTCGATCAGGCCGCGGTACGAGGTCCGCCCGCCGCCCCGCGCCACCGACTTGGAGACGATGTTGGACGACGTGTTCGGCGCCATGTGCACCATCTTGGCGCCGGCGTCCTGGTGCTGGCCCTCGCCGGCGAAGGCGACGGACAGCGTCTCGCCCTTGGCGTGCTCACCCATCAGGTAGATCGCCGGGTACTTCATGGTGACCTTGGAGCCGATGTTGCCGTCGACCCACTCCATGGTCGCGCCCTCGTAGGCCACCGCGCGCTTGGTGACCAGGTTGTACACGTTGTTCGACCAGTTCTGGATCGTCGTGTACCGGCAGCGGGCGTTCTTCTTCACGATGATCTCGACGACCGCGGAGTGCAGCGAGTCCGACTGGTAGATCGGCGCGGTGCAGCCCTCGACGTAGTGCACGTACGCGCCCTCGTCGACGATGATCAGCGTCCGCTCGAACTGGCCCATGTTCTCGGTGTTGATCCGGAAGTACGCCTGCAGCGGGATCTCGACGTGCACGCCCTTGGGGACGTAGATGAACGAGCCGCCGGACCACACCGCGGTGTTGAGGGAGGCGAACTTGTTGTCACCGGGCGGGATGACCGTGCCGTAGTACTCCTTGAACAGCTCCGGGTGCTGCTTGAGCGCGGTGTCGGTGTCCAGGAAGACGACGCCCTGCTCCTCCAGGTCCTCGCGGATCTGGTGGTAGACGACCTCCGACTCGTACTGCGCGGCGACGCCGGCGACCAGGCGCTGCTTCTCCGCCTCGGGGATGCCGAGCTTGTCGTAGGTGTTCTTGATGTCCTCCGGCAGGTCCTCCCAGGACTGGGCCTGCTTCTCGGTGGACCTGACGAAGTACTTGATGTTGTCGAAGTCGATGCCGGAGAGGTCGGAGCCCCAGGTGGGCATGGGCTTCTTGCCGAAGAGCCGCAGGCCCTTGAGCCGGGTCTTCAGCATCCAGTCGGGCTCGGACTTCTTGCCTGAGATGTCCCGGACGACGTCCTCGGACAGGCCGCGCTTCGCGGCGGCGCCGGCCGCGTCCGAGTCGGCCCAGCCGTACTCGTAGCGTCCCAGACCTTCGAGCTCGGGATGCTCCGGGGAAGCGGTCTCGATGGGCGCAGTCATGCGGGGTTCCTCCCGGATGTCGGTGGCTGCCTGCGAGCGTGGTGCTCGCGGATTTCGGGGACGAACGTCGTACACACCCCGTCGCCGTGGGCGATGGTGGCCAGACGCTGCACATGGGTGCCGAGCAAGCGGGAGAAGACCTCGGTCTCCGCCTCGCAGAGCTGCGGGTATTGCTCGGCGGTGTGCGCCACCGGGCAGTGGTGCTGACAGAGCTGCTCGCCGGGGGCACCGGGCGCGCTGCGCGCGGTGGCAGCGTACCCGTCCTCGGAGAGCAGCCGGGCAAGGGCCTCGACCCGGCTCTCGGGCGGCATGCCGGCCAGCTCCGCGGCGTACCGCTCGGCCTGCTCGGCGACCCGGTCGCGGGCGAAGGCGGCGACGGCCGCCTCCCCCCGCACGCCGCCGCCCGCGCTCTGGGCGATCCAGCGCAGTGCGTCGGCGGCGAGCTGGTCGTACGCCTGGTCGAAGGCGTCGCGGCCGCAGTCGGTCAGGGCGAAGACCTTGGCCGGCCGGCCGCGCCCGCGGGTCCCGTAGACCCGCTGGTCGCGGGGTTCCACGATGCCCTCGGCGACGAGCACGTCGAGGTGCCGCCGGACGGCGGCGGGGGTGAGTTCGAGCCGGTGGGCGAGGTCGGCGGCGGTCGACGGGCCGTGGTCGAGGATGGAGCGGGCCACGCGGTTGCGCGTCCCGTCACCGGGCACGGCAGCACCGGCGGCCGGCCCGGCCGCCTGGTCCTTCGCCGTGCTCCCACCCGGGTCCACGTTTTTCACAACGCCATTGTTGCTTAATTCGCCGGGGTGCGACAAGCCGGGCCTCGATCACCGTGCGGTGGAATACATCACTTAGGGTTACCTAAGTTCCGTGCGGGATCCGCCCACCCCCTGGCGTGAACCCTCCCGGGGCGGCGCCGGCCGGGCCCGCGGGCTCTTTAGACTCGCACTCATGCAACAGCCCTCCACCGACGCGGCCGTCGCGGTGTCCGGCCTCGTCAAGCGGTACGGCGGGAAGACCGCCGTGGCCGGGCTCGACCTGACCGCCGCCCGCGGCGACGTCACCGCCGTCCTCGGCCCCAACGGCGCGGGCAAGACGACCACCGTAGAGATCTGCGAGGGCTACCGCCGCCCGGATGCCGGCACCGTCCGCGTCCTCGGCCGCGACCCCCTCGCCGACGCCGCGGAGCTGCGGCCCCGGGTCGGCGTGATGCTGCAGTCCGGCGGCGTCTACCCGGCCGCCCGCGCCGAGGAGATGCTGCGGCATATCGCCCGGCTGCACGCCCACCCCCTCGACGTCGTCGCGCTGATCGAGCGGCTGGGCCTCGGCTCCTGCGGCCGGACCCCCTACCGCCGGCTCTCCGGCGGCCAGCAGCAGCGGCTCGCGCTGGCCATGGCCATCGTCGGCCGCCCCGAGCTGGTCTTCCTCGACGAGCCGACCGCGGGCCTCGACCCGCAGGCCCGCCGCGCCACCTGGGAGCTGATCCGCGAGCTGCGGGCAGACGGGGTGTCCGTGGTGCTCACCACCCACCACATGGACGAGGCGGAACAGCTCTCCGACAAGGTCGCGATCATCGACGGCGGCCGGCTGCTGGTCGAGGGCGCTCCCGACGAGCTGTGCCGCGGCGGCGCGGAGAACACCATGCGCTTCACCGGCCGCGCGGGGCTCGACCTCGGCTCGCTGCTGAAGGCGCTGCCGACGGAGACCGCGGCGCTGGAGCTGGCCCCGGGCTCGTACCGGATAACCGGCGAGATCAACCCGGAGCTGCTGGCCACGGTCACGACCTGGTGCGCGCAGAACGGGGTGCTGCCGGAGCAGATGACGGTGGAGCGGCGCACGCTGGAGGACGTCTTCTTGGAACTGACGGGAAGGGACCTGCGCGCATGAATGCTCGGCAGGCGGGGACCGGCGTGTACGCGCCGCGTCCCGGGGCGGCGCCGCTGCGCCGCATGGTCGCCGCGCAGGCGGGGCTGGAGACCCGGCTGCTCCTGCGCAACGGCGAGCAGGTGCTCCTCACCATGATCATCCCGGCGGTGCTGCTGCTCCTCTTCGGCACGGTCGACGTCGTCGACACCGGACCCGGCCAGCGCGTCGACTTCCTCGCCCCCGGCGCCATCGCGCTCGCCGTCCTGGCGACCGCCTTCACCGGCCAGGCCATCGGCACCGGCTTCGACCGCCGCTACGGCGTGCTGAAGCGGCTCGGCGCCTCACCGCTGCCGCGCGCCGGGCTGATGGCGGCGAAGGCGGCGGCGGTGCTGGCCACGATCGCCGTGCAACTCGTCCTCCTCACCGCCATCGCGCTGGCGCTCGGCTGGTCGCCGCGCGGCGGTGCCGGCGGTGCGCTCGCCGTGGTGCTGCTCGTCGCGCTGGGCACGGCCGCGTTCTCCGGCCTGGGGCTGCTGATGGCCGGCACGCTGCGCGCGGAGGCGACGCTCGCCGCGGCGAACCTCGTCTTCGTCCTGCTGCTGGTGGCGGGCGGCGTGATCGTGCCGCTGGAGAAGTTCCCCGACGGCGCCCGCGCGGTGCTCGAAGTGCTGCCCGTCGCGGCCCTGTCGGACGGCCTGCGGGACGTCCTCCAGGACGGCGGCGGCATGCCGTGGGGCGACCTGGGGCTGCTGGCCGGCTGGGCGGTGCTGGGACTCGGGGCCGCCGCGCGGTTCTTCCGCTGGGAGTGACCCGGCGCCGACCGGGGCCTACGGGCGTACGGAAACGGGCGGCTCACCCCTCGTGAAACCGCGCACAAGGGGCGGCATACGATAGGCGCCGTGCTGAACCCCCTCGCCCACATCGCCGAGCGCTGGACCCCGACGCAGCAGACGGTCCAGCGCGCGACGCTCTCCGCACTGCTGATGAGCATCGTCATCGTCGTCACCGGGGGCGCCGTCCGGCTGACCGGCTCCGGGCTCGGCTGCGACACCTGGCCCAAGTGCTCGGACGACAGCCTGCTGGCGACGTCCGAGATGGGCGTGCACGGCGCCATCGAGTTCGGCAACCGGCTGCTCACGTACGTGCTGTGCGCCGCCGTCGGCTGGGCCATCGTCGCCGCCCGCGCCACCAAGCCGTGGCGCCGCGAGCTGACGCGGCTGGGCTGGGTGCAGTTCTGGGTGGTCATGGGCAACGCCGTCCTCGGCGGCGCCGCGGTGCTCACCGAGCTGAACCCGTACACCGTCGCCGCGCACTTCCTGCTCGCCACCGGGCTGATCACGATCACGTACCTCACCTGGCACCGCGCCCGCGAGGGCGACGGCGGGCCGGACCTGCTCGTCGGCGCCGTGGTGCGCCGGCTGACCCGGGCGCTGGTGGCGATGTCCGTCCTGCTGCTGGCCGCCGGCACCGTCGTGACCGGCACCGGGCCGCACGCGGGCGACTCCAGCGACGTGCCCCGGATGGGGTGGATCAGTTGGGACCACGCGGCGAAGGTGCACTCGTTCACGGCGTGGGCGGTGGTCGCGCTGACCATCGCGATCTGGGTGACGCTGAAGCTCGTCGACGGCCCCCCGGGGCCGCTGTCCCGCACCCGGGACCTGTTCCTGGTGCTGATGTCGCAGGCCGTCGTCGGCTACGCGCAGTACCTGACCGACGTGCCCGAATTCCTGGTCATGATCCACCTGTTCGGTTCGACGCTGGTGTGGATCGCGGTGCTGCGGGTGGTGGTCTCGCTGCGGCACCGGCCGGAGGCCGTGCCCGCGGAGGTCCCGCCGCCGGCGGTGCCGGCGGAGGCACGGCCGGTGGGGTCCTCGGCGCCGTAGCGGCGCCCGCGGGGCGGCGGGCCGCTCCGGGGTCAGCCGGTCTTCTCGTCCGCCTCGGGCTCCGCGGACGCCGCGTCCTCGGCGGTCTCCGCTTCCTTCTCGCCGCGGTCCGGGGCCGAACCGTCCGCGGCGGCCGTCTCCGCGCCGGGCTCGACGGCGGCGTCTGCGGTCTCGGCCCGGGGCTCCGGCTCGGTCGCGGGCTTCTTCCGCGCCACGCCCGGGTTCGGGTGGCCGCCCATCTGCATTCCGGCCATCCGCGTCCACTCGTACGGGCCGGTCCGTACCCCCGCCGCCAGGTCGCCGTCGAAGTCCTCCTGCAGCGCCACTCCCGCGGCCTCGGCCGCCGCCGTCGCGCTCCGCATGCTCGGCGCCACCAGGTCGCCCCACGTGCCGTCCGCCCCGACCAGCACCAGCCGGGCCCCCGGCTCGCCCAGGTACGCGACCTGCCCCCGCGCGCCGCCGTGGCGGCCGGCGAAGGACTCGATCTGCCGGGTGAGCTTGCGGGTCCTGCGGTCGTCGTCGCTCATGCGGCAGATGCTACCCGCCGGTAAGTCGACGCAGGAAGGGACTCAGCGCAGGAAGGGACTCAGCGCAGGAAGGGGTCCACGGCCACCGCGATGAACAGCAGCGACACGTAGGTGATGGACCAGTGGAAGAGCCGCATCTCCTTGAGCTTCGCGCCCGCGACCCCGCTCTTCGCCCGCCGCAGCAGCCCGTGCGCCTCGCGCAGCCACACCGCGCCGAGCACCGCGGCCACCACCGGGTAGAACCAGCCGGTGTAGCCCAGCGGCCACAGCAGCAGGGAGACGGCGACCATCACCCAGCTATAGGCGACGATCTGCCGCGCCACGACCTTGTTCGACGCCACCACCGGCAGCATCGGCACCTTGACGCGCGCGTAGTCGTCCTTGACCTTCATCGACAGCGGCCAGTAGTGCGGCGGCGTCCAGAAGAACATCACCAGGAAGAGGATCAGCGAGGCCCAGGAGACGGAGTTCGTCACCGCGGACCAGCCGATGGCGACCGGCATGCAGCCGGCGATGCCGCCCCAGACGATGTTCTGCGAGGTGCGCCGCTTCAGCAGCATCGTGTAGACGAGAACGTAGAAGAGGTTCGCGCCGAGCGCGAGCGCCGCCGACAGCGGGTTGACGAGTGTGGCGAACCACACGGTCGAGACCACCGTCAGGGCCAGGCCGAAGGCCAGCCCCTCTGCGGGCCGGACCATCCCGGTCACCAGCGGCCGCTGCTCGGTGCGGTGCATGAGCGCGTCGATGTCCCGGTCCAGGTACATGTTCAGCGCGTTGGCACCGCCGGCCGAGAGGTAGCCGCCGATACAGGTGGCGAGCACCAGCCACAGGTCGGGCACGCCCTCGGCGGCCAGGAACATCACCGGAACGGTGGTGATGAGCAGCAGCTCGATGATGCGCGGCTTGGTCAGCGCCACGAACGCCTTGACCCGGGCACCGGTCGGCCGGTGCGCAGTGCCCTGCCCGAGTACCCCTGCGGGTCGGGATTCGACGGCCGTCACGGACACCTCTGCTCGCGGTCAAGGGATTTCTGTACGTCGTCACTGTAGACGCTGCGTATCGGCCCCCCGCGCGGGGGGTGCCCCGTGTTGGAGCCGTGCGCACCGGCCCCAGGAGCGGGCGCCCGGGTGCCGTCCGGCAGGCGCAACCGGCCCGGCAACGGCAGTCTGGATTTCAGCGGGATAGGCTCGAAGGCGCCCGGTGCTTTCCGGTCGCCGGAGTTCCCGACCGTGGAGAGAGGAGCCCTGAACAAGGGTGAGCACGCAGCCGACCACCGACTTCGGGTGGAACGAACTGGACGACCGCGCGGTGGACACCGCACGCGTCCTGGCCATGGACGCCGTACAGAAGGTCGGCAACGGCCACCCCGGCACGGCGATGAGCCTGGCCCCCGCCGCGTACACGCTCTTCCAGAAGGTGATGCGGCACGACCCCGCCGACCCGCAGTGGACCGGCCGGGACCGCTTCGTCCTCTCCGCGGGCCACTCCAGCCTGACCCTGTACACCCAGCTCTACCTGGGCGGGTTCGGCCTTGAGCTGGCCGATCTTGAGGCGTTCCGCACCTGGGGCTCCAAGACCCCCGGGCACCCCGAGTACGGGCACACCGCCGGCGTCGAGACGACCACCGGGCCGCTCGGCCAGGGCGTCGCCAACGCCGTCGGCATGGCGATGTCCGCGCGCTACGAGCGCGGCCTCTTCGACCCCGACGCCCCCGCCGGCACCTCCCCGTTCGACCACCACATCTGGGTGGTCGCGGGCGACGGCTGCCTCCAGGAGGGCATCTCGCACGAGGCGTCCTCGCTGGCCGGCCACCAGAAGCTGGGCAACCTCATACTCCTCTGGGACGACAACCACATCTCCATCGAGGGCGACACCGCCGCCGCCGTCTCCGAGGACACCGTCGCGCGCTACGAGGCGTACGGCTGGCACGTCCAGCGCGTCGCGCAGAAGCCGAACGGCGACCTCGACCCCGAAGCGCTGTACCGGGCGTTCCAGGAGGCCAAGGCCGTCACCGACCGGCCGTCGTTCATCGCGGCCCGCTCGATCATCGCCTGGCCGGCGCCGAACGCGCAGAACACCGAGGCCGCGCACGGCTCGGCCCTGGGCGCGGAGGAGGTCGCCGCGACCAAGCGGGTCCTCGGCTTCGACCCCGAGCAGCACTTCGAGGTCGACGAGGGCGTGCTCGCGCACGCCCGCGGGCTGGGCACGCGCGGCGCCGTGGCGCACGCCGAGTGGGACAAGCGCTTCGCCGCCTGGCGGCAGGCCAACCCCGAGCGCGCCGCCGAGTTCGACCGGATCCGGGCGGGCGAACTGCCCACGGGCTGGGCGGACAAGCTGCCGTCGTTCCCGGCCGGCAAGGCCGTCGCCACCCGCAAGGCGTCGGGCGAGGTGCTGAAGGCACTCGGCCCGGTGGTGCCGGAACTGTGGGGCGGCTCGGCCGACCTCGCCGGGTCCAACAACACCACCATCCCCGGCTCGACCTCGTTCCTGCCCGCCGACAACCCGCTGTCCGACGCCGACCCGTACGGCAGGACCGTCCACAACGGGATCCGCGAGCACGCCATGGCCGCGGCCATGAACGGCATCACGCTGCACGGCAACACCCGCGTCTACGGCGGTACGTTCCTGGTCTTCTCCGACTACATGCGCAACGCGGTGCGGCTGTCGGCGCTGATGCACCTGCCGGTGACGTACGTGTGGACGCACGACTCCATCGGCCTCGGCGAGGACGGCCCGACCCACCAGCCGGTCGAGCACCTGACGAGCCTGCGCGCGATCCCCGGGCTGAACGTGGTCCGCCCGGCGGACGCCAACGAGACGGTCATCGCCTGGCGGGAGATCCTGCGCCGCTACACCAAGGAGTACGGCGTCGGCGCCCCGCACGGCCTGGCGCTGACCCGCCAGGGCGTGCCGACGTACGAGGCCAACGACGACACCGCCCGCGGCGGCTACGTGATGTTCGAGGCCGAGGGCCCCGGCGGCGAGGAAGCCGAGCCGCAGGTCGTCCTCATCGGCACCGGCTCCGAGGTGCAGCTCGCGGTCGCCGCCCGCGAGCAGTTGCAGGCGGAGGGCGTGCCGACGCGGGTGGTCTCCATGCCGTCCGTGGAGTGGTTCGACGAGCAGCCGCGGGAGTACCGCAACGCGGTGCTGCCGCCCGCGGTCAAGGCCCGGGTGGCGGTCGAGGCCGGCGTCGGGATGACGTGGCAGCGCTTCGTCGGGGACGCCGGACGCGTCGTCTCCCTGGAGCACTTCGGCGCCTCCGCCGACTACAAGGTCCTGTTCCGCGAATACGGGCTCACCGCCGACGCCGTCGCCGACGCGGCCCGGGAATCCCTGCGGGCCGGAAGTCGCTGACGGTTACAGACGACACGATGTCAGGAGATGCAATACCGATGACCGACGCACTCGAGCGCCTCTCCGGTGAAGGCGTCGCGATCTGGCTCGACGACCTGTCCCGCAAGCGCATCACGTCCGGCAACCTCGCCGAACTGATCGACGAGAGCCACGTCGTGGGCGTGACCACCAACCCCACGATCTTCCAGAAGGCCATCTCTGCGGGCGACGGCTACGACGGCCAGCTCAGGGACCTCGCCACCCGCGGCGTCACCGTCGAGGAGGCCGTCCGCATGATCACGACGGCCGACGTACGCGACGCGGCCGACGTGCTCCGCCCGGTGTTCGACGCCACCCAGGGGCAGGACGGCCGGGTCTCCATCGAGGTGGACCCGCGGCTCGCCCACCACACGGCCCCCACCGTCGCCGAGGCCAAGCAACTGGCCTGGCTGGTGGACCGGCCCAACATGTTCGTGAAGATCCCCGCCACCCGCGCCGGGCTGCCCGCCATCACGGAGGTGCTCGGCAAGGGCATCAGCGTCAACGTCACGCTGATCTTCTCCCTGGAGCGCTACCGGGAGGTAATGGACGCCTTCCTCGCCGGCCTGGAGCAGGCGAAGGCCGCGGGCCTGGACCTGGCGGAGATCCGCTCGGTCGCCTCGTTCTTCGTCTCCCGCGTGGACACCGAGGTCGACAAGCGGCTCGACGCCCTGGGCACCGACGAGGCGAAGGCGCTGCGCGGCAAGGCCGCCGTCGCCAACGCCCGGCTGGCGTACGAGGCGTACGAGGAGGTCTTCTCCTCGGACCGCTGGCTCGCGCTGGAGAAGGCGGGCGCCCACAAGCAGCGCCCCCTGTGGGCGTCGACGGGCGTGAAGGACAAGGCGTACAAGGACACGCTCTACGTGGACGACCTGGTCGCCCCGGGGACGGTCAACACGATGCCGGAGTCCACGCTGCACGCCGTCGCCGACCACGGCGGGATCGAGGGCGACGCGGTGCGCGGCACGTACGCCGGTGCGCGCGCCGACCTCGACGCCCTGGACAAGCTGGGCATCTCGTACGGCGAGGTGGTCGGCCTGCTGGAGGACGAGGGCGTGGAGAAGTTCGCGAAGTCCTGGACCGATCTGCTCGACTCCACCCGGGAAGAGCTCGACCGCCGTGCACCGAAGGGGGCGTAGTCGACGGTGACCGGCTCTGACACCAATCCCCTGCGGGACCCGCAGGACCGGCGGCTGCCGCGGATCGCGGGTCCCTCGGGCCTGGTGATCTTCGGCGTCACCGGCGACCTGTCGCGCAAGAAGCTGATGCCCGCCGTGTACGACCTGGCGAACCGGGGGCTGCTGCCGCCGGGCTTCTCCCTGGTCGGCTTCGCCCGCCGGGAGTGGGAGGACGAGGACTTCGCGCAGGTCGTCCACGACTCGGTCAAGGAGCACGCGCGCACGCCGTTCCGCGAGGAGGTGTGGCAGCAGCTCTCCGAGGGCTTCCGGTTCGTCCAGGGCGACTTCGACGACGACGAGGCGTTCGAGCGGCTGCGCACGACCATCGAGGACCTGGACAAGGCGCGCGGCACCGGCGGGAACTTCGCGTTCTACCTCTCCGTGCCGCCGAAGTTCTTCCCGCTGGTCGTCCAGCAGCTCAAGGAGCACCGGCTGGCCGACCCGGCCGGTGACTCCTGGCGGCGCGCGGTCATCGAGAAGCCCTTCGGGCACGACCTGAAGAGCGCCGAGGAGCTCAACCGGATCGTCCACGAGGTCTTCGAGCCCGACCAGGTCTTCCGCATCGACCACTACCTCGGCAAGGAGACCGTCCAGAACATCCTGGCGCTGCGCTTCGCCAACACGATGTTCGAGCCGATCTGGAACCGGTCGTACGTGGACCACGTGCAGATCACCATGGCCGAGGACATCGGCATCGGCGGCAGGGCCGGCTACTACGACGGCATCGGCGCCGCCCGCGACGTCATCCAGAACCACCTGCTGCAACTGCTGGCGCTGACCGCCATGGAGGAGCCCACGGCCTTCGACGCGCAGGCGCTGGTGGCGGAGAAGACCAAGGCGCTGGAGTCGGTGCGGCTGCCGGAGGACCTGGGCCGGCACACGGTGCGGGCGCAGTACACCGCCGGGTGGCAGGGCGGCGAGAAGGTGCGCGGCTACCTGGAGGAGGACGGCATCGACGCCCACTCCGGGACCGACACCTACGCCGCGATCAAGCTGGAGATCGACAACCGCCGCTGGGCGGGCGTGCCGTTCTACCTGCGCGCAGGCAAGCGGCTCGGCCGCCGGGTGACGGAGATCGCCGTCGTCTTCCAGCGGGCGCCGCACCTGCCGTTCGACACCACCGACACGATGGAGCTGGGCCAGAACGCCCTGGTGATCCGCGTCCAGCCGGACGAGGGCATCACCGTGCGGTTCGGCTCCAAGGTGCCGGGCACGTCGATGGAGGTGCGGGACGTGACGATGGACTTCGCCTACGGCGAGTCCTTCACCGAGTCCAGCCCCGAGGCGTACGAGCGGCTGCTGCTGGACGTACTCCTCGGCGACGCGAACCTCTTCCCGCGGCCCCAGGAGGTCGAGCTGTCCTGGAAGATCCTCGACCCGATCGAGGAGCACTGGGCGAAGCACGGCAAGCCCGCGTCGTACACCGCGGGCACCTGGGGGCCGAAGGCGGCGGACGAGATGCTGGCACGAGACGGACGGAGCTGGCGGCGGCCATGAACATCGACCTCACCGAGACCACCTCGGCCCAGATCAACGCCGCGCTCGTGGGCGCCCGGCGGGCCACCGGCACGCCGGCGGTCGGGATGGTGCTCACGCTGGTGATAGTCACCGACGAGGGCAACCACTACGACGCGCTCAAGGCCGCCAGCCAGGCGTCCAAGGAGCACCCGTCGCGGATCCTGGTCGTCATCAAGCGGCCGGGGCGCTCCCCGCGCGAGCGCGCGCTGGCACGGCTGGACGCGGAGGTGCGCGTCGGCAACGAGACGGACACCGGCGAGACGGTGCTGCTGCGGCTGCACGGCGAGCTGGCGGGGCACCCGGAGAGCGTCGTGCTGCCGCTGCTGCTGCCGGACGCGCCGGTGGTGGTGTGGTGGCCTGAGGACGCGCCGGACAACCCCGCGGAGGACCTGCTCGGCCGGCTCGCCACCCGCCGCATCACGGACGCGGCGGCCTGCGAGGACCCGGTCGGCGCGCTGCGGCAGCGGGCCACGGCGTACGCGCCGGGGGACACCGACCTGGCGTGGACGCGGATCACACCGTGGCGCAGCATGCTGGCGGCGGCGCTCGACCAGCGGCACGCGGCCATCGAGTCGGCGGTGGTCGAGGGCGAGGAGTACAACCCCTCCTCGGAACTGCTGGCGCTGTGGCTGGCCGAACGGCTGCGGGTGCCGGTGGAGCGCACCGGCTCGCCGGGCCCGGGGCTGACCGCGGTGCGGCTGCTGACGACGGACGGCGTGATCTGCCTCGACCGGCCGAACGGCGCGCTGGCGGAGCTGGCGGTGCCGGGGCAGCCGGAGCGGCACGTGGCGCTCAAGCGGCGCACGACGGCGGAGCTGATCGCGGAGGAGCTGCGGCGGCTCGACCCGGACGAGGCGTACGCGCACGCGGTGGCGTACGGCGTGGAGCGGCTGGCGCCCGCGGGGGCGGTGGAGGCGGACGTAGCGGAGGCCGAGGCAGAAGCGGAAGCCGAGGCCGGGACGGCGAAGAAGGCGGCGCAGAAGAAGCAGCCGGCGAAGAGGGCCGCGGCAAAGTCCTCCTCGGCGAAGTCGTCGTGAACGGGGCGCCGTGAGCACGCCGCAGATCGTCGTCCACCACGACAAGGAGCTGATGGCCGAGGCGGCCGCCGCCCGGCTGATCACGAAGGTCGTGGACGCGCAGTCCGCCCGGGGCGCGGCGTCGGTCGTGCTCACGGGCGGCCGCAACGGCAACGGCCTGCTGGCGGCGCTCGCCGCCGCCCCGGCCCGGGACGCGGTCGACTGGTCGCGGCTGGACCTGTGGTGGGGCGACGAGCGCTTCCTGCCCGCGGGCGATCCCGATCGCAACGCGACCCAGGCCAGGGAGGCGTTGCTGGACGCGGTGCCGCTCGACCCCGCGCGGCTGCACGAGATGCCGGCGGCGCAGGCGGAGTTCGGCGCCGACGCGGACGCCGCGGCGGCGGCGTACGCGAGTGAACTGGCGGCCGCGGCCCGGCCGGAGGACCACGGGCCGGTGCCGGCGTTCGACGTGCTGCTGCTGGGCGTGGGCCCGGACACGCACGTCGCGTCGCTCTTCCCGGAGCTGCCGGGGGTACGGGAGACGGAGCGCACGGTCGTCGGTGTCCACGGGGCGCCGAAGCCGCCGCCGACGCGGATCTCGCTGACGTTGCCGGCGATCAGGGCGGCGCGGGAGGTGTGGCTGCTGGCGGCGGGCGAGGACAAGGCCCGGGCGGCGGCGATGGCGCTGTCGGGCGCGGGCGAGATCCAGGCTCCCGCCGCGGGCGCCCGCGGCCGGGCCCGCACCCTCTGGCTCCTGGACCGCCCCGCCGCGGCGCTGCTTCCCCCGGCGCTGTATCCGCCGGCGTCGCCGTAGCGGGAAGGGAAGCCGCCGCGGGGCATCGGGGTGCGAAGCCCCGCCGTGGCACCTCCGTAGTCTGAGCCGGCCCGCCTGAGCCGGCCCCGGGGCGGCGGGTCCGACGCCCCCGCGGCCGGGCCTCGCCTCAGAGCATCGTCCTGGCCAGCGCCACCGCGCCCGCCAGGCCGTCCGGGACCGGGGCCGGGGTCACGTCGTACGCGCCCATGCGGGCCGTGAAGCGGGGCAGGAGGGGGCCCGCGGGGGCGAGGAGGGCGCCGGTGGTGACGAGGGGTTCGCCGGGCGCGGGGGCGAGCACGGCGACCGTCTCGGCGAGGTGGTCCGCGGCCTCGTCCAGGATCGCCCCGGCCACCGCGTCACCGGCCGCAGCGGCCCGTACGACCACCGGGCACAGCCGAGCTATCTCCACCGGCGCTCCCGCGAACCCGGCATCGACCAGCGCGACCCGTACCACCGGATCCCCCATGCGCGGCGGGGCGGCGGAGTCCCGCTCCCCTACGCGCCCCGCGCCCCCGTCTTCCGCAGCCGCCTCCGCACCCGCTCCCCGCGCCCCGAACACCCTCTCCACCCGCCCTCCCCCGCCCGTCGCCGCCGTCAGCAGCCCCACCAGCGCCGTCGCCGGGCCCCTGCCGTCCAGGGAACGCAGCGCCGCTCGCAGCGCCTGCCGGGCGATCCAGAAGCCGCTGCCCTCGTCGCCCAGGAGCCAGCCGTGGCCGTCGATCGTCGCCGTCTGCCGCCGGGCCGCGATCCGGGCCGCCGACGCGCCCGTGCCGGCGATCGCGACCACCCCGGCCGCCGGTGCGCCCGGGCCCGCCGCGAAGGCGATCTCCGTGTCGCCGCGGATCTGCACCGGCACCGGCCGGACCCCGCCCCGGCGCAGCGCCGTGCGCAGCGCCGCGTGCGCCACCCGCGTGCCCGTGTCGTCCGGGTTGCGGGGCTCCGCGCCGGCGACGCCCGCGACCACCGCCGCGATCCGCCCCGTACCCGCCGCCTGAGCCGCCTCCGCCAGCGGCGCCACGCACGCCGCCAGCCGGGACGTCAGCACGTCCGGCGGCACCGAGCGCGGGTTTCCCGCCCCCGCCGACGCCGTACGCAGCACTCCGCCGCCCGCCGAGCGCGCGAGCGCCGCGCGGATCCTCGTCCCGCCCACGTCGATGCCGATGACCAGCTTCTCCACTGCCCGCTCCCGGTGGTCGGCTCCGCGCCGCGCCCTTGACGCGCCGTGCGCGACTGCCTGAGATTGACCCCGCGTACGGCACGTTGTCCAGACCACTCCCGGGAGCACCGATGAGCCTCAAGCCGATCAGCGCAGCCGCCTTCACCGCCGCGGCCCTGACCTCACTCCGGCGGGTGGCCGAGGGACAGCGCGCCGAGGTCGGCGCCGCCGCGACGGTGTTCGCGGACGCGCTGGGCGGCGACGGCGTGATCCAGGCGTTCGGCACCGGGCACTCCGAGTCGCTGGCGACGGAGATCGCCGGCCGCGCCGGCGGCTTCGTACCGACGAACAAGATCGCCCTGCGGGATCTCGTGATCTACGGCGGGGAGCCCCCCGCGCTGCTCTCCGACGCCAAGCTGGAGCGCGACCCCGCCACCGCCCGCCGGCTGTACGAGCTGGCCGCGCCGCACCCCGCGGACGCCTTCGTCATCGCCTCGAACTCCGGCATCAACGGCTGTGTCGTGGAGATGGCCGCCGTCGTCAAGGAGCACGGGCACCCGCTCGTCGCGATCACCTCGCTGTCCCACGGCACCCGCGCCGAGTCCCGGCACCCCTCCGGCAAGCGGCTGGCCGACCACGCCGACGTGGTGCTCGACAACGGCGCCCCCTTCGGCGACTCCGTGCTCACGCTGCCCGGCGGCGGCACGGCCTGCGCGGTGTCGTCGATCACCGGTGCCCTGCTCGTGCAGCAGGTCGTCGCAGAGGCGATCCGGTTGCTGCTGGAGCGCGGCGCGCCGCCGCCCGTGTACCTGTCGGCGAACATCCCCGAGGGCGACGCGCACAACGCCGCCCTGGAGGCCCGCTACGCGGGCCGGATCCGCCGCGGGGCGTAGCGCAGCAGCACCAGCGCCGAGTCGTCGTGCAGCTCGGGCGCCCAGTCCGTGAGGTCGCGCCGCAGCGCCGCGAGCACGTCCACGGGCGGGCGCTCGCGCGGCGCGCGGGCGTAGCGCTCCGCCAGCGGGAAGAACTCGCCCGCCGCGCTGCGCGCCTCCAGTACGCCGTCGGTGGTCAGCAGCAGCTCGTCACCCTCGGCCAGCGCCATGGTGGTCTCCTCCGCGTCCTGAAGGTACCTCGACAGACCGAGGCCCAGCGGCGGCCCGCCGTGCAGGTCGGTCTCGCGTACCCGGCCCGCGGCGCTGCGCACCAGCGGCGGGGGGTGGCCGTGGTTGAGGGCCCGGCACAGCCCCTCCGCGGAGATCGTCAGCAGCAGCACGGTGGCGAAGTCCTCGGGGCCGCCGTCGCGCGCCAGGCTGCGGTCCATGCGGGCGGCGATCCGGTCCAGCTCCGGCTCCTCGTGCGCGGCCTCGCGGAAGACGCCGATGGCCATGCCGGTGGTGCGGACGACGCCGAGGCCGTGGCCGCGTACGTCGCCGATGAGGACGCGGACGCCCCAGCGGGTGTTGAGCACCTTGTAGAAGTCGCCGCCGATCATCGATTCGTCCGCGGCGGAGCGGTACGAGTGCGCCACGTCCAGCGGCCCGGCCCGGGCGGGCGGCGCGGGCAGCAGGGCCTGCTGCGCGACGTTGGCGACCCGGATGACGCTGGTGAGCCGCCGCTCGCGGGCGAGGCGCTCGCGGTACACGACGAGCCCGACCACGGTGGCGCAGGCGATGGCGAAGATGCCCGACCAGAAGCCGAGGTCGAGTTCGCGGAAGTTCCACCAGCTCAGCGCGGTGCCGACGACAAGCGCCACGGCACCGGCGACGAGGATCGCCCGCCGGGTGCCGTTGACCGCGACGAACACCGGCACCACGGCGAACACGGTCTCCAGCGTGTGGCCCTGCGACACCGCGAGGTCCACGGCGGTGGCGACCGCCAGAAAGATCCCCGCGACCCAGTAGGAGGTCCCGCGCAGCCACCGCATCTCTCCAGGCTGCCGCGCGGAACCCCGCCCCGCCAGCAGAACGCCGCCGAACGCCGCAGGTCAGCGACGTTCGGCGGACATCAGTGCGTCAGCGGCCGCGCAGCGCCCGGTAGGCGTCGACCAGCGCGAGGGTCGAGCCGTCGAGACCGGGGACCGCCGTGCCGTCCGCCAGCGCCGGCTCCAGCCGCTTGGCCAGCACCTTGCCCAGCTCGACGCCCCACTGGTCGAAGGAGTCGATGTCCCACACCGCGCCCTGCACGAAGACCTTGTGCTCGTAGAGCGCCACGAGTTGCCCCAGTACCGAGGGCGTGAGCCCGTCGGCCAGGATCGTCGTCGTCGGGTGGTTGCCCGGGAACGTCCGGTGCGGCACCTGCGCCCCGGGCACGCCCTCGGCCGCCACCTCCGCCGCCGTCCTGCCGAAGGCGAGCGCCTGGCCCTGGGCGAAGAGGTTGGCCATCAGCAGGTCGTGCTGCCCGGTCAGCTCGCCCAGCTCGGGGACCGGCCGGGCGAAGCCGATCAGGTCGGCGGGGATCATCTTGGTGCCCTGGTGCAGCAGTTGGTAGTACGCGTGCTGGCCGTTGGTGCCGGGCGTGCCCCAGACCACGGGCCCGGTCTGCCAGCCGACGCGCGCGCCGTCGCGGTCGGTGGCCTTGCCGTTGGACTCCATGTCGAGCTGCTGCAGATAGGCGGTGAACTTCGACAGGTAGTGGCTGTACGGGAGCACGGCGTGCGACTGCGCTTCGAAGAAGTTGCCGTACCAGATGCCGAGGAGGCCCAGCAGCAGCGGCGCGTTCTCCTCCGGCGGCGCGGTGCGGAAGTGCTCGTCGACGAGCCGGAAGCCGGCGAGCATCTCGCGGAAGGCGACCGGGCCGATGGCCACCATCAGGGACAGGCCGATGGCCGAGTCGTACGAGTAGCGCCCGCCGACCCAGTCCCAGAACTCGAACATGTTGTCCGTGTCGATGCCGAACTCGGCGACCTTCGCCGCATTGGTCGACAAGGCGACGAAGTGCTTGGCGACCGCCTCGTCACCGGCGCCGAGGCCCGCCAGCAGCCAGCGCTTCGCGGCGGTGGCGTTGGTGATCGTCTCGATGGTGGTGAAGGTCTTGGAGGCGATGACGAACAGTGTGGTCTCGGGGTCGAGGTCGCGCACGGCCTCGTGCAGGTCGGCGCCGTCGACGTTGGAGACGAAGCGGACCGTGAGATCCCGCTCGGTGTACGCGCGCAGCGCCTCGTACGCCATGGCCGGGCCCAGGTCGGAGCCGCCGATGCCGACGTTGACGACGGCGCGCACCGGCTTGCCGGTGTGGCCGCGCCAGTCGCCGGAGCGGACCCGGTCGGCGAAGGTGGTCATCCGGGTCAGCACGTGGTGCACGCCGGGCACCACGTCCACGCCGTCCACCTCGACGGACTCGGCGCTGGGCGCGCGCAGCGCGGTGTGCAGCACGGCGCGGTCCTCGGTGATGTTGATCTTCTCGCCCCGGAACATGGCGTCGCGCAACTCGGCGACACCGGTCGCGGCGGCCAGTTCGCGCAGCAGGCGCAGGGTCTCGTCGGTGACGAGGTGCTTGGAGTAGTCCAGGTAGAGATCGCCGACGCGGAGCGTGTACCGGCGGCCGCGCTCGGGGTCGGCGGCGAACAGCTCACGCAGGTGCGTGGCGCCGAACTCCTCGCGGTGCTTGGCGAGTGCGTGCCACTCGGGGGTCTGGTCGAGCCTGGTGCGTGACGTGGTGTCGGCCATGCCGTCCAACCTAATTGATCCCGGAGCGTGCCGCCGGTCCGAGCGCGACCACCCCGAGGCCGGTGAGGACGGCCGCGGCCAGCGCCGGGGTGTTCTCCCCGAGGGAGCCGGCGAGCACCCCGCCGAGCACGGCACCGAGCGGCACCACGGAGATCGACAGGGTGCGGAACGCGGCGCTGGTCCGGCCGATGGCCCCGGCGGGGCTGCGCCGCTGCAGGACGGTGATCTCGGTCGCGGTCCAGAGCATCCCGGCGAAGCCGAGGACGGCGAGCGCGGCGCCGGCCGCGGGGAGGCTGCGTGCGGTGCCGAAGGCCGTCAGGCACGCCGCCTGGGCGAGGCCCGCCCAGACCAGGGTGCGCGGGGCGCCGAGGGCGGCAGAGACCCGGCCCGCGGCCATGCCGCCGGTGACGCTGCCGATGCCGTACGCGGTGAGCGCGAGGGCGTAGCCGGTGGTGCCCGCGCCGAGCCAGCCGGTCAGGTGCAGCACGAGGGTGGCGACGAGGGCGCCGAACCCGGTGTTGGCGACGACCGTGGCCGCGCACACGCCCCGGAGCACCGGGTCGCCCCACAGGGCGCGCAGCCCGTCGGCGACGTCCCGGCGCAGCGGCGTCCGGGGCCGCCCGGCGCCCGGCCCCGGCCGGTGCGGCAGGCCGGCGACCAGGACGGCGGCCAGCAGGTACGAGGCGGCGTCCACGGCGTACGGCACGGCCGCCCCGGCGCCGACGAGCACGGGCACCAGCGGCGTACCGGCGAAGCGGTGCACGGCCTCCTGGCCGGCCAGCAGCCGCCCGTTCGCGGTGCCGAGGGCCGCGGTGGGCACGACGGCGGGCAGCAGGGCGGTGGCGGCGTTGTCGAAGACCGTCTGGAGCGCGGTGAGCGCGAAGGCGAGGACGAGGAGCAGGGCGATGCCGGCCCGGTCCTGCCACACCGCGAACGCGAACGCGGCCATGAGGAGTCCGCGCAGCACGTCCGTGATCCACATCGCGCGCCGCTGGTCGACCCGGTCGGCGACGGCGCCGCCGATCAGCCCGAAGAGCAGCCAGGGCAGGAAGCCGCAGGCGGTGACGAGCGCGACGAGCAGCGCGGAGTCGGTCAGCTCGACGGCGAGCAGCGGCAGCGCGGCGCCCCGCAGGGCGTCGCCGAAGCGGGAGACGACGGCGGCGGACCACAGCCGCCCGAAGCCGCCGCGCCAGGCCGGTGCCGCGGTCCGCCGCGGGTGGGTGGTCTCGGATCGCATGCCGGGACCGTAGGTACGCGGGTACCCGGGGCGCCTCGGGCGGTTGCCCTATCCGCCGCCTCAGATCGGGCGGCGGGTCCTGGGGCGTGACGGCTCGGCGCGCGCGACGGCGCGCTGCCGGTACTGGTGCCGGCGTGGGTGCCGGAGGAGAAGGAGAGTGCCGCCGGTGCGGCTCGGGCGGCTCGGCAGGGCCGGGGGCCGCCCGCTGGCTCGGCCGGGGTCAGATCTCGCCGCGGAGCTTGGCGAGGGCCTCGGCGAGGATGGCCTCGCCATCGGCGTCGCTGCGCCGCTCGCGCACGTACGCGAGGTGCGTCTTGTACGGCTCGGTGCGCGGCGGGTCCGGCGGGTTGTCCCGGTCCTGGCCCGCCGGGAAACCACAGCGCGGGCAGTCCCAACTGTCCGGGATCTGTGCGTCGGTGGCGAAGCTGGGTCGGGTCTCGTGCCCGTTGGAGCACCAGAAGGAGACGCGCAGGCGCGGCGCTGACTCGCCCCGCTCCGCCTCCCCCATCGGCCCGGCGCCGACCCGGCTTCCACGGATCGCGTTGCCACTTGCCACGGTCGTAACTCCCTGCGTGAAATGCGGCGAGGCATCGTCGGCGACCCCGCCGCGGGCGCCCTAGTCTACGTACCGTCAGTCGCCGTGGTGGCTCAGCCGTCGAACTTCATCAGCAGGCCCAGCACGACGATGATGGCGAACCAGATCAGGCCGACGACCACGGTGATCCGGTCCAGGTTGCGCTCGGCGACGGAGGAGCCGCCGACGGAGGACTGCATGCCGCCGCCGAACATGTCGGACAGGCCGCCGCCCTTGCCCTTGTGCATGAGGACGAGCATCATCAGCAGCCCGCTGAAGATGATCAGGGCGATGGAGAACGCCACGGTCACGGCTTTTCCAACTCTCTCGGTGACGGACAGATACGTAAGGAGGCCGGTGCGGTCATCCTGCGTGACCGGCCCCCGACAGCCTACGACGAACAGGCGGCCCGGGCCTACTCCCCGGTCGGCGGGAAGAGGCCCGGGGCCGCGGAGCTCACTGGTCGCGGAAGCGGACGATCTTGACGAACTCGTCGGCGTCCAGCGAAGCGCCGCCGATCAGCGCGCCGTCCACGTCGGGCTGCGCCATGATCGCCGCGACGTTGCCGCCCTTGACGGAACCGCCGTACTGGATGCGTACCGCGGCCGCGACCTCCTCGCTGTACAGCTCCGCCAGCCGCTGCCGGATCGCGCCGCAGACCTCCTGCGCGTCGTCAGGCGTGGCGACCTCGCCGGTGCCGATGGCCCACACCGGCTCGTACGCGACCACGATGCTCTCCGCGTCCGCGGCGTTGACGCCCTTCAGCGCCCCGTCGAGCTGCGCCAGGGTGTGCGCGACCTGCTCGCCGGCCTTGCGCACCTCCAGGCCCTCGCCGATGCACAGGATCGGCGTGATGCCGTACTTGAACGCGGCCTTGACCTTGGCGTTGACGAGCGCATCGTCCTCGCCGTGGTACTGCCGCCGCTCGGAGTGGCCGACGACGACGTACGTGCAGTGGAGCTTGGCCAGCATCGGGCCCGAGACGTCGCCCGTGTACGCGCCGGCGTCGTGCGGCGAGATGTCCTGGGCGCCGTACTTGATCTTGAGCTTGTCGCCGTCCACGAGCGTCTGCACCGAGCGCAGATCGGTGTACGGCGGCAGGACGGCGACCTCGACGGCCTCGTAGTCCTTGTCGTGGAGCGCGAAGGCGAGCTTCTGGACGTGCGCGATGCCCTCAAGGTGGTTGAGGTTCATCTTCCAGTTGCCCGCCATGAACGGGATACGGGTCGGCTTGTCGTTCATCGTTACGGGTCAGTCCTCCAGTGCGGCGAGGCCGGGGAGCGTCTTGCCCTCAAGGTATTCGAGGCTGGCGCCGCCGCCGGTCGAGATGTGGCTGAATGCTCCTGGAAAAGCCTTCTCGTCGAAGCCCAGGATGCGGACCGCGGCGGCGCTGTCACCGCCGCCGACGACGGTGAACGCGGCGCTGTCCACCAGGGCCTGCGCGACCGCGCGGGTGCCCTCGGCGTAGTCGGGGTGCTCGAACACGCCCATCGGCCCGTTCCAGAAGACCGTGCCGGCGTCGGCGATCTTCGAGGCGAAGAGCCGGCCGGACGCCGGGCCGATGTCCAGCCCCAGCACGTCGGCGGGGATGGCGTCTGCCGGTACGGTCACGGGCTCGGTCGGCGCCTGCGCCTTGACGTCCGGGAACTCCCGGGCGGCGACGACGTCGACGGGGAGCACGAACTCCACGCCGAGTTGCTCGGCCCGCGCCAGGTACTCCTGGACCGCGGGCACCTGCTCCTCCTGGAGCAGGCTGGAGCCGACCTCGTACCCCTTGGCCTTGAGGAAGGTGTACGCCATGCCGCCGCCGATGAGGATGCGGTCGGCCTTCTCCAGCAGGTGGTCGATGACCCCCAGCTTGTCGGAGACCTTGGCGCCGCCGAGTACGACCGCGTACGGCCGCGCGACGTCCTCGGTGAGCTTGCGCAGCACGCCCACCTCGGCGGCGATCAGGTAGCCGACGTAGTGCGGCAGCCGGGCGGGCAGGTCGTACACCGAGGCGTGCTTGCGGTGCACGGCGCCGAAGCCGTCGCCCACGTACACGTCGGCCAGTTGGGCCAGCTCGTCCGCGAACGCGCCGCGCTCGGCGTCGTCCTTCGCGGTCTCACCGGGGTTGAACCGCAGGTTTTCGAGCAGCGTGACCTCGCCGTCGCCGAGCCCGGCGACGATGGCCTTCGCGCTCTCGCCCACGGTGTCCGTGGCGAACTCCGTCTTCTTCGCGGAGTCCCCGAGCAGTTCGCCCAGCCGGCGCGCCACCGGCGCGAGCGAGAACGCCGGGTCGGGCGCGCCCTTGGGGCGGCCGAGGTGGGAGGCGACGACCACCCGGGCGCCGGCCTCGGCCAGCTTGGCGATCGTCGGGACGACGGCGCGGATCCGGCCGTCGTCGGTGATGGTGGTGCCGTCCAGCGGCACGTTGAGGTCCGCGCGGACGAAGACCCGCTTGCCGGCGATGCCTTCGCCGAGGAGGTCGTCGAGCGTCTTCATGGAGACTCCTGCATCACTGCTGACACCGCCCGCACACCGCCGCGGAGCGGCGCGCGCGGCGGCCTGGTCGTCGGAACGAGCGGGGCCCCGCCGCCTGCGGCGGCCGGGCCCCGGCCCACGTGGGCTACCCGGGGAGCCGCGGCCCCCCGGCCAGGCGGCTGCGTCGCCTCAGAGGCGCTCGCCGACGAAGCTGGTGATGTCGACCAGACGGTTGGAGTAGCCCCACTCGTTGTCGTACCAGCCGACGATCTTGACCTGCTTGCCCTGCGCCATGGTCAGCAGGGAGTCGAAGGTGCAGGACGGCGCGGTGTTGACGATGTCCGAGGAGACGATCGGGTCCTCGGTGTACTCCAGGATGCCCTTGAGCTGGCCCTCGGCGGCCTTCTGGTACGCGGCGTTGACCTCGTCCTTGGTGACCTCGCGGCTCAGCTCGACCACCAGGTCGGTGACGGAGCCGGTGGGCACCGGCACGCGCATCGCGATGCCGTCCAGCTTGCCCTTGAGCTGCGGCAGGACGAGCGCGGTGGCCTTCGCGGCGCCGGTGGTGGTCGGGATGATGTTCTCCGCGGCGGCGCGGGCGCGGCGCAGGTCCTTGTGCGGGAAGTCCAGGATGCGCTGGTCGTTGGTGTAGGCGTGGACGGTGGTCATCATGCCCTGCACGATGCCGAAGTTCTCGTCCAGCACCTTCGCCATCGGCGCGACGCAGTTCGTCGTACACGAGGCGTTGGAGATGATGTTGTGGGCGGCCGGGTCGTAGGAGTCCTCGTTGACCCCCATCACGATGGTGATGTCCTCGCCCTTGGCGGGCGCGGAGATGATGACCTTCTTCGCCCCGGCGTCCAGGTGCTTCTGCGCGTCCGGGGCCTTGGTGAAGATGCCGGTGGACTCGATGACGACGTCCACGCCCAGCTCGCCCCAGGGCAGGTTCGCCGGGTCGCGCTCGGCGAGCATCTTGATGTCGCGGCCGCCGACGGTGATGGCGTCGGCGGTGTGGCTCACCTCGGCCTTGAGCTTGCCGAGCAGCGTGTCGTACTTCAGCAGGTGTGCGGTGGTCGCGGCGTCACCCAGGTCGTTGAACGCCACGACCTCGATGTCCGCACCCTGCTCAAGGATGGCGCGGAAGTAGTTGCGGCCGATGCGGCCGAAGCCGTTGATGCCTACGCGGATCGTCACGAACCGATCTCCTCGTTGGTACGCCGGTCCTTCATCGACCGGTGCTCTGACTGGGAATCCCCGACCACTGCCGACCCTACCGCTTCCGCCCCCGCGTGGCGGCCCGGACCCCGCCGGTGACGCGGACGGCGGCCCGTACCCCCCGGTAGGGCTACGGGCCGCCGCCGCGATCCGGCGTCGCCGCCGGTCAGCGGGCCTGTATCAGCGCCTCAGATGGGACAGTGCGCGGCTCAGAAGAGCGGCGCGTGCGGGCTTGTCGGCGAGGTGCTCGACCCCGAAGCCGACGAGCACGGTGTCGCGGGTGGAGACGGCCGCGTAGCTCTCGAAGAGCTTGCCGCTACGGGCCCAGTCGGCGGCGGCCGCGGGGCTGCCGGGCGGCGGTCCCGGCGCGGTCCAGGCGCCGAGTCCGCTCTCGAAGCCCTCGGTGTCGCGCTCGGTGCCGCCGGCCACCACGGCGGTGTCGTCGGCGAAGAGGCCGCTGCCGCCGGTGCCGGGGTCGGTGACGTACGACAGGGACAGCTCGACCTGCTTGCCGGCGTAGGCGGAGAGGTCGTACGAGACCTCCTGCCAGCCGCCGGAGGAGTCGGTCAGGCCGTGCCAGGCGCCGCTGGTGCCGCTCGCGGTGCAGCCGTCCGCGCCCTGGGTGAGGTACTGGCGCAGGAACGGGTGGGCCTGGATGAAGAAGCCCTGGCCGCACTCCTCGGGCACCCGGTCCGTGGTGGCGCCGCCGGACTCCGGCAGCGTCGTCCAGTCGTCCCCGCCCGGGGTGCGGGCCTCCAGCAGCACGAAGTCGTAGCCGGCCTCGGTGTCCCAGTTGAGCGCGGCGCGCAGCGCGGGTGCCTCGGCGGCGGTGACGCCGGTGAGGTCCACGGTGCGGGTGAGGCGCTGCCAGTCGTTGTTCTCGTGCTCGGCGATCGCCATCCACTCGCCCTCGTACGGCGCGTAGGGGTTGACGCCGCCCTCGTACGCCCCGGCCTGCGCGGAGTCGAACTGCGGGAACTCCGCGGGCGGTAGCGCGTCGGAGGTGACGGTGTACGCGCCGGCGCCGTCCAGCGGGTTGCCCGCCGCGTCGCCGAGGGCGCCGGTGGTGCCGCCGAGCGCGCCGGCGCCGGTGAAGCCGTCGGGTCCCACGGTGGCGGAGCGGGAGTAGGCCCCCAGGTAGTACTGGCTGAAGTCGTCCGTCTGGGCCCGGCCGACGAGCGCGTCGCCGCCGGCCTGTTCGCCGGCCTCGACCAGCTTGCCGCCCTCGTTGAGGTAGGCGCGCAGGGCGAGTTGGGTGTCGCCGCCGGGGGCGCCGGCGCCGGTGTAGTGGACGACGCTGCGGAAGTGGCCGAGGACGCCGAGGGCGTGCGGCGGGCCCTGGGTGGCGACGTCCCAGACGGCGGCGGAGCGGCCGGAGGCGCGCAGGGCGTCGACGTACGCGCCGGCGTGCCGGGCCTTCGCGCCCTCCTCGGCGACGACGAGGGTGTCGGCACGGGGGCGTTCGGCGACGGTGAAGGTGAAGTGCTCGCTGGCGGTGCGCTTGCCGGCGCGGGTGCGGCCGGTGAACCAGACCTCGACCTCGTCGCCGGGCCCGACGTCCTCGACCTCCGCGCGGTACTCGTCGAAGAGGATGTTGTCCTCGCCGCCGTAGGTCTCGCCGCCCTTCCAGGAGCCGACGTCCTCGTCACGGGTACGGCCGCCGTTGACGCGGTAGTTCAGCTCCTTGTCCCGTACGGACTTGCGGGCGACGACGGAGACCTCCTGGTCCGCCTCGTCGCGGTCGCGGGCGTAGGAGACGGTGAAGTCGTCGACGGTGAAGTCGGGGGCCTCGATGCCGACGGAGGACGCCGGCTGGTCGGGGTGGGCGGCGGTCTCGGCGATGGAGAGGGCGAAGGGGATGTTCTTGGCGAACTCACCCTGGATCAGCTTCTCGTCGTCGGGGAAGTTGAAGCCCGACTGGCAGTCGCGCGGGTTCCAGGAGTCGTCGGGGTCGAGGGCGGAGGCGGTCTGGCAGGTCGTCATCTCCGGGGTGAACATCATCATCCCGTTGACGTTGGCGGCGTGGCCGTCCGCTTCGCCGTTGGTGGTGTACAGCTCGGAGGAGACCTGGGGGCGGTAGCCGGGGACGGCGGAGTTCTCCGGGGTGCCGGCGAGGGCGCGGTAGAGCACGTCGTCGGGGGTGTCGGTCGCGACCTGCCAGCCGACGCCGTAGAGCAGGAGTTCGGCGGCGGAGTGGTAGTTGATCCCGTACTCGAAGCCGATGCGCTTCTGGAAGGCGTCGATGGCGCGGGTCTCCGGCTCGGATCCCGGGCCTGCGCCGCGGTAGGTCTCGCTGCGCGGGTTGGGCGAGGAGCCCTCGTTGTCGTAGCCCCACTTGTAGGAGAAGTTGCGGTTCAGGTCTATGCCGTCGCCGGTGGTGTACCGGCCGTCGCCGTTGATGTCGCGCATGTTCTTGCGCCAGAGGCGGGCCCCGTCGGGGTCGTGCGTCCAGTCGTAGCCGTCGGGGTTGGCGGACAGGACGAACCACAGCTCGGTGGAGTCGACGATGCCGGTGAGCTTGCGGTCCGTGCCGTAGCCGTCGAGGAAGTGGTGCAGCAGCCGGCGCGTCATCTCCGGGGTGATCCACTCCCGGGCGTGCTGGTTGGACATGTAGAGCACGGCGGGCTTGGCGCCGTCCCGGGAGGTCTTGGCGCCCTTGGTGAGCTTCAGGGCGAGGATGTCCTTGCCCTGGAGGGTCTTGCCGATCGAGACCAGCTTGGTGAGCTTCGGGTACTGCCGGGCGATCCCGGCCAGCTCCTCCTGAAGCCCGCCCGCACCGCTGTACGGGCGGAAGACGCCCTCCGCCGCGGCCTCGGTGCGGGCCTCGGCGCGTGCCGGAACGGTGCGCTCGGCGAGGTCGACGCCCTGCCCCTCCAGCTTCTTGGCCTGCGCGTCGGTCAGGAACAGCTCGACCTCGGCGGTGCCGCGGGCCGGGGCCCGCTCGCCGAGTTCGTGGGCGTCCTGGCCGACGGCCAGCAGCAGCGGGACCTGGGCGCGGGTGACGTCGGCGGTGAAGACCTTGACCTCGTCGGCGGCGGCCCCGGCGGCCGGCCCGGGACCGGCGGCGGCACCGGCGACCGGCGCGGCCGCGAGGCCGCCGAGCAGCAAGGCGGCTGATGCGAGGATCGCACTGGCTCTTCGTCTCATGTGCCCCTCTTTGGCTTGTCTGTCTCGTGGACGAACAGCAGTCAGGCTGCGGGTGACTCATGTCCACGTCAAGATGCCGGGAGGGGTGAAGAAGCCGCGGTGCGGCGGCGGATGAAGGGGGTGCGGAGTCGGGGCCGGGCGGGGCGGGCGTCAGCCCACCATCTCCTCCGTGAGGTTCGCCTCCGTGCCCGGGATGCCCAGGTCGCCCGCCCGCTTGTCGGCCATGGCGAGCAGCCGGCGGATCCGGCCCGCGACCGCGTCCTTCGTCAGCGGCGGGTCGGCGAGGGCGCCCAGTTCCTCCAGCGACGCCTGCTTGTGCTCCATGCGCAGCCGGCCGGCCGCCGCCAGGTGCTCCGGCACCTCGTCGCCGAGGATCTCCAGCGCCCGCTGCACGCGGGCGCCGGCCGCGACCGCCGCGCGGGCGGAGCGACGCAGGTTGGCGTCGTCGAAGTTGGCCAGCCGGTTCGCCGTGGCACGCACCTCGCGGCGCATCCGGCGCTCCTCCCAGGCGAGCACCGACTCGTGCGCACCGAGCCGGGTGAGCAGGGCGCCGATGGCGTCCCCGTCCCGTACGACCACGCGGTCCACGCCGCGCACCTCGCGGGCCTTGGCCGGGATGCTGAGCCGGCGGGCGGCGCCGACCAGGGCGAGGGCCGCCTCCGGGCCGGGGCAGGTGACCTCCAGCGAGGAGGAGCGGCCGGGCTCGGTCAGGGAGCCGTGGGCGAGGAAGGCGCCGCGCCAGGCGGCCTCGGCGTCGCAGGTGGCGCCGGAGACGACCTGCGGGGGCAGCCCGCGGATGGGCCGGCCGCGGCCGTCGACCAGGCCGGTCTGCCGGGCCAGTTGCTCACCGCCGGCGACCACGCGGACCACGTACCGGCTGCTGCGGCGCAGCCCGCCCGGGGCCATGACGATCATCTCGGACCCGTGCCCGAAGATCTCCAGGATGTCCTTCTTCAGCCGCCGCGCGGCGACCCCGGTGTCCAGCTCGGCCTCGATCACGATGCGGCCGCTGACGAGGTGCAGCCCGCCGGCGAACCGGAGCGTGGCCGAGACCTCCGCCTTGCGGCAGCACGTCCGGGTCACGGGGAGCCGCGAGATCTCGTCCTTCACCGCTGCCGTCATCGCCATGGCCCGATCCTTCCATGCATCCGAAAAATACGGTCGTACGCGGCGGCCAGCAGCTCCGGATCGTGCCGGGGAGTCCCGTCGGTCCGCGCCACCGGCGCCAGCTCGACCGAGCCCTCAAGCTCTTTCGCAGCCTCGCGCAACCCGTCGCGCTCTGCCGCACCGGGCACTGCATCCTTGTCGGCCAGCACCACGTCGAGGGCGAGTTTAGGGGCGTGTCGTCGCAAAACCTCCAAATGACGCCGCGGGGAAAATCCGTCCGTTTCCCCCGGCTGCGGGGCGAGGTTCAGGGAGAGGACCTTGCGGGCCTTGGTCTCCACCAGGGCCTCACGCAGGTCGGGCACCAGCAGGTGCGGGATGACGGAGGAGAACCAGGAGCCCGGGCCGAGCACCACCCAGTCCGCCTCGCGGACCGCCTCGACGGCGGCCGGGACGGCCGGCGGGTCGGCGGGCACCAGGTAGACCTGCTGCACCTCGCCGGGGGTCAGGGCCACGGTGGCCTGGCCGGCCACGGTGGTGACCGCCTCGGGCAGCTCCGGCGCGTGGCCGCGTACGTCGGCGCGCAGCTCCAGGGGCACCGCGGACATGGGCAGCACCCGGCCGTGCGCGCCCAGGAGCGTACCGACCAGGTCGAGGGCCGCGACGTGGTCGCCGAGCTGCTCCCAGAGCGCGACGATCAGCAGATTGCCGACGGCGTGGTCGTGCAGCTCGCCCTGGCTGGTGAAGCGGTGCTGGATGACGCGGGACCAGGTCTGGCCCCAGTCGTCGTCGCCGCAGAGCGCCGCCAGCGCCTTGCGCAGGTCGCCCGGCGGCAGCACGCCCAGCTCGGCGCGGAGCCGCCCGGACGAGCCGCCGTCGTCGGCGACGGTGACCACTGCGGTGAGATCGCCGGTGATCCGGCGCAGCGCGGCGAGGGAGGCCGACAGGCCCATCCCCCCGCCGAGCGCGACCACCTTCGGCTGCGAACCGGGTCTGCGGGCGCCCCGGCGGCGCAGCCGGAGGTTCCGGCCGCCGGCGATCCGGCTCACTCGCGCCCCATGTCCCGGTGGACGACGACGGTCTCGATGCCGTCCGAGGCGAGCCGGCGGGCCAGCCGCTCGGACATCGCGACGGAGCGGTGCTTGCCGCCGGTGCAGCCGACGGCGATGGTCACGTACCGCTTGCCCTCGCGCCGGTAGCCCTCGGTGACCAGGTGCATCAGCTCCGCGTAGCCGTTGAGGAACTCCTTGGCGCCGGGCTGGTTGAAGACGTACTGCGCGACGTCCTCGTTCAGCCCGGTGAACTGGCGCAGCTCGGGGACCCAGTGCGGGTTCGGCAGGAAGCGGCAGTCCACCACCAGGTCGGCGTCCACCGGCAGGCCGTACTTGTAGCCGAAGGACATCACCGTGGCGCGCAGCTCGGGCTCCTCGCCGCCGGCGAACTGGGCGTCCATCTTCGCGCGCAGCTCGTGCACGTTCAGGCTGGAGGTGTCGATCACCAGGTCGGCGTCGCCGCGCAGCTCGCGCAGCAGGTCGCGCTCGGCGGTGATGCCGTCCAGGATCGTCCCGTCGCCCTGCAGCGGGTGCGGGCGGCGTACGGACTCGAAGCGGGCCACCAGCGAATTGTCCGACGCCTCCAGGAAGACGATGCGCCGGGGGACCCCCTTCTCCTTCAGGTCGGCCAGGGACTCCTTCAGATTGTCGAAGAAGCGCCGGCCGCGGACGTCCACGACGACCGCGATCCGCGCCACGTTCCCCTGCGAGCGGGCACCCAGCTCCACCATCGTGGGGATGAGGGCGGGCGGCAGGTTGTCCACGACGAACCAGCCGAGGTCCTCCAGGCACTTCGCGGCCGTGCTCCGGCCGGCGCCCGACATCCCGGAGATGATCACCAGCTCGGGGATGCCCGCCTGCGCGGAGTCACCCGTCTCGCCCGGCCCGGCGGCCGGGTCACCCGTGGTCACGGTGGTCTCGTCGGTCTCGTGTGTCCCGTTGTCGTTCATCGCTCTGTCCCCCGGTCCTCACTCGTCCATGATCTCTCCGGTGGCGGTGTTCACCGCCGGCGCGGCAGGTGCCGCCTGCGCGAGGGTCGCGGCGATGTTTTCTGCCGTCTTGCGGCCGATGCCGGGAACCTCACAGATTTGATCAATAGTCGCAGCTCTGAGCCGTTTCACCGAACCGAAGTGCTTCAGCAGCGCCCGGCGGCGGCTCTCCCCCAGGCCCGGCACGTCGTCCAGCGGTCCGGCCTTCATGCTCTTGGCCCGTTTCTTGCGCTGGTAGGCGATCGCGAAGCGGTGGGCCTCGTCCCGTACGCGCTGCAGCATGTACAGGCCCTCGCTGCTGCGCGGCAGGATGACGGGGTCGTCGCTGTCCGGCAGCCAGACCTCTTCGAGGCGCTTGGCCAGGCCGACCACGGCCACGTCGTCCACGCCCAGCTCGCCGAGGGCCCGCTTGGCGGCGGCGACCTGCGGCTGACCGCCGTCGACGACCACGAGCTGGGGCGGGTACGCGAACTTCCTGGGCCGCCCGGTGTCGGGATCCCGCCCGGCGGGCCCCTCCGCCGCCGCGTCGGCGGCGTCGGTGTCGGTGCCGGTGTCGGCACGGCCGCGCTCGGCCGCCGCCTCGGCCTCCGGGTCGCCCCACTCCCCCGTCTTCTGCTTCTCCTGCACGTACCGCCGGAACCTGCGGGTGATCACCTCGTGCATCGCCCGGACGTCGTCCTGGCCGGTGAAGCCCTTGATCTCGAAGCGGCGGTACTCGCTCTTGCGGGCCAGGCCGTCCTCGAAGACGACCATGGAGCCGACCACGTCGTCGCCCTGCAGATGCGAGATGTCGTAGCACTCGATGCGCAGCGGCGCGGAGTCCAGCTCCAGCGCCTCGGCGATCTCCTCCAGCGCCCGGGAGCGGGTGGTCAGGTCGGAGGCGCGCTTGGTCTTGTGCAGGACGAGGGCCTGCTGCGCGTTCCGCGCGACCGTGGCGAGCAGGTCCTTCTTGTCGCCGCGCTGCGGCACCCGCAGGTCCACCCGGGCCCCGCGGCGCTCGGTCAGCCACTCCCGTACGGGCCCCGCGTGCTGCGGCAGCGCCGGGACCAGCACCTCGCGCGGGATGGCCTCGGCCTGCTCGTCCCCGTAGAGCTGCTGGAGCGCGTGCTCCACGAGGCCGGCGGTGTCGACGGCCTCCACCCGGTCGGTGACCCAGCCCCGCTGGCCGCGCACCCGGCCGCCGCGGACGTGGAAGATCTGCACCGCCGCCTCCAGCTCGTCCTCGGCGAGGGCGATCAGGTCGGCGTCGGTGGCGTCCGCGAGGACGACCGCGTTCTTCTCCATGGCGCTCTGCAGCGCCCCTATGTCGTCGCGCAGCCGCGCCGCCTTCTCGTACTCCATCTCCTCGGCGGCCTCGTGCATCCGCCGCTCAAGACGCTTCAGATACGCGCCCGTGCGGCCGGCCATGAAGTCGCAGAACTCCTCGGCCAGCTCCCGGTGCTCCGCGGCCGTGACCCGGCCGACGCAGGGCGCGGAGCACTTGCCGATGTACCCCAGCAGACAGGGCCGGCCGATCTGCGCGCTGCGCTTGAACACCCCGGCGGAACAGGTCCGCACGGGGAAGACGCGCAGCATCAGGTCGACGGTCTCGCGGATGGCCCACGCGTGCGCGTACGGCCCGAAGTAGCGCACGCCCTTGCGCTTGGGGCCGCGCATGACCTGGACGCGCGGATACTCCTCATTGAGCGTCACGGCGAGGGACGGATAGCTCTTGTCGTCCCGGTACTTGACGTTGAACCGGGGGTCGTACTGCTTGATCCAGGTGTATTCGAGCTGGAGCGCCTCGACCTCAGTGGCCACCACGGTCCACTCCACGGAGGCGGCGGTCGTGACCATCGTGCGCGTGCGCTGGTGCAGCCCGGCGAGGTCCTGGAAGTACGAGGAGAGCCGCTGCCGCAGGCTCTTGGCCTTGCCGACGTAGATGACCCGGCCGTGCTCGTCCCGGAACCTGTAGACCCCCGGGGAGTCGGGAATCTGCCCGGGCTTGGGACGGTAACTGGACGGATCGGCCATGGTTCCCACCCTACTGTCGACCACTGACGCCGACCCGTCCGTCCACACCCGTGTACCGAGCCCGCGACAGTCCGGTGACCGTATGGTCGCCGGGGCGTGCCCGTGTTGCCTTCCGGGGGCCTGTGGGCGGCGGTCGGACCGTACGCTGGGCACATGATCGTGGTTGGTGGTGAGGCTCTGATCGATCTCGTGCCGGCCGGGGGCGACGGGGTGCTCCCCGCGCTGCGGCCGGTGCGGGGCGGCGGGCCGTACAACACGGCGGTGGCGCTGGGCCGGCTCGGCGCGGACATCGCGTTCGCCTCGCGGGTCTCCACGGACGCCTTCGGGGCGGCGCTGATGGCCGGGCTCGACGCGGCGGGGGTGGCGACCGGGCTCGTCCAGCGGGGTGCGGAGCCCACGACGCTGGCCGTCGCCGACGTCAGCCCGGACGGGTCCGCCGGGTTCCGCTTCTACGCCGAGGGCACCGCCGACCGGCTGTTCCGGGCGCCGGACGCGCTGCCCCCGAAGGCCCGGGCGCTGGCGGTGGGTACGTGCTCGCTGGTGCTGGAGCCGGGGGCGACCGCGTACGAGACGCTGCTCAAGAGGGCCGCCGCGGACGGGCTGTTCACCCTCCTCGACCCGAACATCAGGGCCGGGCTGATCGACGACGCCGACGCCTACCGCGCCCGCTTCCTGGCCTGGCTGCCGGACGTGGCGCTGCTGAAGCTGTCGGTGGAGGACGCGCAGTGGCTCGCCGGCGGGCGGCCGTGGGCCGAGGCGCTGCCGGAGTGGCTGGCAGCCGGGCCGCGGGCGGCGGTGCTGACGCGCGGCGGCGAGGGGCTGACCGCGGTGGTCGCGCAGGGCCTGGAGCGGTACGACGTGGCGGCGCCGCCGGTGGACGTGGTCGACACCATCGGCGCCGGCGACACCGTCAACGCGGCGCTGCTGCACTGGTTCGACGCCCACGACGCCCTCACTCCCGGCGCCCTGGCCGGCCTCGACCCCGCCGGCTGGCGCGCCGCGCTCGGCCACGCCGCCCGGGCCGCGGCGATCACCTGCTCACGCGCGGGCGCCGAGCCGCCGTACGCGGCGGAGCTGGCGGAGTTCGCGGACGGCTGAACCGCGGCGGTGCGGTCGCGGGGTCCCGCGGGACCCCGCGACCGCCCTCCCCGTCAGCGGGTGACCGTGACCCGGTCGCCCTGCGTGACGCCGTTGACCGTCACCGTCAGCGTGACCGTCCCCGGCCGCAGCCCCGTCACCTCGCCGGTGGCCGGGTCGTACGCCGCGATGTCAATCCGGTCCGCCTCCCGCGGCGGGCCGATGTGCAGCCGGTCCGTACCGGACCAGTCCGCGCTGACCGGCCAGGCCACCGGCACCTGCCGCGCGCCCTGCGCGACCGAAGCCGAGGCCGCCGCCGAGCGGCCGACGCGGACCTCCTCGGGCGCGGTCACCGCCAGCCCGTCCACGTGCGGCCTGGTCTGCACGGACACCCAGTCGGGCAGCCCGCGGTACGGTGTGTTCCGCGCCTGGTCCTGTTCACCGGGCGGCACCTGGTCGACGCCGATCAGCGACCAGCCGGAGAACCCGCCCTCGCCGGGCGGGGTGGCCGGGGCCTTCCCGGAGTTGCCGTTGATCAGGTACGGCACCCCGTCGACGTGCTCGGCGTGGAACGTGCCGACGTGCCCGCCGACGAAGGCCGCGCCCTTGCCCGTACCGGCCCGGAAGTCCGCCAGCCAGTCCTCCAGCACCCGCGCCTCCTTGCGGTCGCTGAGCTGGCTGGCGCGCTGCGCGGTCGGGTCGCGCGGCGGAACGTGCTGGATCACGGTCACCGAACGCACCGACGGGTCCTCCGCCGCCCCCTCCAACTGCCGCTTCAGCTCCGCGATCTGCGGGTAGCCGCCGCCGCGGAGGGTCAGCGAGGAGGTGTCGAGGGTCACGAAGCGGGTGCCCTTGTGGTCGAACGTCCGCTGCGCGGGGCCGAATTCGGCGACGAAGTTGGCGACGGAGCCGCCCATCACCTCGTGGTTGCCCGGCACGTAGTACCAGGGCACGGCGTCGCCCAGCTCCTCCTCCAGTATCCCCCGGGCGAACTTCAGGTCCGCGGGCGAACCCTCGTCGACCAGGTCGCCGTTGATGACGAGGAAGTCCGGCCGGGCCGCCCTGATCTCCTCCAGCGTGCGCCGGGTCTGCCGGACGAGCGCGCTGTCCGGCTCGCGGGCGACGAACTGCGCGTCGGACATCACCGCGTACCGCCAGTCCCGGCCGGCCGTCTCGGCACCGGAGTCGATCAGCGGGTCGCGGTGCGCCGCCGTGCGCGGCAGGTCGACCTCGGGCGGGCTCTGCGCGGTCAGCTCGTCGATGACGACCTCGCTGCTGTACTGGCTGGCGGGCTTGGCCTCCGCGAGATAGAAGCGGAAGACCGACAGCGGGTACTGCGTGCCCTCCGGCACCTGGAAGACCACCTGCTTCCAGCCCTGCCAGGTGACGTAGTCGCCCCGGAGTATCAGGTCGGCGCCCGCGCCGTCCTTGAGCTGCAGCGAGGGCCAGGCGCCCTTGCCGTCGCCCTTGATCCACAGCCCGAAGCTCAGCGGCTGGCCCGGGATCTCGATGCGCTGCGGCGGCGTGACGTACGCGGCGCGGGTGGCGGTGGACTGGGAGAAGTCGTACGTGATCTTCATCCCTGCGCCCGCGTGGCCCGCGGGCTCGGGGGCGAGCGAGCCGGTGGCGCGCGCGGTGGAGAACTTCCAGTCGGCCGCGTTCCCGAAGTCCGCCAGCACGCCTTCGGTGAGCCCGACGGTCAGCGCGACGTGCGTGACCTTCCCCTGCACGGTCGCCTTGAGCACGCCGGAGGCCGTCGGCTCGGTGGTACGGGCCCGTACGGCGAAGCCGCCGCTGCGCTCGTCCGGGGCAATGTCGAACAGCGCGCGGTCGTAGTCGAGGCGTACGTCGGCGGGGTCGACGGGGGCGCTGGCGCCGTGGGCGTCGCGGCCGACGATGCCGAAGGCCGCCGCGTCCCCGGGGTCGGCCAGGCCGACGCGCTCGCTGGTGGGCGTGATGCGCTCCAGCTTGTCCAGGACGGTCAGTTCGACGCTCCCGGACGCGCCGCCGCGCCGGGCGGTGACCTTCGCGGTGCCGCCGCGGCGGGCGGTGAACGTACCGTCGCCGTCGACGCTGCCGACGTCGCCGCGGTTGCTGGACCACGACGGGCGGCCGGGCGCGGGGCCGTACGTCTCGTCGTAGCCGGCGGCATCGAGTTCGCGGGTCAGGCCGGGGAAGACGCGGTCGGGGTGGCCGCCGGGCACCGGGTCGACGCCGGGCGCGAGCGCGGGCTCCGCGACGGTGGTGACGCGGAAGTCCTTGAGCCGGCCGCTGCCGCCGGGGGCGGTGAACGCCAGGCCGTTGGGCACCTCCCGCTCCTCGCCGTCGGACGGGGAGTTCTCCACGAACCGCTCGTCGGAGCCGGGCGCGCGGGCGACGAGGGTGGAGGAGCCGCCGCCGTCGAGGTTCAGCGCGTCGTACGCGCCGAGGGCGTCCATCATCTTCGCCAACTGCGTGAGCGTGACGCCGCCGGCGTCCGCCTGGCGGCCGTCGACGGTCAGCACGTGCATGGTGCCGCCGTCCTTGGAGAAGCCGACCGCGGTGCGGGGGGCGGCGGTGTTGTTCGGCCGGCCCTCCCAGTTCTGCGGTACGCCGTCCTCGACCAGGACGCCGCGGCCACCGACCGCGGTGCGGGGCACGGGGCCGCCGTCGTCGGTGCGGACGTCGTACTCCACCTGCACCGCGTCGCCCGCTTGCAGTTGGGCGAGGAGCTTGGCGCCGGTGTCGCGGCCGACGAGCACCGTGGTGCCTTCGGCTATCGGGCCCTTCCCGGGCCCGGTGGTCACCTCGGCGACCTTGCCGTCCCGCAGGGCGACCTCGGTGACCTCGGTGGCGCCGTCGACGGTCATGGCGCGGTCGGCCTTGCCCCACTGGGCGTTGTACGCGCCGATGCCGTCCGCGGGGACGTTGGCGGCGTTGTGGCCGCCGAGGGGGTGTTCGCCGTCGGGGAGGGTGAGGGTGCCGTCGAAGTAGAGGTCGAGCACGCGGCCCGCCTGGTCGGGGCCGACGCCGACCGCCTCGGAGACGCCGGGCGCGGGCGAGTGTGTCGGGCGGCCCTCCTCGACGCCGGGGCCGAGGGGGGCGCCGGTCTCGTTGATGTCGAAGAAGTCGGCGTTGATGGCGGCCACGGTGGTGCGGCCGGGACCGGGGTCGTGCTCGGCGGCGAGCTTGGACACGGGGGCGCGTTCGGAGACCTTGCCGCCGAGGTAGTCGACGCGGGTGCCGGCCCCCAGGTCGACGCTGAGCGCGTCGGCCTTGAGCCACTTGTCGGTCTCCAGCCGCTCGAAGGAGGTCAGTTCCATGCCGGGGGCGACGGGCCGGGAGACGGAGGCGATGTCCATGCCTTCGCCCGCGGGTACGGACACCGCGCCGGCGGCGCCGGTCGCGGCGGCGGGCCGCTCCTGGCCGACGGCCGCGGGGGCGCCGAGGAGCAACAAGGAAGCCGCCGCTGCCGCGACGGCCCTGGGTCGGAAGGGTTTACTGCGTACTCCCGCTCTGAGCACGTTTTCTCCTTGGAACGACACGGGAACGCACGCTTCTTGCGCACGGCGGGCCACAGCCTGGCAGTGGAGAGTGGTCTACACCAGAGGGCGCGCGCAAACTCCGCCCGAACAATTGCCGCCGCCGGTCCGTCATTTGAGATCGTGTCAGGAAGATCCCTACCAGGTGGGACGGGGTTCGCGGCGTGTCGACAAGACAGGCCCGCGGTTCGTGGTCCGCACGGGTGGCGGACGGCCGTAGAGGTCCGTGTGGACCACTCGGTGGCCGCACGGGCGCGTATATCACGGCTGGCACAGGGTGACGCGGGGCCGACGGCAGCCGGCCGCACGCCGGACCGCCCTCGGCCGCGCAGCCGAGCGACGCTCAGCCGTACGCCCGGCCGAACCCTCGGTCGCAGCCGGGCTCCGGACCGCCCTCAGCCGCGCCGCTTCGCCGCCGCCTTCTTGGCGGGCGCCTTGGCCGCCGCCGTCTTCTTGGCCGGCGTGGACCTCGCGGTCGACCTCTTCGCGGTCGGCTTCCTCGCCGCGGCGCCCTTCCGCGCCGGCGGCGAATCGCTCACCCGGTCGCCCAGGATCTCCCGCAGGAACTTCCCGGTGTGGCTGGCCGGCACGGCCGCCACCTCCTCCGGCGAGCCCTCGGCGACCACCAGGCCACCGCCGCTGCCGCCCTCGGGGCCGAGGTCGACGACCCAGTCCGCGGTCTTGATGACGTCGAGGTTGTGCTCGATGACGATCACCGTGTTGCCCTTGTCGACCAGGCCGGTCAGCACGCCGATCAGCTTCTTGATGTCCTCGAAGTGCAGCCCGGTCGTGGGCTCGTCCAGCACGTACACCGTGCGGCCCGTCGAGCGCTTCTGCAGCTCGCTCGACAGCTTCACCCGCTGCGCCTCGCCACCCGACAGCGTCGGCGCCGGCTGGCCCAGCCGCACGTACCCCAGTCCCACCTCGTTGAGCGTCCTGAGGTGGCGCGCGATCGCCGGCACCGCCTCGAAGAAGGACAGCGCCTCCTCGATCGGCATGTCCAGCACCTCGGCGATGGACTTGCCCTTGTAGTGCACGTCCAGGGTCTCGCGGTTGTACCGCGCGCCGTGGCAGACCTCGCACGGCACGTACACGTCCGGGAGGAAGTTCATCTCGATCTTGATCGTGCCGTCACCGGAGCAGTTCTCGCAGCGACCGCCCTTGACGTTGAAGGAGAACCGGCCCGGCTGATAGCCGCGGACCTTCGCCTCCGTCGTCTCCGCGAACAGCTTGCGGACGTGGTCGAAGACGCCCGTGTACGTCGCGGGGTTGGAGCGCGGCGTACGGCCGATGGGCGACTGGTCGACGTGCACCACCTTGTCCACCAGGTCGTCCCCGTCGACCCGGGTGTGCCGCCCGGGCACGCTCCGCGCGCCGTTCAGCTCGCGCGCCAGGTGCGTGTACAGGATGTCGTTGACCAGCGTCGACTTGCCCGAGCCCGAGACCCCCGTGACCGCCGTGAGCACCCCGAGCGGGAACGCCACGTCGATGTCCTGGAGGTTGTTCTCCCGCGCCCCGCGGACGACGAGTTCCCGCGTGCCGTCGACGGGCCGCCGGATCTCCGGCGTCGGGATCTTCTTCTTCCCCGACAGGTACTGCCCGGTGACCGACGCGTCGTTGTCCAGCAGCTCCTTCAGCGAGCCGCTGTGCACGACCCTGCCGCCGTGCTCGCCGGCGCCCGGGCCGATGTCGACGACCCAGTCGGAGGTCTTGATGGTGTCCTCGTCGTGCTCGACGACGATCAGCGTGTTCCCCAGGTCGCGCAGCCGGACCAGGGTCTCGATCAGCCGGTGGTTGTCCCGCTGGTGCAGCCCGATGGACGGCTCGTCCAGCACGTACAGCACGCCGACGAGGCCGGAGCCGATCTGCGTGGCGAGCCGGATGCGCTGGGCCTCCCCGCCGGAGAGGGTGCCCGCGGCGCGGTTGAGCGACAGGTAGTCCAGGCCCACGTCGACCAGGAACCGCAGCCGCTCGTTGACCTCCTTCAGCACCCGCTCGGCGATGGTCTTCTCGCGGTCGTTCAGCTCCATCGCACCGAGGAAGTCGGCGCAGTCGCTGATCGACATCGCCGAGATGTCGGCGATGGACCTGTCCTGCACCGTGACCGCGAGGACGACCGGCTTCAGCCGCGTCCCGTTGCAGGTCGGGCAGGGGACCTCCCGCATGTACCCCTCGAAGCGCTCGCGGCTGGCGTCGCTCTCCGCCTCCGCGTGCCGCCGCTTGACGAACGGCACGGCGCCCTCGAAGGACGTGGTGTACGACCGCTCGCGCCCGTACCGGTTGCGGTAGCGCACCTCGATCTTCGTCCGGTGCCCCTGCAGCAGCGCCTTCTGCGCCCGCTGCGGCAGCCCGGCCCACGGGATGTCCGTACGGAACCCGAGGTCGTCGGCGAGCGCGCCGACGAGCCGGGCGAAGTAGTCCTTGGTGTGGCCGTGCGACCACGGGTGGATGGCGCCCTCGTCCAGCGACTTGTCCGGGTCGGGGACGATCAGCTCGGGGTCGACCTCCATCCGGCTGCCGATGCCCGTGCAGTCGGGGCAGGCGCCGAACGGCGAGTTGAAGGAGAAGGAGCGCGGCTCCATCTCCTCGAACGACAGGTCGTCGTACGGGCAGTAGAGGTGCTCGGAGTACATCCGCTCGCGGTCCGGGTCGTCCGCGTCCAGGTCGACGAAGTCGAGGATGACCATGCCGCCGGAGAGCCCGAGGGCGGTCTCGACGGAGTCGGTCAGCCGGCGCTTGGCGCTCTCCTTGACCGTGAGGCGGTCGACGACCACCTCGATCGTGTGCTTCTCCTGCTTCTTCAGCTTGGGCGGGTCGGTCAGCGACGACGTCTGCCCGTCGACGCGCGCCCGGCTGTACCCCTTCGACTGCAGGTCCGAGAAGAGGTCCACGAACTCGCCCTTGCGCTCGCGCACCAGCGGCGACAGCACCTGGAAGCGGCTGCCCCCGGGCAGCGCCAGCACCTTGTCCACGATCGCCTGCGGCGACTGCCGGGTGATCGGCCGGCCGCAGACCGGGCAGTGCGGCTTGCCGATACGGGCGAAGAGCAGCCGGAGGTAGTCGTAGACCTCGGTGATCGTGCCGACCGTGGACCGCGGGTTGCGCGACGTGGACTTCTGGTCGATCGAGACGGCCGGCGACAGGCCCTCGATGAAGTCGACGTCCGGCTTGTCCATCTGGCCGAGGAACTGCCGCGCGTAGCTGGACAGCGACTCGACGTAGCGGCGCTGGCCCTCGGCGAAGATCGTGTCGAACGCCAGGGACGACTTGCCGGACCCCGAGAGTCCCGTGAAGACGATGAGGGAGTCGCGGGGCAGGTCAAGCGAGACGTTCTTCAGATTGTGCTCGCGAGCGCCACGGACGAGGAGACGGTCGGCCACGCCGGTCGGACCTTTCTTGATGAGCGGCGGGGACCGTCCGGGCGGGCGGCACCCCTTGTCAAGCGTATGGGGATGGCGGCGGAGCTGTCCGCAGCTTTCTCCCTTCGAGCCACACGCTAACGTCTGGGTCTGACAACGACTTCCGGCCCAGCATTCCCACCCGCTCGCCTCCAGGGGATCCGATGACAGAAAGCGCAGGTCGCACGTACGACCCCGTACGCGACATGGCCACCCTACGAGCCGCCACCGACAGCCTCCTCGCCGGCGCCGCCCGCCTCGGGGACGACGCGGTACGGGCGCCGAGCGCGCTGCCCGGCTGGACCCGCGGCCACGTGCTCGCCCACCTCGCCCGCAACGCCGACGCCCTGGTCAACGTGCTCTCCGGCCGCCCCATGTACGCGAACGCGGAAGCCCGCGACGCCGACATCGAGGCCGGCGCCCCCCGCCCGCTGGCCGAGCAGCTCGACGACGTACGGGCGACGGCGGACCGGCTGGCGCAGACGGCGGCGGACATCCCGGCGGACGGCTGGGCGGCCGGCTGCGAGCTGCGCAACGGCGTGACGGATGTCATGGCCCGGATCCCCTTCCGGCGGCTGGTGGAGGTGGAGCTGCACCACGTGGACCTGGACGCCGGCTACACCCTGGACCAGCTCCCCGAGGAGTTCGTGATCCGGGAGATCGACTTCCTCACCGCCCGCTTCGCGGGCAACGAACAGGTGACGTCCCTGTCACTCTCCGCTCCCGGCGGCAGCACCTGGACCACCGGCGCCCCGCCGTCCGGCGGTGATCCGGTGCGGGTCACCGGCGCCCCGTACGCCCTGATGGGCTGGCTCGCCGGCCGCACCACGGGCACGGGCGTACGCACCGAGGACGGCGCCGCGCTGCCGACCCTGCCCCCGCTCTGAGAGGCTGGCCCCATGTCGTACACGGGCAAGGTCACCGTCGGCGGCGCCGCCGACGTACACGAGCTGACGGACCTGATGATCTCCAAGGTCGCCGTCGGGCCGATGAACAACAACGCCTATCTGCTGCGCTGCCGCGCGACGGACGAGCAGTTGCTGATCGACGCCGCGAACGAGCCCCACACGCTGCTCACCCTCATCGGCCGCGACGGCATCACCTCCGCCGTCACCACCCACGGCCACGGCGACCACTGGCAGGCCCTGGCCCCGGTCGTCGCGGCCACGGGCGCCCGCACCTACGCGGGCCGCGCGGACGCCGCCGACATCGACGTCCCCACGGACGTCCTCGTGGACGACGGCGACACGATCACGGTGGGCCGCATCCCCCTCACCGCCCGCCACCTCGTCGGCCACACCCCGGGCTCCATCGCCCTGGTCTACGACGACCCGCACGGCCACCCCCACGTCTTCACGGGCGACTGCCTCTTCCCGGGCGGCGTGGGCAACACCTGGGGCGACCCGGAACGCTTCCGGTCCCTCCTGCACGACGTGGAGACCAGGATCTTCGCCGAACTCCCCGACGAGACCTGGGTCTACCCGGGCCACGGCGACGACACCACCCTGGGCGCGGAACGCCCGCACCTGGCGGAGTGGCGCGAACGCGGCTGGTGAACGCGGAAGCCGCCGTCCGGCGGACGGCGGCTTCCGCTGCCCGTTGAACCGGGCGGACTCCGCGTGCCCGGCCCGGACGCCCTCCGGGCCGGGCACGCAGAGGGTCTTCGTCAGTCGTCGCCCGCGCCCGGACGACCGGCCTCCGCGGGCTCCTCTTCCTTGTCCTTCTGCTCCGCCTCCAGGCGGCGCGAGGCCCGCAGGCTCGTGATCGTCGTGATGACCAGGACGCCGCCGATCACGCTCAGCGAGATCGCCGTGCTGATCTCGGGGACGTGCACCCCGGACTCGTGCAGGGCGTGGAGCACCAGCTTCACGCCGATGAAGGCGAGGATGGCCGACAGCCCGTACGAGAGGTGGACCAGCTTCTTGAGCAGACCGCCGATCAGGAAGTAGAGCTGCCGCAGGCCCATCAGCGCGAAGGCGTTGGCCGTGAACACGATGTACGGGTCCTGGGTGAGGCCGAAGATCGCGGGGATGGAGTCCAGCGCGAAGAGCAGGTCCGTCGTGCCGATCGCCAGCATGACGATCAGCATCGGCGTCATCAGCCGCTTGCCGTTCTCGGTGATGAACAGCTTCGTGCCGTGGTACTTGTCGGTGGCGGCGAAGCGGCGCTCGACCATCTTGAGCAGCCGGTTCTCCTCCCACTCCTCTTCCTCGTCGTCGCCCTTGGCCTCCTGGATCAGCTTCCAGGCGGTGTAGATGAGGAACGCACCGAAGATGTAGAACACCCAGGAGAAGGACGCGATCAGCGCGGCACCCGCGGCGATGAAGGCCGCGCGCATCACCAGCGCGATGAGGACGCCGACCATGAGCACCCGGGCCTGGTACTGCGGCGGCACCGCGAACTTGCTCATGATGATCACGAAGATGAAGAGGTTGTCGACGCTCAGCGACTTCTCCGTGACGTAGCCGGCGAAGAACTCACCGGACGCCTGGCCGTCGCCCCAGATCAGCAGCCCGATGCCGAAGAGTCCGGCGAGGACGATCCAGATGATCGTCCAGGTGCCCGCCTCCTTGAGCGTCACCTCATGGGGCTTCCGGCCGACGAAGAAGTCGGTGCCGATCAGGGCACACAGGCCCACGATCGTGAGCACCCACAGGGTCAGCGATACGTCCACTCGTCCTCCGCGGCAAGTCCGGCATGTTCAGCGTGATGGTTGCCGGGCGTGCCTTCCACTCGTGGAACTGGAAGCTCACCCCCAACCGTCGACTGTATAGAACAAGCCAAGCCATGGCAAAGTTCCGATCAAGTACGCAGGTCAGAGCCCATACAGGCCGGGATATGCGGTACGCGGAACGGCCCGCAGGCGCAGTGCCTGCGGGCCGTTTGTGACGCGGTACGGACCCGTCAGCGGCGCAGCGCCCTGCGGGCCGCCGCGACCTGGGCCAGCACCTGTTCCAGCACCCGGCTGCCCATCGGCGCGCGCGCCGGTTCGTATGTCCAGGCGTGGCCGATCCAGGGGTCGGCCAGGTGGTCGTCCGGGGTGGGCGTGAGCCGCAGCATGCCGCGCCAGAACGGGTCCAGCAGCGGGCCGTAGCCCTTGGCGTCCTCGCGGTCGGCGACGACCAGCAGGTGCACGCCGACCGAAGGACCCTCGTCCGCCAGATACCGCAGTTGGTTGATGGCGCGGTCGTCGAAGCCGTGCGGGAAGTCGTTGACCACCAGGAGCTGCTGCGCCGGGTCCAGGTCCGGCGGCAGCGCGTCGGCCGCCCCGCTGCGCAGCGCCATCTGGACGAGGTCGATGCGCTGGGTCAGCCGGGTGAGGGTGTCGGTGACGCCCGCGGCGCCCTTCGGCGGCGGCTCGGCGAGGACGCCGGAGTGGAGCAGCGGGGTGAGCGCCGTGGTGGCCGTGCCGCCCGGGTCGATGAAGTGCACGTTGAACTCGCCCGCCGGGTGCACCGACAGCAGCCGGGCGGCGTGCGCCACGGCGGTGTCGAGCGCCAGCGCGCGCCGCTCCGCGGAGTCCGGGAAGCCGTGCTCGTGGTCGCCTTCGAGCGCGCCGGGGCCGAGCGAGGAGGTGCCGCTGTCCACCCACAGGCCGCGCTGCAGGGGCAGCCGTACGAGCAGCGGAACGCGCAGCTCGGTGTGCTCGGGCAGGTGGAGGTCGCCGAGGCGAAGGGCCATCGGGGCGTCCTCGGGCACCTCGTACTCGTGCCACACGGGGCTCGCCCAGGAGGCGAACGCGGGCGGCAGCGCGGGCTCGACGACGCCGGCCTCGGCGACGAGCTGCCCGAGGTCGCGGTCGAGGACCTCGCGCGCCCGGTCCACCAGGGTGGAGTGGCGGGCGAGCACCTCGGCGCGCGCGGAGTCGGCGATGGAGCCCATCCGCGCGCGCGGGTCGGCCAGGAGCTGGTCCAGCTCGCGGTCCATCCGGGAGTCGGCGAAGTCGACGGCGCTGCGGTACGCCGCGACCGTACGGGCCAGGTCCTCGAACATGCCCCAGACCTGGTTGTACAGCCGCTCCTCCATGCTCCAGCCGGGGGCGTCGCCCGCGACCGGTGCGGAGGGGCCCGACTGCGGGCGGCCGGACTGCGGCGGTACGCCGCCGGCGGCGCTGCCCGCGCCCGCCGGGGCGCCGGAACGCGCACCCGCGCCCGCGCCGGCCCCGACACCGGGGGGCGGGGGCGCTGCGGCGGACGCCGGGGCGCGCGGCGCACCGGACGCACCAGGCGTACCCGGTCCGCCACTTGAACCACCCGACGCGCCCGCGGCACCCGCCGCCGCGGCGCGGCGCGGATGGCGGTAGTCGACGGGTCCTGCCTGTGCCTGCCGCTCCTCGGCGGCCCGTTGCGGCCGCCTGGCACCGGGACCGGTCGGCTGGCCGGCGACCGGCGGCGGCGCCGGGGCGACGGCGCGCGCCAGCCCCTCGGCCACCGCCCGCTCGATGTCGGCGGCGAGTTGCTGCGCCTCCGGCAGGCCCTGGTCCGCGAGCATGGCGGCGAGCCCGCCCGCGTACCCCTGGCCCACGGCCCGGATCTTCCACGCGTCGCCCCGCCGGTACAGCTCCACGGCGGTGACCGCCGACTCGCTGTCCAGGCCGGTGATGACGAACCGCGCGATCGCCGTGCCGTCGAGGCCCGTGACGGCCACCGACGGCGGCGCTATGGCGCCGAAGCTCCGCGGCCCCGGCACGCCCGCGGGCAGCGCCAGCAGCACGTGCACGCGCTCCACGTCCGGCGGCACCGCATCCAGGTCCACCGCCAGCCGGTGCTCCGCCGCCGCCTGTACCGGCACCTCAAGGCCCGGCAGTTGCGGCGCACCGGGGTGTGCGATCCGGCTCGGGTCGCTGACCCTGCCGTCCTCTCCCCCCAGCGTGGCGCCCGGTGTCACCGGGCTCTCCGCCGAAATCCTGATCTCCACCCGGGTCTGCGGCAGCAGATGGTTCTGCCCGCGGACCAACTCGGCCGTCATGCGGCCCTCCCCTGCACTCGCTGCGGCCGTCGACGTCGCGTCATGCCTCGGAAACCGGTCGTCCCCGCGCTCCTAGAGAAGCGGCTGGATCGACGGCATCAGGTCCTGGAACGTACGGCCGTTGGCCGGCGAGCCGAGGGCGGTCATGCCCCAGCCGGACCCCGTACGGTGCACCTTCGCCATGATCTGGGCGGTGTACGTGCCGCCGCCGGTGAGCGTGTAGCGCGCCAGCTCCTGGCCGTTGCTCTCGTCCACGAGCCGGCAGAACGCGTTCTGCACCTCTTCGAAGGTCTGGCCGGTGAACGAGTTCACGGTGAAGATGATCTGGTCGATGTGCACCGGCACGCGCTGCAGGTCCACCAGGATCGACTCGTCGTCACCGCCCTGGCCCGCGCCGCCGACGAGGTTGTCACCGGTGTGCCGCACCGAGCCGTCGTCGCTCACGAGGTGCTGGAAGAACACCACGTCGACGGGCTCCTTGTCGGCGAAGAGCACGGCGGAGGCGTCGAGGTCGATCTCGCGCGTGCGCTTACCGAAGAGACCGCGCCGTTCGGCGGCCTGCCAGCCCAGCCCCATGCGGACCGAGCTGAGGGTGCCGCCATCGGACTTCTGCAGGCTGATGGCCTGACCCTTGGACAAGTTGATCGACACGCTTACGTTCCCCTCCTGCTCCGAACACGCCATGACCGGCGCGCTGCCACGCACATTACGCAGGACAGCGGCCCCGTGCTCCCCCCGGAGGAGGATTTGTGGCGCTCCTGCTACACACCACCGGTTGTGCGCTCCCGGACGGCCACGCTCCGCGTACGCCCGGGGGCGCTCCCACGCCCCGCACAACCCGGCTCTACGACAGCCCGGCCTCCTTCATCTGCCGGAGCTCCTTCTTCATCTCCGCCACCTCGTCGCGCAGCCGGGCCGCCACCTCGAACTGGAGGTCCGCGGCGGCGGACCGCATCCGGGCGGTCATGTCCTCGATCTGCGCGGCGAGATCGGCGGCGGGCGTCTCCGTGGGCGCCGCACCGGCCTCGGCCTCGCCGCGGCGGGCGGGCTTCGTCTTCTGCCGCAGCTCGGGCACCGGCGCCTTCGCCGCGGCGTCGGGCTTCGTGGACCGGTAGCCCGAGCCGAGCAACGCCTCGGTGTCGACCTCCTCGCGGGCGATCTGCGCGACGATGTCGTTGATCTTCTTGCGCAGCGGCTGCGGGTCGATCCCGTGTTCCTCGTTGTACGCGATCTGCCTGGCGCGGCGCCGGTTGGTCTCGTCGATCGCCTTCTCCATGCCCGGCGTGATCTTGTCCGCGTACATGTGCACCTCGCCCGAGACGTTGCGCGCGGCGCGGCCGATGGTCTGGATCAGCGACGTGCCGGAGCGGAGGAAGCCCTCCTTGTCGGCGTCGAGGATGGCGACGAGGGAGACCTCGGGCAGGTCGAGGCCCTCGCGCAGCAGGTTGATGCCGACCAGCACGTCGTACTCCCCGGCGCGCAGCTCGCGCAGCAGCTCGACGCGGCGCAGCGTGTCGACGTCGCTGTGCAGATAACGCACCTGGATGCCCAGCTCCAGGAAGTAGTCCGTGAGGTCCTCGGCCATCTTCTTGGTCAGCGTGGTGACGAGGACGCGCTCGTCCTTCTCCGCGCGCGTGCGGATCTCGTGCACCAGGTCGTCGATCTGGCCCTCGGTCGGCTTGACGACGACCTGGGGGTCGACGAGCCCGGTGGGCCGGATGATCTGCTCCACGACGCCGTCGCCGCGGGACAGCTCGTACGGCCCGGGGGTGGCGGAGAGGTAGACCGTCTGGCCGATGCGCTCCACGAACTCCTCCCACTTCAGCGGGCGGTTGTCCAGCGCGGACGGCAGCCGGAAGCCGTGGTCGACGAGGGTGCGCTTGCGCGAGGCGTCGCCCTCGTACATGGCGCCGACCTGCGGGACGGTGACGTGCGACTCGTCGATGACGAGGAGGAAGTCCTCCGGGAAGTAGTCCAGCAGGGTGTGCGGCGGGGAGCCGGTCTCGCGGCCGTCCATGTGCAGCGAGTAGTTCTCGACGCCTGAGCAGGTGCCGATCTGCTGGAGCATCTCCAGGTCGTACGTCGTCCGCATGCGCAGCCGCTGCGCCTCCAGCAGCTTGCCCTGCTTCTCCAGGGTCCCGAGCTGCGTGTCCAGCTCGGTCTCGATGCCGGCGACGGCCTTGGCCATGCGCTCGGGTCCCGCGATGTAGTGCGAGGCCGGGAAGACGTAAAGCCCGTCGTCCTCGCTCATGACCTCGCCGGTCAGCGGGTGGAGCGTGGACAGGGCCTCGATCTCGTCCCCGAACATCTCGATGCGGACGGCCAGTTCCTCGTAGACCGGGAAGATCTCGATGGTGTCGCCGCGGACCCGGAACGTGCCGCGCGTGAACGCCTGGTCGTTGCGGGTGTACTGGATGTCGACGAAGCGGCGCAGCAACTGGTCCCGGTCGGTCTCCTCGCCCACCTTCAGCGGCACCATCCGGTCGACGTACTCCTGCGGCGTGCCCAGGCCGTAGATGCAGGAGACGGAGGCGACCACGATGACGTCGCGCCGGGTGAGCAGCGAGTTCGTCGCGGAGTGGCGCAGGCGCTCCACCTCCTCGTTGATCGAGGAGTCCTTCTCGATGTACGTGTCCGTCTGGGGGACGTACGCCTCGGGCTGGTAGTAGTCGTAGTACGAGACGAAGTACTCCACCGCGTTGTTCGGCAGGAGCTCGCGGAACTCGTTCGCCAACTGGGCGGCCAGCGTCTTGTTGGGCGCGAGGACCAGCGTGGGGCGCTGCAGGCGCTCGACCATCCAGGCCGTCGTGGCCGACTTGCCCGTGCCGGTGGCGCCGAGCAGCACGACGTCCCGCTCGCCCGCCGTGATCCGCCGTTCGAGCTCGTCGATGGCGGCGGGCTGGTCGCCGTTCGGCTGATATGAGCTGACTACCTCGAAGGGCGCCATGGTGCGTTCGATGTCTGTGACGGGCCGCATGCCCCCACCGTACGACCCGCCGCTGACAACGCGCCGCGCATCGCCCCGGGGTCCTCGCCGACCTGGACCAATACCGAACGCCGCGGGCAACCGACCAGATCATTTCCAGCCAGATCGGCGGGCCCTGAAACGGCATAGCAAGCGCTTCCTCAAGCCTGCCACCTGCGCCGACCGGAATCGCTACGCGTTCACCGCGCCGATATCGGCGTTCAATCTCTGGCCATCCCCGGCCTCGTACTCTGTCGCCTGCCACTGGGACCCTGCGGCGACAAGTGATCACCTCTAGTCGAGGAGACTGCATGCCCTCCCGCACGCTTACGCGCGCGTCCGGCGCTCTGACGGCGCTGGCCGGCCTCGTGCTCACCGCGGCCGCCACGTCCGCCACCGCGACCGCTGCCGAGCCCGCAGCCGACTCCGATTCCGCCGCACCGATCGTGACCGTCGCGCACCGCGGCGCCTCCGCATACGCCCCCGAGAACACCCTCGCCGCCATCGACACGGCCCGTGACATGGGGATCGACTGGGTCGAGAACGACGTGCAGCGCAGCAAGGACGGCGAGCTGGTCATCATGCACGACGACACGCTCGCCAGGACCACCAACGTGGAGGAGGTGTTCCCCGACCGCGCCCCCTGGAAGGTCTCCGACTTCACCTGGAAGGAGATCCGCACGCTCGACGCCGGTAGCTGGAAGGGCGAGGAGTGGGCCGGCACGCGGGTGCCGACCCTGGACCAGTACATGAAGCGGGTCACGCAGAACCACCAGAAGCTGGTGCTGGAGATCAAGAAGCCGGAGCTGTACCCGGGGATCGAGAAGGAGATCCTCACCGAGCTGCGCAAGAGCGGCTGGCTGAGCCGCGCGGCCGTGAAGAACAAGCTGGTCGTGCAGAGCTTCGGCGCGGACTCCATCAAGACCGTGCACGAGCTGCGGCCGGACGTGAAGACCGGCTTCCTCGGCGCCCCGGCGGTGGCGGACCTGCCCGAGTACGCCACCTTCTCGGACCAGATCAACTCCAACCACGGCACCATGTCCGCGGAGTACTACGCGGCCGTGCACGCCCTGAAGGGACCGCACGGCAAGCAGTTGGAGGCTTACACGTGGACGGTCGACGACCCGGCGCGGGCCGTCCAGTTGGCCGAGTGGGGCGCGGACGGCATCATCACCAACAAGCCCGACCTGATCGCCGAGGCGCTGGCGGACGCCGGGTTCGGGGTCGCCGCGGAGTAGCGGCCGCCGGCGGTCTTCCGGCACGGGCCGGGGACGGCGGGCCGTAGGCCCGGGGCGCCTGATCGGCCGGGGCCCCCGGTCCGTAGAGCCTCCCGGTCCGCCCCCGGGCCCGGCCCGCGGGGTCAGATGGGGTCAGATACCGCCCGGCCGGCCGCCGTGCCGTTCGAAGTACGACGTCGCTCCCGAGCCCGCGGGCTCGGGAGCGGCGGCGTCCCCGCCCACGATGCCCTCGTCGGCCACGGACACCCGCCACTCGTTCTCCAGCGGGTCCATGCCGACGAACAGCCCGACGAACACCAGCAGCAGCACGGGACCGATCAGGATCGGCGCCAGGATCTCCGCCGGGCTCCTGCCCTCCGCAGCCGCGTTGGCGGCGTGGGCCTGCACCTCCAGCGCCGCCATCCCGGTGTAGTGCATGCCGGAGACGGCCACGCCCATGATCAGGGCGGCGCCCACCGCGACGCCGAACCGCTTCACGGTCATCGACAGCCACAGCGCGGCGGTGGCGGCGACCACGGCGATGAGCACGGACAGCGCCACGACCGTGCCGTCGTAGACCAGCCGGCCCCGGTCCATCTTCATCCCCGCCATGCCCAGGTAGTGCATGGCAGCGACGCCGAGCCCGGTGACGATGCCGCCGGTGGTGAGGGCGAACGCGGTGCGGCCGAGGTAGCCGACGATGAAGACGCCGATGCCGACGACGACGATGGCCACGCCGAGGCTCGCCAGCGTGATCGGCACGTTGTAGCTGATGTGGACGGAGTCGGCCGTGAAGCCCATCATCGCGATGAAGTGCATGGTGAAGATGCCCGTGCCGATGGCGACCGCGCCGAGCAGCAGCCAGCCCGCCCGCCGCGCGGGCTCGACGGTCAGCGCCCGCATGGTGCAGCGCAGCCCCAGGGCACTGCCGACCGCGGCCATGATGAAGGCGGTGACGGGGGTGAGCAGGCCATACGTGAACCCGTCGACGGGCACGGGGGCAGCAAGCACGGAGTGACTCCCGGGTCTACTGATGGGTCTACAGATCTGTCGACAGATGTACAGGGCAACCAGAGGGAATCGTAGGTCTGTGCGAGTCGCGACCGAAATGTTTCCACCGCCCGCGGCGCAGCCGATACGCAATCGGTACGCGGCCGATTTGTCGCGTTGGGCGGGCTGCCGGTGCGGGGCGCGGTCGCCTGCGGTTGTCAGTGCCGTGTCCTACGCTCGCGGCATGGACGCCACCGATGCCATCGCACCCCGGCAGGGCCGCCGGGTGGTCGACTCGCCGATCGGCCCGCTGCTCCTCGCCGCCACGGACCGGGGGCTGGTCAAGGTCGGGTTCCACGCCAAGCCGGGCGCCGAGGGCCCAGCCGGCCGGGAGGAGCCCGCGGGTCCCGCGGCGCACATAGCGGTGGCCGAGCGGCAGTTGCGGGAGTATTTCGCGGGCGAGCTGAAGGAGTTCCGGCTGGAGCTGGACTGGTCGCTGTCCGACGGCTTCAACCGGCGGGTGCTGGAGGAGCTGGCGGCCGAGGTGCCGTTCGGCTCGGTGGTCAGCTATCAGTTCCTCGCCGACCGCGTCGGGGAGCCCGGCGCCGCGCAGGCGGTCGGCCGGGCCATGGCGTCGAACCCGCTGCCGATCGTGGTCCCCTGCCACCGCGTGGTCGAGAGCGCCGGCGGCCTGGGCGGCTTCGGCGGCGGGCTCGACACGAAGCGGAGCCTGCTGGCGCTGGAAGGCGTGCTGCCGGAGCCGCTGTTCTGACGGTGCGAGGAGGACGGCCATCGCCCGGCCGCGGTGCGCGGGCGGGCCGGACGGACGGGCAAGGGAGGCGCCGGGCGTGAGCAAGCAGATCGCCCTGCTGCGCGGCATCAACGTCGGCGGCAAGAACAAGGTCCCCATGGCCGGGCTGCGCAAGGCGCTGACCGACCACGGCTTCGGCGGCGTCGCCACGTACGTGGCCAGCGGGAACGTCGTCTTCGACGATCCGGGCACGCCGCCGGAGAAGACCGCCGCGGCCGTCGAGGCGGTCGTGGAGCGGGAGTTCGGCCTGCGGATACCGGTCGTCGCGCGCACGCGGGACGAGATCGCGGCCGTCGTCGCCGGCAACCCGCTGCCGGAGGGCGCCGCGGAACCGGCCCGGTTCCTCGCGGTGTTCCTCTCCGGGCCCGCACCTGCCGACGCGTGGTTCCGTACCGCCGACCCCGCGTCGTACGCGCCCGACAGGTTCGCGATCGGGGACCGCGTCGTCTACGTCTGGTGCCCCGGCGGGATCGGGCGGTCGAAGCTGGCGGCCGACTTCTCCGGCCGCAGGCTGGCGGTGACGGCGACGGCCCGCAACTGGAACACGGTCCTCAAGCTGCTGGAGATGGCGGACGGCTGACGCCTGGCGGGAAGGGCGGCGAAGGGGGCCGCGGCCCGTCACGGGCGGGTCTGGTCCCGTTCCCCGGCCCACGCCTCCAGCGCCTCGAAGTCCTCCTCCACCAGCCCGCGCGCGGGGTCGATCCGCCGCAGCAGCGCCTCCCCCGCGTGGTGCTCCTCGATCCACGCCGTGTCCGCCGCGGTGATCTCGTCGTCCACCCAGGCGAACGTCCGCCCGGCGGTCCAGGCGGCGACCTGCCGCGTCTTCCAGTACAGCCCGTCAGGGTCGTCGGTCGTGAACATCGACGGCCACTCGATGACCGGCAGCGGCGGCAGCCCCAGCACCCGGTCGCCGATGACGGTGTTGGCCTCGTGCATCCACGTCGTGGCCCACACCAGTTCGTACGGCAGCGACAGCAGCCGCTCCCCGTGCGCCGGGCACAGCCACAGCCGGATGGGCCCCGCGGGCATGCCGGTGACCACGTACTCGCCGTAGCCCGGCGGCTGTACGCGCGCGGCGTACGGGTTGAGGGGCCCGTCGACGTCCAGCAGGAGGAGCGGACGGGCGGGGGCGTCAGGAGCGTCGGGGGCGGCGTCCGGGTCGGCAGCGCGGTCAACGTCGTCCATCCATCGACGGTAAGGGCTGACGCCGCCCGCGTATCCCCCGCGCGTCCGCCTGCTTGCGCCGGCGGGTCCGCCGCGCGCGCCGACCGGGACCCGGATGCCGGCCGCCGCGGCCACCCCTTAAGGTCTGGGCCATGGCGATCCCTGAGGTCATCCCGATACGTCACGAGCCCGGCTACCGCACCGAGAACATCGGCCGTTACGACGACGGGCAGTTCCTCGCCTCGATCACCGCCGCGTACCCGCCCGACTACCGCATGGGCCCCGACTGGCTGGAGCACCGCCGCTGGTACGCCGTGCTGCACCGCTTCGACGCCGACGGCCACCACACCGGCTCCGACATCTGGACCCCGGGCCCCGGCGTGCCGGCGGACGGGCGGATGGACGCGAAGATGGAGGGCTGGCTCGACGAGCTGCCCGGGCTGGTGTTCGGCGACATCGCGATCAGGCCGTTCGAGGTGTCGGTGGACGGGATCCGCTTCGGGCTGGTCGCGGAGCGGCACGCGGAGCCGGCCGCGGGCGCCGGTGAAGACGAGCCGGACTGGGCGGAGTTGTACCCGGACCGGCTCGGGTTCCACGAGCCGTGGGACGGCCTGTACGACACGTAGGGGCTGATCACCGGGCTACGCCCAGCACGTACCGTGGGCGCATGCACCTGACTGACGAGGTACGCGCCGCGCTCGCGGACCGGCGGCCGGTCGTCGCGCTGGAGTCGACGATCATCGCCCACGGCCTGCCCCGCCCCCGCAATCTGCAGGTGGCGGCCGAGCTGGAGGACATCGTCCGCTCGGCGGGCGCGGTGCCCGCCACCATCGCCGTCCTCGACGGCACGCCGCATGTCGGGCTCGGCAGGGCCCAGTTGGAGCGGATCGCCTCCGACGACACCGTGCGCAAGCTGACCGTACGCGACCTCGCGCCGGCCGCCGCCCTCGGCGCGAGCGGCGCGACGACCGTCGCGGCCACGGCGTTCCTCGCGGCCCGCACCGGCATCGGCGTCTTCGCCACCGGCGGTCTCGGCGGGGTGCACCGGGAGTGGACCCAGTCGCAGGACGAGTCGGCCGACCTGCGGCTGCTGGCCGGGACGCGGATCGCGGTGGTGTGCGCGGGGGTGAAGTCGATCCTGGACGTGCCGGCGACGCTGCAGCGCCTGGAAACGCTGGGCGTGACGGTCCTCGGCTACGGGACGGCGGAGTTCCCGGGGTTCTACCTGCGGACGTCCGGGGAGCCGGTGGAGTGGACGGTCCGTACGCCCGCGGAGGTCGCGGCGGTGCTGCGCGCCCAGCGGGAGCTGGACGTGCCGCCGTCGGCGGTGATCGTGGCCAACCCGGTGCCGGCTGCCGAGCAGTTGGACCCGGCTGTGCACGACGCGGTGCTGGCGGACGCGCTGCGGGAGGCGGGGCGGCAGGGGGTGAGCGGACAGGCGATCACGCCGTTCCTGCTGGGGTATCTCACGGAACACACGCGGGGAGCGTCGCTGGAGGCGAACCTCGCGGCGGTGCGGGGGAACGTGCGGCTGGCGGCGGAGGTCGCGGTGGCGGGCGGGGCCTGAGGGGGCGGGTGTGAGCGGGGGCACGGGGGCGGACGGTCGTACGGAGTCGGGGACGCACCGGCCTACGGGACCGCGGACATCCGGACGCGCCGGGCCGCGGGCAGACGGGCGAACGGGACCCTGCGGGGACGGTGCTCGTCGCGGGGTGCTGCTCGTGATCGGTGACGTCGTCACCGACGTCGTCGCCCGCCACGCCGCCCCACTCGCCCCCGGCACCGACACACCGGCCGACATCGCGATCCTGCCCGGCGGCGCCGGCGCGAACGTCGCCGCGTGGGCGGCGCATTGTGGCGCGCGGGTGCGTCTGCTGGCGCGCGCAGGCCGGGACTCCGCCGACTGGCATCGCGCCGCACTCGTACGCGCCGGGGTCGACGCCCACGTCCGGGTCGACCCCGAGGCGCCCACCGGCAAGGTCGTCGCCCTGGTCGACGGCGGCGGCGAGCGGTCGTTCCTGGCGGACAACGGCGCGTCGTTCCGGCTGGGCCCGGACGACTGGGCGCCGGGGCTGCTGACCGGCGTCACCCACGTCCACCTCTCCGGCTACCTCTTCTTCACCGGCCCCGGCCGCGCCCTCGCCGCGCTCGCCACCGCCGAGGCACACGCACGCGGGGCGACGGTCAGCGTGGATCCCGCGTCGGCCGGCTTCCTCGCGAAGTCGGGGGTACGGGCCTTCCTCGCCGCGGTCGCCGACGCCGACACCCTGTTCCCCAACTCCGCGGAGGCCGCGCTGCTCTCCGGCCTCCCCTCCCCGGCCGCCGCGGCGGCTGCCCTGGCCACCGCGCTCGACGCCACCGCCGTGGTCACCGCCGCCGGCGACGGCGCGCACCTCGCCACCCCCGGCGCTCCCGCGGTGCACCTCCCCGCGACCCCCGTCATCCCTCTCGACTCCACGGGCGCGGGCGACGCCTTCACGGGCGCCTATCTGGCGGCCGTGCAGTCCGGCAGCGACCCGCAGGCGGCCGCGGCGGCGGGCTGCGCCACGGCGGCAACGGCGGTCCGTACACCGGGCGGACGGCCGGGGCAAGGGGCGTAGCGGCGCGCGGTGGTGGGTCCGGGGACTCCGCACGTCAGCACACGCGCCTGCGGCGCGGGCGCGCGCGCAGCCGGTCCCGCCCCGGGCCGTGCGGGCCGGCGGCGAGGGCGTCGCGGACGGCGGCGGTGAAGGCGTCCGGTTCGCGGAACAACTGGCGCGGTGTCGTGTGGACGAGGTGCAGGCCCAGGGATTCGAGGGCGTTGTGGTGTTCCACGGTGCCGTCGTCGTGGCGGTACGGCGGCTCGGTGAGGTGGAGGAGGACGCCGGTGCGGGGCCAGTGGGCGTGCGGGGTGGTGAGCCAGTAGCCGTCGAGGTGCAGAGGGATGTGCCAGAGCGGGGGCGGGAGTTCCGCGGTGCGGAGCAGGGTGCGGGCGCGGGTCTCGGCAGGTGTGCGGGCGGCGGGCCCGAGGGCGGCGAGCAAGGCGGCGACGTCGGGGCGGGTGTGCAGGCCGGCGGCGCGGAGCGCGGTGGCGACGGTGGCGGGCGGGGTGGCGCGGGCGTCGAGCAGTTCGCGGAACAGGGCGGCGGTCCTGTCGTGGTCGAGTACGTCGCGCAGGGCGTCGGCCGCGGCGCGGACCGGCGGGGCGGCGGGGAGTCCGGGTGCCAGGCGGACGGGCGGGGGCAGGCGGCGTAGCGCGTGGTGGACGCGGACCCCGGGCGGCGCGGTGAAGCGGCGGCGGGGCGGTACGAGTACGTCGACCACGCGCACGTCCGCGGCGGCGGGCACGCTGCGGAACCCGTACAGCGCCAGCGCCGCCACCCCCGTCAGCAGCGCCTCGCCGCGTCCTGCGCCCCGCTCCAGGGCGGCGCGGTAGCGCGCCTCCCAGCCGCCGGAGGTCTCGCGGGTGCCGTTCGCGTACGTCATGGGTGCGCCATGCCCGCCGCCGCGCCCCGCTACGGCGTTCCGGCGGCGGACTCACCGGGTCGGGCGGGGCCCGGGGCCGGGAGTTGACCCGTGGGCGCTACGCCGCGTGAACGGCGCTGTCCGCGGGGGCTTCAGGCTCGGGCACGGCGCAGGTGTCGGCCAGGGCGTCGAGGGAGACGCCGAGCGCGGTGGCCAGGGCGGCGATCGTGAAGAACGCCGGGGTGGGGGCGCGGCCTGTCTCGATCTTGCGGAGCGTCTCGGCGGAGATGCCGGCCGCCGCGGCGACGTCGGTCATGCTGCGCTCGCCTCGGGCGGCGCGCAGCAGGGCGCCGAAGCGCTCGCCGCGGTGGCGCTCCTCGGGGGTCAGTGGAGTACGAACCATGAGCGTGATACTAATACCGGTATAGTAATTGGGAGGCCGAGGGAGAGCCACATCATGGTCGAAATCAAGAACGACGCCGCGCTGGACGCCATGCGGGAGGCCGGCCGCATCGTCGCCCAGGCCCTCGCCGCCGCGCGGGACGCGGCCGGTGTCGGCGTCAGCCTGCTGGAGCTGGACGAGGTCGCGCGGGAGGTGCTGGACAAGGCGGGGGCGGGCTCGCCGTTCCTCGGCTACCGGCCGTCGTTCGCCTCCACGCCCTTCCCCGCAGTCCTCTGCACCTCCGTCAACGACGCGATCGTGCACGGCATCCCCACCGCATACCGGCTGCGCGACGGCGACCTCGTGTCCCTCGACTTCGGCGCGGAGCTGGACGGCTGGACGGGCGACGCGGCGATCAGCTTCACCGTGGGCACGCCGCGCCCCGAGGACACCGCGCTGATCGCCGCCACGCAGCGCGCGATCGACGCCGGGATCGCAGCCGCCGTCGCGGGCGGGCGGCTGGGCGACATCTCGGCGGCCGTGGGGCGCGTGGCCGCGGAGGCGGGCTGCGGGATGCCGGCGGACTTCGGCGGGCACGGCATCGGGCGGCGGATGCACGAGGACCCGCATGTGCCCAACCGCGGGCGCGCGGGCCGCGGTTTCAAGCTGCGGCACGGGCTGACGCTGGCCATCGAGCCGATGCTGCTGTCGGGCGGCTCCGACGACTACGGGGTCGACGGCGACGGCTGGACGCTCCGGACGACGGACGGCAGCAGGGCGGCGCACATCGAGCACACGATCGCGGTGACGGACGACGGGCCGCGGGTGCTGACGGCACTGTGAGGGCCGTGTCTTCCCGCACGTAGCCGGGGCTCAGCGCCAGCCGTAGCGCAGCCGCAGGCGGTGCTCGACGAGGTGGAACCGCTGGCGGTCCAGCGAGCACGCCTCGCGGCGCATGCCGCCGTCGTGGAGGCGCAGCACGCGGTCCAGGTCGACCCACGACTCGCGGCCCTCGCGGTCCCAGGGGCCGGCACCGATGCGCACCCAGTCGTGGTCGTCGTCGCGGCGCCTGCTGGACAGTTGGACGGCGAGGACCGTACCGGCGGTCTCGCGGGCGACGACGAGGACGGGGCGGTCCTTGCCGCGGCCGTCGTTCTCCTCGTACGGGACCCAGGTCCAGACGATCTCGCCGGGATCCGGGTCGCCGTCGGGGTCGGGCGCGTAGGAGGTGCGTACGACGCCGGCGGCGCGCGGGTCTATCTCGGTGGTGGCGGTGGGGCCGTGCTGGCCGGGCAGGCTCGCGTGGCCGTTCTCGTCGGTCGGCGTGGTCACGCTAGGCACCGTAGCAACCGCGGGCGGGCGGGCGAAGCGGCGGTGGTGGCGGGTGCCGGGCCGCGGCCGCGGGCGTGAAGCGCGCACCGGACGGGCGCCGGGCGGGCGCGGCGGGGCGTCTGCGGCAGGGTGTCATATGCCGGGGGAAATGGGGCGCTGAGGGCGGTCGGGGCGGGCGTTGTCAGTGGGGGGCTGTAGCTTCCAGGGCATGGACTACCACGACGTTGTCGACGAGCTGGAATCGGCGGAGCAGGAGCTCGGCCTGGCCGCGTGCGACGTGGACGAGACCGAGGGCGCCGGGCTGGACCTGGCGAGCATGGCCGCGGAGCTGGCGGAGCGTGCGGAGCCGACCGGGGCGGGACGCCCCGACGCCCCGCCCGCGGAGGCGTGGGACGGGGCCGACGCAGCGGTGTGGTCCGCCCGCAGAGCGGACGGGCTCGCGGACGCGGAGCGCGCGGAGGGACTGCCGGAGGCGGACTGGCAGCAGGGCCGCGGGATATCCCTGGCGCGCTGCGCGCAGTAGGGGGTCATAAGCGCAACGTGCCTGGTTGGACCTCGGCCCCGGACAGTCGGATGCTGGAGGTAGGAGGTGCTAGGCATGAGGCCGATCCGCTCCGGTGACGAGCCCGTGCACGCCCGCTCTCCACTCCGTATGCGCTTCTGGCTGGCGCTGTGGGGAACGCTCTGGATGATCGCGGGCACGGTGTTCTTCGTCGCCGTCAACCAACCGGTGTGGGCAGGGGTGACCGCGGCCCTCGCCCTGATCACGGCCATCGACATCGCGGTGGTGGTCCGGCACATCAGACAGGGCTCGCGTTTCCAGCCGGGCCCCGAAGTGCCGCCGTACGAGCCGACGGGCGAGGACGAGGAACCGCCCGAGCCGATACGCGGGGACGAAGAACCGCACGAGCCGATACGCGGGGACGAGGAACCGCACGAGCCGATACGTGACGCCGGGGAACTCCACGAGCCGAGGCGGCGGCGCTGACGGTGGCGGGGGTCTCCGGGACGGCCGGTGCGGGGCCGCGATGACGTCTGGGCAAGTCGGCCGGGTCGCGGCGGTCGTCGCTTACGGCCGCTCGGGGCGCCAGGCCGGGCGGCGCGGGTCATCGAGGCGCACGAGCACGTCGGCGGAGGCCGCGGGGTCGGCTTCCTCCTCGTAGCGGGCGAAGGCCGGCAGTGTCCAGCGCTCTTGCTCGGGTGTGCGCCGGGCGAGGGCGGCGGCAGAGAGACGGAGGTGGACGGCGAAGTCGAAGGGGAACCAGCGGCCGAACAGCAGCGGCCCGTGCAGCAGCACGACGGCGCCGGGCGGGAGCCGGACGTACGGGCTGCGCGTGGCGCGGTCGGTGGCGGGGTCCCAGAGGTCGGGGAGGACGCGGCCGTCGCCGCCGGGCTCCAGCGGGCCGAAGACCTCGCGCCAGAGTGCGCTGGTGTCGAGCCAGGTGTCGTAGTACGCGTCGGGGTCCTCGCGCCCGAACTCGTAGCGCAGCGACGCGGGCCGCAGGAACCCGCCCGCGTCGAGGACGAGCGCTTCGCGCCCGCGCACCCGCAGCGCGTCGCCCAGCCGGGCGGCGAGCGCCCCGGGCCCGGCCGCTGGGGCACCGTCCACGGCGACACGCAGCCACGGGCCGCCGTCCGCCGCCTTCGTCCCGGCGATGCGCTCGGTCAGCGCCTCGGTGAGCCGCTCCCAGGAGATCGGTTCCCACTGCACGGTCCCATGATGCCGCGCGGCGAGAGCAGGTTGCCCGAACACGGAGGGGGCCGCGCGGCGACCGCGGGGATCTGCCGGTGCGGGTACGTCATCGGAAGCCGTGCTCGTCGGCGTGGGGCCCACGCGCCGCCAGGCGCCGGCCCGGCGGCTGGTGATCCAGGCGGCGGGTGTCGCGGTGGCTCGGCGCGGGGGCGGCTCCCGAGCGTCCGGTGGCTGTGCGCGCGGCACCGCCGCGGTCCACCCCGCTGCGGCTCTGCCGGGCGATCCGCGGGCTGCCCAACCGGTAGGTCGGCGGGGGTGGTTGAGTACGGGCAGCGGATGTGAGCAGGCGTACCGCGGTCGACGCCGCAGGCAGGGGGCACACACGTGGGACCGGACGAGCTGAGCCCGCCCGAGCGGCGGCTGTGGGACGCCTTCCCCACCGCCGGGCAGGTGGACCTGCGTACCGGCGACCCCGCCGCGGACGACCCGGTCGTGGGCGCCGCCTGGGGCCCGGAGCGGGTCGTGCGCGCCGAGGTCGTCGCCGCGCTGCTGCTCGGCGCCCGCGACGGCGAGTCCGGGCACACCGCCGCGGTACAGCTCAGCGGTGCCCGGATCACCGGCCGCCTCGCGCTCGACCACGCCGACGTACAGCACCATCTGCGGCTCCAGGACTGCTCGTTCGAGGAGTCCGTCGACCTCTACGGCGCCCGTACGCGCCAGCTCAGCTTCAACGGCTCGCACCTGCCGGGAATGCTCGCCTCCCACCTCTGGGCCGAGGGCAGTCTCCGCTTCACCGGTTGCACGACCAGCGGCAAGATCCGGCTGGTCGCCACCCGCATCGCCGGGACCCTCATCCTCAACGGCGCCCGACTCAGCGACTCCAGTGGCGAAGCGCTCAACGCCACCCGTCTGCAAGTCGACAACGACATCCTCATGCGCGACGACTTCTCCGCGCAGGGCACGGTCGTGCTGCGCAGCGCCCGCATCGGCGGCAGCCTCGACCTGCGCACCGCCCGGCTCGACGGCGGTTCCGGTGAGGCCGCGCTCGACGCCGCCCGGGTGCAGGTCGACGGCGATTTCTCCGCGTACCGGCTGTCGGCCACCGGCAGGCTCGGCCTCCGGAACGCCACCGTCGCCGGCGCGGCCTTCCTGCGCTCCGCCACCCTCGACAACCCCGCCGGCCGCACCCTGGACGCCCCGGGCATGCACGTCGGCTCCGACGTCGTGCTCGACAGGCACTTCAGGTCGCACGGCCAGATACGACTGGCGGACGCGACCGTCGGCGGCCGGCTGGTGATGAGCGGGGCCCACCTGCGGGCCGAGGCGGACGACGCCGCACTCGACGCGTACGGAATCCAGATCGGCGCCGACGCCGTGCTCGACCACGTGACGGCCACCGGTCTGGTCCGGCTGTCGGGCGCCCAGATCACCGGCCGCATCGAGGCCGACGGCAGCCGCATCGCCGGCCACACCCCCGGCGCCACCGCGCTCAGCCTGCGCCGCACCACCGCCCGCGAGGCCGACATGCGCACCACACGCCTCGACGGGGCCCTCGACATGCGCTACTCGGCCCTCGGCGTGCTGCACGACGCCGCCGCCACCTGGCCGCCCCGCGTCCGCCTCGACGGCGCGGTGTACGAACAGCTCCACGACCCGCTCTCCGCCGCCGAGCGGCTGCCCTGGCTGAGCCGGGGCGACAGCGCGTACATTCCGCAGCCGTACGAGCAGTTGGCCGCCGTGTACCGCCACCTCGGGCACGAGGACGACGCCCGCCGCGTCCTGCTCGCCAAGCAGCGCGCCCGCCGCGGCCAACTGCCCTGGTACGCCCGCGTCTGGGGCGGCATCCAGGACGCCGTCGTCGGCTACGGCTACCGTCCCGAGCGCGCCGTCGCCTGGCTGGCCGGGCTGCTGGCACTGGGTTCGCTGCTCTTCTGGGCGAAGGAGCCGCGGCCGCTGGAGCCCGGCAAGGACATCGAGTTCAACCCGTTCGTCTACACGCTGGACACGCTGCTGCCGGTCGTCGACTTCGGCCAGGGCAACGCGTTCGCGCCCGGCGGTGGCACGCAGTGGGTGGCGTATCTGCTCGCCGCCGCCGGGTGGATCCTCGCCACCGCCGTGGCCACCGGCGCCGCGCGGGCGCTGAACCGGGCGTAGCGGGGCGGTCCTTGCAGGGGTGGCTACGCCGGGTCCGCAACCCGGCGTAGCCCGCCCCGGGTACGGCAGTTCCAGCGGCGGCCCGAGCAGCGGCGGCCCGAGCGGCAGCGGCCGTCGACAGGGGCCAGGAGGACCCGCCGAGGTGGCCGCTGCCGCCGCGCCGGGACCCGCGAACACCCGCCCGGGTGCGGGTCCGCCCCGGTGCGCTCCCCGCCCGGGAACGCACCGGAAGCACCGGATACGCCGTCGGCGCCCTGAGCAGCGCGTTACCGGCAGCGCTTCAGTAGCGCAGCGCCGCCAGGTACTCGTAGCTGTTGCGCGCCGTCGCGAACGGGTCGGACGGGTTGTCGTGCTCGACGAGCCACTGCTTGACCCCGCCGCTCTTCGCCCCCTGGAACATCCTCGGGAAGTCCAGCACGCCGGAGCCGACGTCGGCGAAGTCGCCGTTCGGCGCCATGTCCTTGACGTGCAGGGCGGGGAAGCGGCCGGGGTGCCGGCGGAAGTACGTGAGCGGGTCGGCGCCGCCGCGCGCTCCCCAGTACACGTCGAACTCGAAGGCGACCAGGTGGGGATCGGTCTCGTTGACGAGGATGTCGAACAGCACCTCGCCGTCGACGGTGGCGTGGTCGCTGCCGTGGTTGTGGAAGAGCACCTGCTGCAGGCCGGCGTCGCGGCAGGCGCGGCCCGCCTCGTTCATCTTGCGCGCGGCCTCGCGGAAGCCGGCCGGCGTGTGCATGGCGCCGGGCAGGCTCGGGACGACGACCCACTTGCCGCCCAGGGTGTGGACGTCCTCGATCGCCTTCGGCAGCCCGCTGCCGGAGACGATGTCCCACCCGACGTGCTCCAGCACGGCGGAGAGCCCGGCGTCGTCGATCATGCCGCGGATCTGCTGCGCGTTGTGGCCGTGCCGGCCGCTGACGCCGACGGTGGCGTAGCCGATGTCCGACAACTGCTGCAGCGTCCCGGCGAAGTCCGTGGCCAGGGGCCCGCGCATGGTGTAGAGGTGCATGCCGATGCCGCCCGGCGGGATACGCCGCTCGCCCGGCCGGCCGCCGCCGCACGCCTCCGCCTCGGCCGCCGCCGCGGGTCCCGCCGCGCCGCCGAGGGCGGCGGCGGTACCGGCGCCGAGCGCCGCGGTGAGCAGAGCGCGCCTTCCCAGCCCGCTGTTCGCCGACCGCCGGGACCTGCCCGTCCCGTCGGCTCCCCGGTCCGTTTCGTGCCTGCCGATCATGCGCACAACCGCCTCTCCCGCGTCTGACGAGTTCGCCTAGAAAGCGCTTTCTGGCATGCGCGCATCAGAGTAAGCGGCCCACGTCACGCGGTCAACGGTTCGGTGCACGGCGGCAGCTTCTGCGGCATCCGCGGCCCAAACAGGCGCACGTCAGCGCGCTCCAGCGCGCACGTACGCACCTCACGCCGGAGTGCCCGGCGCGCCCCCGGCGCGCTCAGAGCCGGATCAGCACGTCGTCCAGTTCCTTACGCCGGATGTCCGGGACGCGCGCCCCGTCCGCCGGGTAGCCGACCGGGATCACGTACGCCGCCCGCTCCTCCGGCGGCCGCTCGCACACCTCGCCCAGGAACCGCATCGGGCTCGGCGTGTGCGTGAGCGTCGCGAGCCCCGCCTGGTGCAGCGAGGCGAGCAGGAAGCCGACGGCGATGCCGACCGACTCCTTCGTGTAGTACGGGCGCGGGCTCTGCGGCCCCTTGTGCACCTCGAAGACGACGATCACGGCGGGCGCCGCCTCCAGGAACGGCTTGTGCCAGTCCGTACCCAGCGGCGCCAGCGCCGCCAGCCACTCCGGCGACGCCCGGCGCGCGTAGAACTCCCGCTCCGCCTGCTCCGCCGCCTCCCGCAGCCGCCGCTTGCGGTCCTTGTCGGTGACGACGACGAAGCGCCACGGCTGCACGTTGGCGCCGCTGGGCGCGGTGGCCGCGGTGCGGATCGCCCACTCCAGGACGCCGTCCGGGATGGGGCGCGGCGAGAAGTCCCGTACGGTACGGCGGCGGGTCATCGCGTCGTGAAAGGCGCGGCTGCGCACTTCCGCGTCCGGCGCCGGCACGCCGAGGGGCTCGTACGGGACGGTGGGATACGGGGCCGGATACGGCTGCGAGGTCGTCATCAGCCCAGCAGAACACGGTCCCGGAGACTTGGCCCAGACCTGATACGAGCCGAACGCCCACGCCGACGCTCGCACCCGGCTCCCTACTCCTCGAAGCCCGCCGCGTCCATGAAGTCCGGCCGCGGGTCCAGCGCCGCCGCCAGGCGGAAGTGCCGGCGCACCTCGTCCGGGTCGCCCCCCGCCCGCTCCAGCGTGCGGGCCAGGGCGAAGTGCGCGTAGGCGTTGTCCGGCTCGCGGTCGATGACCGTGCGGAAGTCGGCCTCGGCCGGGCCGAGGCGGGCGCTCATGAAGTACGCGCGGGCGCGCAGCAGCCGCGGCGAGACCTTCTCGGGATGGGCCTCGACCAGCGGGTCGAGCAGTTGGACCGCGCCACGCGGATCGCGGGCGGCGAGCAACTGCTCGGCCGCCCGGTAGTCGACGACGTCGGTCTCCGGGCTGCGCTCGGCCACGGCCGACTCCTTCCTCGTCTGCTGCGTCTTTCCGTCTCCCGCCTTCCCTCTTCCTCGCCGGGAGACCAGCGGGAGGCCATTCGCCTCCCAACACGGGATCATGCCCCGCTATTCCGCCCCCTGACCCCCTTGCGTGCCACCAGTTCCTCCCAAACCTTCCGCACCCGCTCCGCCAGCTCCTCCGGCGTCCCGTCGTTGTCCACGACGATGTCGGCGATCGCCAGCCGCTGTTCGCGCGTGGCCTGCGCCGCCATCCGGGCGCGCGCCTCGTCCGCCGCCATGCCGCGCAGCCGCACCAGCCGGTCGAGCCGGGTGGCGGGCGCGGCGTCGACGACCACGACGACGTCATACAGCCCGGCAAGATCGTTTTCGGCCAGCAGCGGCACGTCGTTCACGACGATCGCGTCCGGGCCCGCCGCCTCCTGCAATGCGGCGGAGCGCTCGCGGACGAGGGGGTGGACGATGGCGTTCAGCGCCCGGCGCCGGCCGGCGTCGGCGAAGACGATGCTCCCGAGCTTCGCCCGGTCCAGGCTGCCGTCCGCGGCGAGCACCCCGTCACCGAACTCCGCGACGACCGCGGCAAGACCCGGGGTGCCGGGCTCCACCACCTCGCGGGCGATCGTGTCGGAGTCCACGAGCACCGCTCCGTACGAGGCCAGCAGCCGCGACACCGCACTCTTGCCGGCGCCGATCCCGCCGGTCAGTCCCACCGTCAGCATGGGCCCAGCGTAGGCCGCAAACGCGCGGAGGGCGGGCGCCGGAGCGTACAGCCCGCGCTCCGGCGCCCGCCCCCGCGCGGTCCGCGCCTCAGTCGCCCTCCTCGCGCTCCGCGAGGAACCGCTCGAAGGCGTTGCCCAGCTCGTCCGCCGAGGGCAGCTCGGCGGGCTCCGCCATCAGGTTCTCCCGGTCGTCGCCGCCGGCGAGCGCGTCGTACTGGTGCTCAAGCCCGCGGACCATGCCCACCAGTTCCTCGTCGCCCTCGTCGACCTGGCGCTCGATCTCGTTCTGCACCTTCAGCGCCTCGGAGCGCAGCGCGTGCGCCACGCCCGGCAGGACGAGGCCCGTCGCGGAGGTGATCGACTCCAGGACGGTCAGCGCCGCGTCGGGGTACGGGGTGCGGGCCAGGTAGTGCGGCACGTGCGCGGCGACGCCCAGGACGTCGTGCCCCGCCTCCCCGAGCCGGTACTCCAGCAGCGCGTCGGCACTGCCGGGGACCTGGGCCTCGTCGAAGACGCCGCGGTGGCCCGGCACCAGGTCGATGCGGTTGCCGTGCGGCGTGAGGCCCACCGGGCGGGTGTGCGGCACGCCCATGGGGACGCCGTGGAAGTTGACCGCCAGGCGCACGTTCAGCCGCTCCACGATCTCGCGGACGGCCTCGGCGAAGCGCTCCCACTCGACGTCGGGCTCCGGGCCCGTCAGCAGCAGGAACGGGCTGGCGGTCGCGTCGCGTACGAGGTGCAGTTCGAGCTTGGGGACTTCGTACGCGGCCCAGTGGTCGCGGCGGAACGTCATGAGGGGCCGGCGCGCGCGGTAGTCGACGAGCCGGTCGTGGTCGAAGCGGGCGACGACCTCGTGCGGAAGGTCGTCGAGAAGCCGCTCGTTGATCTGGGCGCCGGTCTCGCCGGCGTCCATGAAGCCTTCGAGGTGGTAGAGCAGGGTCAGCCCCGCCGAGTCGTGCTCCAGCACCGCGTCGACGGCCGCGAGCCCGCTGGGGTCCCATTCGTACATGCTCATGAGGGTGTAACACCCCGCGTGCCCGCGGTGATTCCCGGTGACGCGGACGGATTCCGCGGGCGGCGGGCGCGGCGTCCGCGGACCGGGTCAGCCCCTCTCCCCCGCTCCCGGAGCCGGCCGGTGAACTGGCTGGATCATGACGTACGGCGGCGGAACCTCGCCGCTGCGTATAGCGTCCTTCTTCGCAGAAGGAGGGGGTCGTCGTGCCTGAGGAGGGGCCGGGAGGAGAAGTCCCGGGCGGGCGCGGTGGGTTGCGGGAGCCGCTACGGCCCCGCCGAGGGGGGCGGCGCCGCATGTCGCGCTCCCTCACGCTCGCCGCCATCGGTGCCTGCGTCCTCGTGATCGCGAGCATCGTCGTGTCCGCATGGCCGGGCGGCACCGGGCTGAGACCGCCGGGGGCGCCGTCGCCCGACGCGACCACGGCCGCCGCCTTCACCGGCGTGTACCGCATCGGCGCCCTCGGCGACGCCGACCCGGGCGGCGGGCGGGACACCGTGCTGAACCGCAGCGTGACCCGGGCGCTCTCCGACCACGGGACGGGCACCGGCGGCGGCAACGGCGGCGTGGCGACGCCCCCGCTGGCCGTCTCCGACCTCACCGCCCACAAGGAGTCCACCGAGCCCGCGAACCGCCGGCTCATAGCCCGCTGGCTGGAGATGGAGCCGGGCCTGACCGGGGTCGTCGGGGGCGACCCCGCGCTCAAGCTGCCGGAGAGCGGCCTGACGTCCTTCCGGCTCCCCGTCGTACGCGCCTGCCGCCACGACGGCGCCGGCCTCGGCCCCGAACCGCGCTACGCCGAGACCAACGAACTGCGCTCCTCCGCCTCCACCGCCGACATGGGCGTCGTCATGGCCCGCCACCTCGCCGCCGAGCCCGGCGTCCGGAAGGTCTACGTCCGCGGCGACACCGCCGCGGGACCCACCCGGGCCCTGGTCGACCGGCTGCGCGCGGACGGCGTCGAGGTGCAGACCGATGACGCGGGGCAGCTCGCCGACGCCATAAGCCGGTTCGAGCCCGACGCGGTGTTCCTGGAGGGCGGGGCGGGGAACCTGGCGGACTGGCTGGAGCAGGTCGAGAACAGCGGGTTCACCGGCGTGAAGGCGCTGTGGGACCCGACGGCGCCGACGTGCACCGGCAGCAACACCGCCGCCGACGCGGACTTCTCCGTGCCGGACGGCTGGCTGACCGTCCGCGGCCACTACGACGTCCGCCTGGACCCCGACGCCGACCGTCGCGCCGCCGTCCGCAAGGCCCTCGGCGACAACCTGGCCACCCGCCCGTACGCCGTCGAGACCTACGATGCCGCCCGCGCCATGCTCTCCGCCTGGGACACCGTCTCGGCGGAGGACCGCAACAGCAACGAGCCGGACATGGCCCGCGCGGCGCTGGCGGAGGCGCTGCCGACGGTGCAGGTGCGGGGGACACTGGGCGGCTGGTGGAAGGAGCTGTCGGACGCCGAGGCGCACCCGGTGGTGTGGCTCGACCGCCGGGAGGGCGGCGAGTGGCACCAGGAGGCGGAGAAGCGCCGCTGAGCGCTTAGGGCGCACCCCCGGCGGGTGCGGACGTGGCCGCGCGCCTGCCGGACGCGCACGGGCCCGCCCGTACAGCACCGCCGGACGCGCACGGGCCCGCCCGTACGGCCGTGGCCGCAGCCGTGGCCGTACGGGCGGACCGCCGCGCGCTCGGCGGTTGCCGGTGTCCTAGGAGACCCCGACCCCCCGCTGCTCGGACCGCTCCCCCTCCTCGTGCCCCACGGGCCCCTCGGAACGCTCCAGGGCCACCCGCGGCAGCTTCCTGGCCAGCGGGCCGGGCAGCCACCAGGCGTGCCGGCCGAGCAACTGCATCACCGCGGGCACGATCAGGCAGCGGATCACCAGCGCGTCCAGCAGGATCGCCACCGCGAGCCCCAGGCCGAACTGCTGGAGCATCCGGCTCGGGCTCAGGATGAAGGCCGCGAACACCACGATCATGATCAGCGCCGCCGCCGTGATCACCTGCCCGGTGACGGCCAGGCCCTCGCGTACCGCGTGCCCGGCGTTCTTCGTACGCTCCCACTCCTCGTGCATCCGGGAGACGAGGAAGACCTCGTAGTCCATGGAGAGGCCGAAGACGATCGCGAAGATCATCACGGGGATGAACGCCTCGATGGGCCCCTGCTCCACGCCGAACCAGCCCTCCTGGAAGACCAGCGTGATCACGCCGAGCGCGGCGCCGATGGACAGCAGGTTCAGCACCGCCGCCTTGAGGGGGATCCAGAGGGAACGGAAGACCACCATCAGCAGCAGGGTCGACAGGCCGACGACGAGGGCGACGAAGAGCGGCATCCGGTCGGCGACGGTGTCGGAGAAGTCCTGCGTACCGGCGGTGGCGCCACCGACCAGGTACTCCGCGCCGGTCTCCGCCGCCAGCGGCGGCAGCACGTCGTCGCGCAGGTCGTGCACGAGGTCCGCGGTCGCCTCGTCCTGCGGCGCCGACCCGGGGAAGACAATGACGGTGGTGACCTCGCCGTCCTCGGACGGCAGCGGCGGGGTCGTCGCGGCGACGCCGTCGGTCTTCGCGATCCGGGCCTGCGCCTGCTTCCCCGCCTCGGCGGCACCGGCCGCGCCGGCCCCGGCGTCGCCCTGCGCCACGACGACGAGCGGGCCGTTGAAGCCGGGCCCGAAGCCCTCGGCGAGCAGGTCGTACGCCTTCCTGCTGGTGCTGGCGGGGGCGTCGTTCCCGGCGTCGGCGAAGCCGAGCCGCATGCCGAGCACGGGCGCGGACAGGGCCACCAGCGCGACCAGGGCGGCGACCAGCGCGGGCAGCGGGCGGCGCTGCACGGCGCCCGCCAGGGCGCGCCAGCGGCTGCCCTCGGCCTTGCCCTTGGCCTTGGCCTTCTCGGCGCGCTTGAGGACGTGGCGCTGGATGCGCCGGCCGAGCACGGCGAGCAGCGCGGGCAGCAGCACCAGCGACGCGGCCATCGTGACCAGCACGGTCAGCGCCACCGAGAGCGCCACGCCCTGCAGCGAGCCGAGGCCGAGGGCGACGAGGCCGAGGAGGGCGACGATGACGGTGCAGCCGGCGAAGAAGACCGTGCGGCCGGCGGCGTCGAGCGCGATACGGGCGGCGCTGTCCCGGTCGGCGCCGCGGATCAGCTCGTGGCGGTACCGGTAGAAGATCAGCAGCGCGTAGTCGACGCCGACGCCGAGGCCGACGAGCATCATGATCGGCGGGGTGAAGTCGGCGACGGTGAAGAGGTGCCCGGCCAGGGTGATCAGGCCGACGGCCGTGCCGACCGCGAACAGCGCGGTGACCAGCGGCACCGCGGCGGCCACCAGCGAGCCGAAGAGCAGCACGAGGATCACCAGCGCCGCGAGCATGCCCGCGCCCTCGGCGCCGCCGCCTCCCTCCTCCTCGGCGCCGCGCACGGCCTCGCCGCCCAGCTCGATCTGGAGCGCGTCGGTCCGGGCGTCCTGCGCGGTGTCGATGATCTCCTTGACGTCCGCCTTCGGCACGGTCTCCGCCTTGCCGTCGAGGGTGACGGTGGCGTACGCGATGTCGCCGCCCTCGGAGACGGCCGCGCCGCCGTCGGCGTACGGGCTGCGCACGTCCACGACGCTCGGCAGCCCGCGCACCTGCTCCAGCACGCGCTCGACGTCCTGCTCGGTGCCCGCCTCCCGCAGCCCGCGCTCGTCCTTGAACACGATCTCCAGACTGTCGCCGGCCTGCGCGGAGCCGTGCTTCTCCAGCAGGTCGGTGGCGGCCTGGGAGTCGGTGCCGGGGAGGGAGAAGTCGTTGCGCCAGTTACTTCCGGCGCCCTGGGAGGCGGCGGTGACGCCGAGGAGGACGACGATCCAAAGGAGGATCGCCAGTCGTCGGCGGCGGCGCGACCAGTCGGCGAGGCGGGCGAAGAGACCGGGGCGGGTGTCGGGGGCGGTGGGCGGCGGAGCTGCGCGGTGTGCGGACATGACGCCAGCGTGGTCGGCCGGCTGGGGCGAGCACGTCGGCCGGACGCGGACACCGCATCTACCCCGCTGGTTGCGCCCGCCGCCGGTCCCGTACTACCCGGGTTGCGCCCGCCCCCGTAACGCCGCCGCGTCCCCTGGGGGGCGCTCGCGAATCCCCTACGGCCTCCGGCCACCGGCGCCCCGGCGGGGGCGGGGTGCCGGGGTCGTGAGGGTCCGGGGCACGGGTCGTTGTCGGCGGGGCGGCCTACCCTTGGGCGGGTGCGCGGGGGACGTGGGGTCGGTGCGTGAACCCGGCGGCGTCGGGACGGGCGGATGGAGTCGGGCACGTCGGGTCGGGCACGTCGGGTCGGGCACATGGAGTCAGGCGCATGGAGTCAGGCGCATGGAGTCAGGCGCATCAGGTCGGGGTGTGACGTCGCGGGTCTGGCCTCGGGACGGGTGCCCGGCACGGGGCCGTCAGGGGGCCAGCCAGCCCGGGCGGACCATCCCCGACTCGTACGCCAGCACCACCAACTGCGCCCGGTCGCGCACTCCCAGCTTCGTCATGATCCGGCTCACGTGCGTCTTCGCCGTCGCCGGGCTCAGCACCAGCCGGGCCGCGATCTCGTCGTTCGTCAGCCCCGCGGCGACCAGTTGCATCACCTCGGCCTCCCGCTCCGTCAGCGCGTTCAGCCGCGGGCTCGGCTCCGGCGCCTTCACCCGGCCGGCGAACTCGGCGATCAGCCGCCGCGTCACCGACGGGCTGATCAGCGCGTCGCCGCGGGCCGCCACCCGCACCGCGTGGATCAGCTCCTCCGGCTCGGTGTCCTTGACCAGGAACCCTGCGGCACCGGCGCGCAGCGCCCCGTACACGTAGTCGTCGAGGTCGAACGTCGTCAGGATGACGACCCGGACGTCCGCCAGCCGCTCGTCCGCGGCGATCCGCCGGGCCGCCTCCAGGCCGTCGGTGCCCGGCATCCGGATGTCCATCAGGACGACGTCGGGGCGCAGTTCGCGGCACGCGGCCACCGCCTCGTCGCCGTCGCTCGCCTCCCCGACCACGTCGAGGTCGTCCTCGTCCGCCAGGATCGAGCGGAAGCCGGCGCGCACCAGCTTCTGGTCGTCCGCGAGCAGAATCCTGATCATGCCTGGGCGTGCTCCGTTCCGTAGGGCAGCAGGGCGGTGACGGCGAAGCCGGCGCCTTCCGGCAGCGGGCCCGCGGCCAGCTCCCCGCCGACCGCCCGCGCCCGCTCCCGCATCCCGCCGATGCCGCTGCCACTGCCGCCGCCGACCGCGGCGGCGCCGGGCCCGGTGCCGGATCCGTTGCCGGCGCGGGCGTCGGCGGCGGCGCCCCGGCCGTCGTCCTCCACCGCAAGCCGCAGTTCCCGCTCACCGTAGTCCAGCCGTACGGTCACGGACGTGGCCCCCCGCGCATGCCGCGCGACGTTCGTCAGCGACTCCTGCACCACCCGGTACGCGGTCAGATCCAGCTCCGCGGGCAGCGTCCGCTCCGCACCCGCCACCACCGTCTGCACCCGCAGCCCCGCCGTGTCCGCCGCCCGCTCCGTCAGCTCGCCCAGCCGCGCCAGCCCCGGCGCGGGCGCCGTCGGCGCCTCGTCGTCGACCTGCCGCAGCACCCCCAGCGTGGTGCGCAGCTCGCGCAGCGCCTCGCGGCTGGTCTCCTTGATGGTGGCCAGCGCGTCGGCGGCGGCCGGGTCGGGGGCGTCGCTCTTCTTCAGCCGGTGCAGGGCGGCGCCGGACTGAACGTTGATCAGCGAGATGTTGTGCCCGATGACATCGTGCAACTCGCGTGCGATGCGCAGCCGTTCCTCGGTCGCGCGCCGGCGCGCCTCGCCCTCGACGTGCGCGCGCCGGCCGTGCCACATCGCGCCCAGCGCCACCACGGCGACCACCCAGCCGGTGAGCATGAACAGCGCGATGCCGTTGACGTCGTCGTTGCCCGACAGCGTCCCGGCCGCGGTGCCGGCGACGACGAGCGCCCCCAGCGCCGCCGCCGCGCGCAGCCGCCCCGCGGCGGCCGCGCAGTACAGCGCGATGACGAGCACCACGAACAGCGGGCCGTCGTACGCGCTGCTCACGTAGTAGACGCCGACGACCGGGATGACGAACGCACCCACGGCGACCGGACGACGCCGGGCGAAGTACAGCGCCCCGCAGGCCAGCGCGATCAGCGCCCAGCCCAGCGCCGTCGTCGCCCACGGCTCCCGGCGCTGGCCGACGAGCGCCTGCACCGTGCCCAGCGCCACCAGCGCACCCGTCCCGGCCGCGAGGGCGGTGTCCGCCGCGCGGCCCTGGGGCAGGCGGAGCTGACGTACGGGCAGGGGCATGACCCCAGCGTACGTGCCCGGGCGCACGCCCCGGAGCGAAGGCGCCGACCCCCGCGAGCCCGGCCCGTACGGCCCGCAACGAGCGAGCACACACGGCGGAAGCCCGCCGCCCCCCGGAGGGGACGACGGGCTTCCGTCTGTCGTACTGCGTACTACTACCCGGGCCGGCAGGCCCGCGATCAGCTCTGGCCGCCGGCCAGCTTCTCGCGGAGAGCCGCCAGCGCCTCGTCCGAGGCCAGCGCGCCGGAGTCATCCGCACCCTCGGAGGAGTACGAACCGCCGCCGGACGGGGCCGGCGCCGAGTCGCCCGCCTCGGCCGCCGCCTGGGCGTCGGCCTCGCGGGACTTGACGACCTGCGCCTGGTGCTGCTCGAAGCGGGTGTGGGCCTCGGCGTACTGGCCCTCCCACTCCTCGCGCTGCTTCTCGTACCCGTCGAGCCACTCGTTGGTCTCGGGGTCGAAGCCCTCGGGGTAGATGTAGTTGCCCTGGTCGTCGTACGACGCCGCCATGCCGTAGAGCGTGGGGTCGAAGTCGACGGCCATCGGGTCGGGACCGAAGGTCTCGTTCGCCTGCTTCAGCGAGAGGCTGATGCGGCGGCGCTCCAGGTCGATGTCGATGACCTTGACGAAGATCTCGTCGCCGACCTGGACGACCTGCTCCGGGATCTCCACGTGCCGCTCGGCCAGCTCGGAGATGTGGACCAGGCCCTCGATGCCCTCGTCGACGCGGACGAACGCGCCGAACGGGACCAGCTTCGTGACCTTGCCGGGCACGACCTGACCGATCTGGTGCGTGCGCGCGAACTGCTGCCACGGGTCTTCCTGGGTCGCCTTCAGGGACAGCGAGACGCGCTCGCGGTCCATGTCGACGTCCAGGACCTCGACCGTGACCTCCTGGCCGACCTCGACGACCTCGGACGGGTGGTCGATGTGCTTCCAGGACAGCTCGGACACGTGCACCAGGCCGTCCACGCCGCCCAGGTCCACGAAGGCGCCGAAGTTGACGATCGAGGAGACCACACCCGACCGCACCTGACCCTTCTGGAGGGTGGTGAGGAAGGTCTGGCGGACCTCGGACTGGGTCTGCTCAAGCCAGGCACGGCGGGACAGAACCACGTTGTTCCGGTTCTTGTCCAGCTCGATGATCTTGGCTTCGAGCTCCTTGCCGACATAGGGCTGAAGGTCGCGCACGCGGCGCATCTCGACCAGCGACGCGGGCAGGAAGCCCCGCAGGCCGATGTCGAGGATGAGACCGCCCTTGACGACCTCGATGACGGTACCGGTGACGATGCCGTCCTCTTCCTTGATCTTCTCGATGGTGCCCCACGCACGCTCGTACTGCGCGCGCTTCTTCGAGAGGATCAGCCGGCCTTCCTTATCCTCCTTCTGGAGGACAAGGGCCTCGATCTCGTCGCCGACGGCGACGACCTCATTCGGGTCGACGTCGTGCTTGATCGAGAGTTCCCGGGAAGGGATGACACCCTCGGTCTTGTAGCCGATGTCGAGCAGGACCTCGTCCCGGTCGACCTTCACGATGACGCCGTCGACGATGTCGCCGTCGTTGAAGTACTTGATCGTCTCGTCGATCGCGGCGAGGAAGGCTTCCTCGGAACCGATGTCGTTGACCGCGACCTGCGTCGGGGCGGCCGCGGTGTTCTCGGTGCTGCTCGTCATGTGGGATTGGGCTCCGGTACGGGCAAGTTGAGTCGTCGTCACTCCACGCCGTGAGCCCTGTGATCGCACCGCCGAAGCCGGACAGCCTAAGAGGCGCTTTCCCGACTCCACCCGGGAGTCCGGCAGCGCCTCGTGAACCGAGGGGACATACAACAGATGCGAGCGCGACCTGCTCCGTCCGAGGCGCGCAGGCCCGCAGCGCAACTTGTAGCATACGGGGGCAGCCGGGCATGGTCAATGCGCGAAGAGTGCACCTGGGGCATGCCGCCCCATACCCGGCAGTAGTGGCGCTGCGTCACTCTCGCGCGTGGCAGGAAGGTACACCCACGGGTCCGGCCGATGGTCCACGAGTACGAAAACAGTGCGGACGGTGTCGGCGGGGCCGCTGACGCGGATGTTCCGGCAGAGGCTACCCGACGGCCCGTCCCCTCGCGGGAAACCCGCCAAGCGAGCCGTGGTTGGTGGGACCGCAACGCCGACGACTACCAGCGCGAGCACGGCGGCTTCCTCGGCGGCGCGGACGGCGCCCGCTTCATCTGGGGCCCCGAAGGGCTGGACGAGGCCGAGGCCCGGCTGCTCGGTCCCCCGGATTCGCTGACCGGGCGGACGGTGCTGGAGGTGGGCGCGGGGGCGGCACAGTGCTCGCGCTGGCTCGCGGAGCAGGGGGCGCGGCCCGTAGCACTGGACCTCTCCCACCGTCAGTTGCAGCACGCGCGCCGCCTGGCCCTCGAAGCGCCCGAACAGGCCGCGCCGTTCCCGCTGCTGCAGGCGGACGCGACGGCGCTGCCGTTTCGCGACGGGGCGTTCGACCTGGCCTGCTCCGCGTACGGCGCGGTGCCGTTCGTCGCCGCACCGGTCACGGTGATGCGGGAGGTCAGACGGGTGCTGCGGCCCGGAGGACGGTGGGTCTTCTCCGTCACGCACCCGGTGCGCTGGGCGTTCCCGGACGAACCGGGGCCCGAGGGGCTGTCCGTCGCCGCGTCCTACTTCGACCGCATGCCGTACGTCGAACAGGACGAAGAGGGGCGCGCACTGTACGTCGAGCACCACCGGACGCTCGGCGACCGCGTGCGCGACGTGGTGGGGGGCGGGTTCCGGCTGCTGGACCTCGTGGAGCCGGAGTGGCCGCAGTGGCACGACCAGGAGTGGGGCGGTTGGTCGCCGCTGCGCGGGCACCTGATCCCCGGCACGGCGATCTTCGTCTGCGAAGCGGCCTGAGAGGTTGCGGCGGGCGGAGGCCCGGGGCGGCAGGGGCGGCCGGGGCGCGGTCCGTAGCACACTGGCGTCCGTGGCCCTCCGCTCCGACGCACTCGACGCCCTGCCCGTACGGCACGCGCTGCCCGCCCTGCACGCGGCCCTCGAAGGCCCCGGCGTCGCCGTGCTCGGAGCGCCGCCCGGCACCGGCAAGACCACGCTCGTGCCGCTGGCCCTCGCCGGACTCGTCCCCGGCGCCGGCGGCACGCCCCGCGGGGTGCTCGTCGCCGAACCCCGCCGCATGGCGGCGCGGGCCGCCGCACGCCGCATGGCGTGGCTGCTCGGCGAAGAGACCGGCGACCGGGTCGGGTTCACCGTCCGCGGCGAGCGCCGCGCCGGGCCCCGCACCCGCGTCGAGGTCGTCACCACCGGCGTCCTCCTGCAACGCCTCCAGCGCGACCCCGAGTTGGCCGGCGTGGACGCCGTACTCCTCGACGAGTGCCACGAACGGCACCTCGACGCCGACACCGCGCTCGCCTTCCTCGTCGACGTACGCGCCGCCCTCCGCCCCGAACTGCGGCTCGTCGCCGCCTCCGCCACCTCCGACACCGCCGCCTGGGCGCGCCTCCTCACCGCGCCCGACGCCGCCGAGCCCGCCCCCGTCGTACGCGGCGAAGGCACGATGCACGCCGTCGCGATCGGCTACCGCCCCCCGCCCGCCGGCGTACGCCCCGCCCACGGCACCCGCGTCGACCCGGCGCTGCTGGCCCACATCGCCGACGTCGTACGCGAAGGGCTGCGCCGGCCGGACGGCGACGTGCTGTGCTTCCTGCCGGGCATCGGCGAGATCGCCCGGGTCGCCGGACTGCTGACGGACACGGCCGCGGACGTACTGCAGTTGCACGGGCAGGCACCGGCCGAGGTGCAGAACGCCGTGCTGCGCGGCAGCGCCCCCGGCGAGCGGCGCGTGATCCTCTCGACCGCGGTCGCCGAATCCAGCCTGACCGTGCCGGGGGTGCGGATCGTCGTCGACGGGGGACTCGCGCGCGAGCCGCGCATGGACCACGCCCGCGGGCTCGGGGCGCTCACGACCGTACGGGTATCCGCCGCCACCGCCACGCAGCGGCTGGGCCGCGCCGGGCGCGAAGGCCCCGGGCTGGCCCTGCGCTGCTGGCCGGAGGCCGAGGACGGGCGGTTGCCGCGGTACCCGTCGCCGGAGATCGCCGTCGCCGACCTGGCCGGCTTCGCCCTGCAAGCCGCCTGCTGGGGCGACCCCGACGCCACCGGGCTCGCCCTGCTCGACGCCCCGCCGCCGGGCGCGCTCGCCGCCGCCCGCGACGTGCTGCGGGCGGTCGGCGCCGTGGACGCCGCCGGCCGCCCGACGCCCCGCGGCAACCGCCTCGCCGGCCTCGGCCTGCACCCCCGGCTCGGCCGCGCCCTGCTCGACGCCGCCGCGGAAGCCGGCCCCGGCGCAGCAGCGGAGGCGGTGGCGCTGCTCAGCGAGGAGCCGCCGCGCTCGTACGGCGACGACCTCGCCGCCGCCTGGCGCCGCGCCCGCCGCGGCGGCGACGCCTACGCCCCCCGCTGGCGCCGCGAAGCCCAGCGCCTGCGGCGCGCGCTGCGGACACCGGCGGGCGAGCGGAACCGGGACGACGAGCCCGGCGCCGCGTCGCGCACACCGGACACCGGCGAAGGCACAGCCCCGCCCGCGGAAGCCACCGCCGGCAGCGCCGCCGGGCGCACCGCTCCATCCCGCGCCCCCGCCCGCGAAGGCGGCGGCGGGCCCGGCGACGACGCCGTCGCCGGTCTCGTCGCCGCGCTCGCCTTCCCCGAGCGCGTCGCCCGGGGGCGCGGCGACGGGTCGTACCTCATGGCGTCCGGCACCCGCGTGGAGACCGGCGCCGAATCCGCCCTGCGCGGGCAGCCGTGGCTCGCCGTCGCCGTCGCCGACCGGCCCGTCGGCGCCGCCGGCGCCCGGCTGCGGCTCGGCGCCCCCCTCGACGAGGCCACCGCGCTACGGGCCGCGGAAACCCTGCTCCGCACCGAGGCCGAGGTCACCTGGTCCACCGAGCGGCACGAAACCGTCGCCCGCCACGTCACCCGCCTCGGCGCCGTCGAACTCCGCGCCCGGCCCCTCCCCCGCCCCGACCCCGACCGCCTCCGGGCCGCCCGCCTCGACGGGCTGCGCCGCGAAGGCACCGCCCTGCTGCGCTGGTCCGAGCACGCCCGCGCGCTACGCCGCCGGCTGGCCTTCCTGCACGGCGCACTCGGCGACCCCTGGCCCGACGTCTCCGACGACGCACTCCTCGCCCGCGCCGGCGACTGGCTGGACGACGACCCGCGCCGCATCGACGCCGGCCGCGTACTCCAGGGAATCCTCCCCTGGGCCCGCGGCGAAGCCGCCCGCCTCGACGAACTCGCCCCGGAACGCATCGAGGTGCCCAGCGGCTCCCGCATCCGCGTCGACTACGACGACCCGCAGCAGCCCGTGCTCGCCGTCAAGCTCCAGGAACTCTTCGGCCTCGACCGGACCCCGCGGATCGCGGACGGCCGCGTACCGCTCCAGGTGCACCTGCTGTCACCCGCCGGCCGCCCCGCAGCCGTCACCGCGGACCTGGAGTCCTTCTGGCGGCAGGGCTACCCCGCGGTCCGCGCCGAGCTGCGCGGCCGCTACCCGAAGCACCCCTGGCCCGAGGACCCGGCCACCGCCACGCCCACCCGGCACACCACGCGCCGCACGAACGCCGGCCGCTGACCGGCGGGGCCGGCGGTCCGCCGGCCCCGCACGCCCTGCTCGCCCTATGCGGCGCCCTGCTCGACGGTCAGCTCCAGCGTCAGTGTCACGCCCTCGCTCGTCGTCAGCCGCAGCAGGTACGTCCCGGCCGCGTCGCCCGCCTGAATCGTCGGCAGCTTCACCGTGCCGTTCCCGTCCGTGGTCAGGTTCAGCTTGCGGACCGGGTTGCCCTCCGCGTCCTTGAAGAACGGGCCCTTGTCGTTCTGCTCGCCGGCCTCCGTGACCATCGCCGCCGTCACCGGCGCCTCCACGGCCGGGCCGCCCCGGTACGTCACCTTGGCCTCGACGGTGCCGAACTCACCGCCCGCCGCCGCCGTCAGCGCCGCGTCACCGACCCGGGCCAGCCCGTACGACGCCTCCACCTCGGCGGCGAAGTCCACCGGGCTCACGCCGCTGCCCGCCGTGGCGCGGATCGTGAAGTCCCCGGTCAACTTGCCCGCCTCGACCACGGGCGCCGTCGCGTAACCCGAGCTGTTGGTGGTCACGGACGCGGTCTTCCCGCCACCGGCGAAGACGGCGCCGGTCTGGCCGCTGATGGTGAACGTCACCGTCTTGCCGGACACGCCGGTGCCGCGCGAGGTCACGCCCCGCACCTTCGGGCGCTCGGCGAAGTCGGCGCCGGTGTACGCGGTGGACGACTGCGGGCTCGCCACGCGCAGATCCGCGATGGTCGGTGCCGGCGACGGGTCGTCGGGGTCCTCGCCCCCGCCGGACGGCGGCGGTTCGGTGGGGCCGGGGCTGGGGCTGTTGCCGCCCTTGCCCTCGTCCTTGCTGCCGCCCTTGCCGTCGTCGCCGCTGCCGCCGCCCTTGCCCGGCCGGTCGCTTCCCGGCGGGCTCGGCGAGGGGGTCGGCGTGTTGATGCCGTCGCTGCGGTCGCCCGGGTCGGCGCCGCTGCCGTCCGGCACCGAGTCGGCGCCGCCCTCCTTGTAGAAGTCGTACCAGGTCAGAACAGTACGGAGATACGACTCCGACTGGTTGTACCCGAGGATGGCGGCTTCCAGGTCGGCCTGCGAGGACAGATCACGCCCGCCCGCGCACAGATAGCGCCCGGCGGCCAGGGCCGCGTCGTAGACGTTTTCCGGATTCCGCTCGCCGTCGTCGTTGCCGTCGCTGCCCCAGGTGGCCCAGGTCGAGGGGATGAACTGCATGGGGCCGACGGCACGGTCGTGGGTGGTGTCCCCGTCGTACTCGCCGCCGTCGGTGTCCGTGATGTTGGCGAAGCCGTTGCCGTTCAGCACGGGGCCGAGGATCGGATTCCGGGTCGTACCGTCCGCGGTCACGTCACCGCCGCGCGCGTGCCCCGACTCGACCCGGCCTATGGCCGCCAGCAGCTCCCACTCCAGGTTGCACCCGGGATTCGTGCTCGCGAGCCGGCTCTCGGCCTGCTTGTACGCGTCGAGAACGGTCGCCGGGATGCCGGAGTCGTCGGCCTCGTCCTCCAGTTCGTCACCGGGCGAGGGGTTGGCGCTCTCCAGCGGCGGCAGGTCGGTGTAATAAGGGGAGCCACCCGTGATCGAGTCCTCCCCGCCGCCGGGCGCCTGGTCAGGGGCGCTCTTCCCGGGGGCGTCGGGCCCCGCGGAGAGCCCCGGCGCCTGTGAGGCCGTGAGCGCCGCCATCGCGGCGGCGGCCACCGCCGCGGTCATCGCACCCTTGCGCAGTCGTCGTCGCGTCGGCGCAGACATCGCCTACCCGTCCCCTCCGTAGGTCTGCAGGCTCCCCCGCACAGCAATGCTCGCGACCATACGTCAAGTTGATGCCGCGTTCTACCGCCTGTGGATGAACGGTGACCGCACCCGCACACCCCGCGGATACCCCTAGGACACCGGCGAGGCAGAGATAGGGGTGGGGTCAGTACTTCGGCCCGACGTGCGCGTCCATGAGCGCGACGGAAGCACGCCTGGCGACGGAGACGTTGAACGGATCGGAGCCGCGGGCGAGGGTCGACCACTCGACACCGACCCGGTCGAGGGCGTCGGTGAACAGCTTGCGGATGTCGTCGGACTTGTTGCTGAAGAAGTAGCGCGGGTACTCGTACCGCTTGCGCCTGCCGGCGACGAGACGGGTCGTCCAGTTCGTGATCCGGCACCCGTCCGAGTGGATAAGCCCGCGGATGAAGGGCCAGGGACGCCGGTCGAGGATCTCCTGCTGCCATGGCTCGGCCGCGATCCGGCGCTTGTGCTTCTTGCCGGGGCCGTGCTGGGGGAACAGGCATGGCAGATGCCGGGAGTAGACCTTCACGTTGTGGCAGCCCGTCCGTGCGACCGAGCAGACCTTGTTGTGCGGGAAGACGGCGCTCATCGCACGGCGGCAGTCGCGCATCAGGCCGGGCCACGCGTCGGCACAGGTGATCACGAGGCTGGGAACCCGGTGTCCGGAGTACCGGACGATGTGGCCGTCGCCCAGGTAGAGGCCCAGGAGGTAGGCGTAGGCCGTGTCGTCCAGCGGCCGGCCGTCGCAGCGCGGACACGGCCGGTCCGGCGTACCGGGTAACGTCCCGCGCCTGGCCCGGTCCCGGTGGAGCCAGTAGCCAACGGTCCCTACGGGGATGCCGAGGTTTCGGGCGACGTCGGCGTTCCGCGCGCCTGTGTGCAGCAGGGCGAGTGCCCGATCACGTACATCCGTGCCGTGCGTGTGCATAGAACGACTGTGCGCGACCGAACGCGGCCGCACCGGTGCATCGCCGGAATTCACGAGAATGATGCACTCCGGTCGAGCGAGAAGTGCCCGGTGTGGGATTCGAACCCACAAGCCCGAAGGCACGGCTGTTTGAGAGCCGCGTGTGTACCAGTTCCACCAACCGGGCTCGCTCTGTGCGGGCCCAAGCCTACCGCGTACTCACCGCTCCCCGCGGGGTCGGTACCCTCGTGGGTGCCCCCCTATCGCAGCCAGGCAATACCCCGAGGAGCACCGTGAGCGCCCCCGAGACCCCCGAAACCCCGGAGGACATCGCCGCCGCCAGCGCCGGAGGCGACGAGCACGTGCCGCCGCTGACCACGCGGGTCGTCATCGCGGAGGACGAGGCCCTCATCCGGCTCGATCTGAAGGAGATGCTGGAGGAGGAGGGGTACACCGTCGTCGGGGAGGCGGGGGACGGGGAGACCGCGGTGCAGTTGGCGCGGGAGATGCAGCCGGATCTGGTGATCCTGGATGTGAAGATGCCCGTGCTCGACGGGATCTCCGCCGCCGAGCGGATCGCCGCCGACTCCATCGCGCCGGTGCTCATGCTCACCGCGTTCTCCCAGCGCGAGCTGGTGGAGCGGGCGCGGGACGCGGGCGCCATGGCGTATCTGGTGAAGCCGTTCAGCAAGGGTGACGTGGTGCCGGCCATCGAGATGGCCGTCTCGCGCTACACGGAGCTGAAGACGCTGGAGAAGGAGGTCGTCGACCTCACGCAGCGGCTGGAGACGCGGAAGCTGGTGGACCGGGCGAAGAGCATCCTGCAGACCGAGTACGGGCTGTCGGAGCCGGCGGCGTTCCGGTGGATCCAGAAGACGTCGATGGACCGCCGGCTGTCGATGCAGCAGGTGGCCGAGGCCGTGATCGAGGACGACGCGGAGAAGAAGGCCAAGAAGAAGCAGGGTTAGTCCGCGGAGCCGCTGCGGGGCTTCCGTGCGACCCGCGCCGCGAACGTGCGCGAGCGGCCCGTGCCCCCCTCCCCGGGGCGCGGGCCGCTCTGGCTGTGCGGTGGGTGCTCAGTCTTCGCCGAGGTACGCCTTGCGCACGGACTCGTCGTGCAGCAGTTCCTCTCCGGTGCCCGACAGGACGACCTTGCCGACCTCCATCACGTGACCGTGGTCGGCGATGGAGAGCGCGGCCTGGGCGTTCTGCTCGACGAGCAGGATGGTGGTGCCCTGGGCCTTCAGCTCCCGGATCGTCTCCATGATCTTCTGCATCATGATCGGCGAGAGGCCCATGGAGGGCTCGTCGAGCATGAGCAGCTTGGGCCGGGACATCAGGGCCCTGCCCATGGCGAGCATCTGCTGCTCGCCGCCGGACAGGGTGCCGGCTGCCTGCTTGCGCCGTTCGCCGAGGATGGGGAACAGCTCGTAGCACATCTTGATGTCCTGCTCGATGCCCGCCGCGTCCTTCCGGAGGAAGGCGCCGAGTTGGAGGTTCTCGGTGATGGTGAGGCGGGGGAAGAGCCGGCGGCCCTCCGGGGAGTGGGCGAGGCCCATGGCGACGATCTTGTGGGCGCCGACGCCGTTGAGCGGCGTGCCGTCGAAGAAGATCTTGCCGCCGGAGGGCTTCAGCAGTCCGGAGAGGGTGCGCAGGGTCGTGGTCTTGCCGGCGCCGTTGGTGCCGATGAGGGTGACGACCTCGCCGCTCTGGACGCTGAACGAGATGCCCTTGACGGCTTCGATCTTGCCGTAGGCGACCTTCAGGTCGTCGACCTGCAGTAGCGCGGTCACGCGTCGCCCTCCTTGCTCGTCTGGGGGGCGCTGGTGCTCCCGGTGTTCTTGGCGACCGCGTCCTCGGCGGCGGCGACCTCGTCGGCGGCCTCGTCCTCGGGGACGCCCTCGTAGGGGGTCCCGAGGTACGCGGCCACGACGCGTTCGTCGCTCTGGACGACCTCCGGGGTGCCCTCGACCAGCTTCTCGCCCTGGACGAGGACGGCGACGCGGTCGCAGAGGCCGAAGATGAACCGCATGTCGTGCTCGATGACGAGCACCGAGATGCCCTGCTCGCGGATCGCGAAGACCAGCTCGCGGGTGGCCCGGGTCTCCTGCGGGTTCATGCCCGCGGTGGGCTCGTCGAGGAGCAGCAGCCCCGGTTCGCTCGCCAGCGCCCGGGCGATCTCCAGCTTGCGCTGTTCGCCGTAGGGGAGGTTGCGGGCGAGGTGGTCGCGCTTGGCGGCCAGCCCGGTGAACTCCAGCAGTTCCATGGCGCGCGCTTCCGACGCCCGCTCCGCCCGTTTGAAGCCGGGGTTGCGCAGCAGCGCGGACCACAGCCCTTCGTGGGTGCGGGTGTGCCGGCCGACGAGGACGTTTTCCAGGACCGTCATGTTGGCGAAGAGACGGATGTTCTGGAAGGTACGGGCGATGCCCGCCTCGGTGACGCGGTGGGAGCGGTGCGGCAGGACCGTGCCCTTGTATCTGACCGTGCCCTCGGTGGGGATGTAGAGCCCGGTCATGCAGTTGAAGAAGGTGGTCTTGCCGGCGCCGTTGGGGCCGATGAGCCCGACGATCTCGCCTTGGTCGACGGTGAGGTCGACGTTGCGTACGGCGGTGAGGCCGCCGAAGCGCATGGTGACGCCGCGGGCGTCCAGGACGGTCCCGCCGCCCGGTCCCTTGGCGGGGACGGTATCGCTGACCATCTGTGTCACACCCCCACCTTCTTGCCGAGGTCGGTATCTTCCTTGGGCACGTCCAACTGCCCGGTGTCGTGGAACTCGAGCTGCTTCCGGCGGTCGGCGATGAGTCCTTCCGGACGGAAGCGCATGAGGAGGACCAGCGCCACGCCGAAGAGCAGCAGTTGGTATTCCTGGACGAACTGCAGCTTGGCGGGGATCAGGTAGAGCAGCGATGCGCCGATGAGCGGGCCGCTGACGGTGCCCATGCCGCCGAGGATGACGGCCGCCAGCAGGAACGCGGAGTTCGGCGGCACGGCTTCGACGAACTTGTACTGGGTCGGCGTGACGGTGTACGTCACGTGCGCCTGTACGGTGCCCGCCATGCCGGCCAGGGTGGCGCCGAGCGCGAACGCGAGGAGCTTGAGCCGGAAGGCGTTGATGCCCATGGCGCGGGCGGCGGTCTCGTCCTCGCGGATGGCGACCCAGGCACGGCCGATGCGCGACTGGTCCGCGCGCCGGAAGATCGTGACGATCACGACGGTGAACAGCAGCATGAGCAGGAAGTAGTTGGAGAACCTGCCCAGCTCCTGGCCGAGGATGGTGTGCTCCTCGCCGAGGTTGAAGCCGAAGATCTCCAGCTCCGGGATGTTCGGGATGCCGTTGGGGCCGTTGGTGACGTCGGGCCCGGAGTCGCCGTCGAGGTTCTGCACGCCGATGCGGAAGATCTCGCCGAACCCGAGGGTGACGATGGCGAGGTAGTCGCCGCGCAGCCGCAGGGTCGGGGCGCCGATGAGCACGCCGAAGACGAGCGACGCCGCGGCGCCGGTGAGCACGGCCGCCCAGAACGGGAAGGTGACCCCGATGCTGGAGGTGGGTGCGCCGGAGACCAGGGCGGCGGTGTACGCGCCGACGCCGAGGAAGGCGACGTAGCCGAGGTCGAGCAGGCCCGCCAGGCCGACGACGACGTTGAGGCCGAGCGCCACGGTGGCGAAGATGAGGATGTTGGTGCCGATGCTGGCGTAGGCGTCGTTGCTCTGGGTGAACGGGAAGGCGAACGCGGCGACGAAGGCCGCGGTCACGGTCACGTTCCGGTGCTTGGCGGTGAGCTGGCCCAGTTGCCGGGTGAGGCCCGCGCGGCCCACGGCGGGGAACGCGAAGGAGACGAGCACCATGTAGCCGATGAAGAGTTCGGCGTAGTCGGTGTCGATGCCGAACGTGAAGACGTACAGGCCGAGGGCGAAGGCGGCGGAGATGATGACGATCTCCACCCAGCCCGGCAGGTCCCGCACCCGCCCCGGGACCGGCGCCTTCAGCGAGTGCACCAGTTGCGCCCAGGGGTTGGCGGGCGGGTCCTCGGCGTCCACGGGGACGTCCGACGGCAGCCCGAGCGTGCCGATGACGGCGATCAGGGCCATCGCGACGGCGACGTAGCCGCCGGGGTCGACGTTGATCAGGCCGCCGAGGTTCTTGACGATGGCGCCGAAGGTGTAGCCGGTGACACCGAGGGTGCCGAGCGCGAGCAGCCGTACCGCGCTGTTGGCGCCGCCGGGGGTGAGCCAGCGCAGTCCGCGCAGGCCGCTGCCGGAGAGCAGGAACAGCAGGGTGAGCAGGGCGCCGGTGAGCGTCAGGAGCTGCAGCCCGCCGGGGTAGCCGTAGACGGTGAGGTTGCCCGGGAACTCCTCCGTGTAGGTCCACGAGAGGAAGGTCGAGACGAAGGTGCCGAAGGCGCCGGCGTAGGCGAGCAGCCGGGCGGGGCCCGGCGGCAGGGGCAGCGCGCCGCCCGCGGCGGATGGGGTGTTCTTCTCCAGGGTGGTCATCGCTATCACGCCCGATCCGCGACGCGTTCGCCCAAGAGGCCCTGGGGCCGCAAGAGCAGTACGAGAATGAGCAGGACGAACGCCCAGACGTCCTTCCACGCACCGCCGCCGAGCTGCTCCATGCCGGGGATGTCGGCGATGTAGGCGGTGGCCATGGCCTCGGAGAGCCCGAGGACTACGCCGCCGATCATGGCGCCGTAGATGTTGCCGATGCCGCCGAGGACGGCGGCGGTGAATGCCTTGAGGCCGGCGATGAAGCCCATCTTGAAGTTGACCTCGCCGTAGCGGAGGCCGTGGGCGATGGCCGCGATGGCCGCGAAGGCGGCGCCGATGGCGAAGGCCATGACGATGATGCGGTCGGTGTTGATGCCCATGAGCTTGGCCGTGTCCGGGTCCTGCGACGTGGCCTGCATGGCGCGGCCGGTGCGGGTCTTGGAGACGAAGAAGCCGAGGGCGATCATGCACACGGGGGCGGCGATGAGCAGGTAGAGCTCGCCGCGTTCGATGGTGAACGCGCCGAAGTCGATGCGCGGGCCGGAGAACTCGGGGAAGGGCCGCGACTTCGTGGCTTCGGGGTACCAGGCCCAGATGGCCTGCTGGAGGGCGATGGACAGGCCGATCGCGGTGATAAGAGGGGCGAGGCGGGGTGCGCCGCGCAAGGGGCGGTAGGCGAAGCGTTCCGCGCCGACGCCGACGAGCACGGAGCAGATGACGGCCATGAGGATCATCAGCGGCAGGGCGACGAGCAGGCTGGTGCCGTTCGGCATCCACAGCCACATCGTCAGGGCGCCGAAGCCGCCGATCATGAATATCTCGCCGTGGGCGAAGTTGATGAGCTGGACGATGCCGTACACCATCGTGTAGCCGATGGCTATGAGCCCGTACAAGGCGCCGAGTAGCAGGCCGTTGGCAAGTTGCTGCGGCAGATCGTTCACCGCTGGGCCTCCGAGTGGGTGTCAGATATGGCCGCGCGGGGGGCGCTGTGTGCGCCCCCCGCGCCGCTTGCGGTCTGTGTGATCAATGGGCGGTGGTGGTCGCCCCTGTCAGCCTTCGAACTCGCCGCTGGTCAGCGGCACGTGCTCGCCGTCCTTGACCTGGTACAGCGACAGTTGCTTGTTCGTGGTGTCGCCGAACTCGTCGAAGCCGACGCTGCCGGTCACGCCCTCGAAGGAAACGTCGTTCATGGCCTCGGTGATGGCCTTGCGGGCCTCGTCCGCGTCACCGGGCAGCTCGCCGTCGTTGTCCTCGACGACGGTCTTCACGGCCTGGATGATGGCCCAGGCGGAGTCGTAGGAGTAGCCGCCGTACGCCTCGAAGGCGTCCTCGTAGCCGGCCGCCTCGTAGTTCTTGATGAACTCCTTGGCGGTGTCCAGCTCGGTCAGCGGGGCGCCGACGGAGCTGGCCATGTCGCCCTCGGCGTTCTCCTTGGCCAGGGCCACGTACTCGGCGCTGAACAGCGCGTCGCCGCCGACGGTCGGGATCTTGGCCCCGGCCTTCTTGACCTGGGCGGCCAGCGGGGCGCCGGCCGGGTACTCGCCGCCGTAGTAGACGAAGTCGGCGCCGGAGTTCTTGACCTTCGTGGCGATGGCCGCGAAGTCCTTGTCGTCGGGGTTGACGTGGTCGGTCCCGACGACCTTGCCGCCGAGCTTCTCGAACTCGTCGGCGAAGGTGCCGGCGAGGCCGGCGCCGTAGGTCTTCTTGTCGTCGATGACGAAGACCTTCTTCAGCTTCTCCTCGTTGAAGAGGTACTGCGCCGCGTACGGGCCCTGGATCGCGTCGGTGGTGGACACGCGGAAGTACGTGTCGAACGGCCGCGTCTTGTTGCCGGACTGCCACTCCTCGCCCTGGGTCAGGGCGGGGTTGGTGTTGGCGGGCGAGACCTGGGCCAGGTCGGCGTCGGCGAAGACCTTCTGCATGGACTGGCCGACGTCGGAGTTGAGCGGGCCGACGACGCCCATGACGTCCTCGTTGCCGACGAGCTTGGTGGCGTTCTGCTGGCCCTGCTGGGCCTGCGCGACGTCGTCGAGGGGCTCGAGCTCGAACGTGACGCCCTTGACCTCCTCGTTCTCGTTGGCCGTCTTCACGGCGAGCTCGGCGGAGTTCTGGATGCCGATGCCCAGGGCGGAGAGGTCACCCGTCAGCGGCGCGTCGAGGCCGATAACGACGGTCGTTCCGTCGCCACCGCCCCCGTCTTCGCTGTCGTCGTCGCGGGAACCGCAAGCAGACAGCGTGAGAGCCCCTGCGGTGACCGCAGTGGTGAGTATGAGCAAGGAACGGTGACGCACGATCTGTCCTTTCCCCTGGCGCGGCCTCGACTGCGCAGAGTGGGCCGGTGCACGCGGCAGGTGTCGGAAGGTGACCTGCTGCGCGGTGACTGGGCGTGACTCTAAGCCGCCCCGGGTCGAGGGGGCAGAGGTGCAGGCAATGCTGTGACTCTCTTGTTATGACCCTTACAGCCACCTTCCGCGTCGGCGGGCGTGGTCTGTGCCGGATCCGCGGAGTCCGGACGCCCGAACGGGCGCGAAGCCGCTGCTGATGTCCTATGCGCCGGGAGCCGCCCGCGGGGCGGGTTCGCATATCGTACGCAGCGCCCGGGACAGTTCGGCGGCGTAGGTCCCGCCGAGGATGGAGCTGTAGTCCTGTATTGCGCGCGTGTTACGCAGCGTTACGCGCAGCGAGGGCAGGCTCGCGTCGAGGGGGAGCCCCGCGCACCGGACGACCTCGAACCTGACGGTGACCCGGGTGGGTTGGCCTTCGGCGAGGTCCAGCGGCAGCGCGGGCCGGACGGACAGCTTCAGGCCGCTGTAGCCCTGGGTGATCTTCTCCAGGAAGGCGCCGCTGTCCGACGTGGCCATGAGCTGGGCGTCAAAGGAGCTATCGCCAGCTTTGGGGGTTTCTATCCCGAGAAAGGAGAAATGAGTGGACTGGATCGGATACGGCACAGGGGCGGGCGGCTCCGGCTCCGGCCGTGTGGCCAGGGCGTATACGCCGGCGGCGGCCAGCACGGCGAGTCCGGTGCCGACGGCGGCGCGCCGGCGGGAGCGGGGCGGCAGCGCCGTCCAGCGCTCGCCGAGGCGCGGCCCCGCGGAGCCGCCGCCGAGGACCTCCGCGGGCGGGCCGGGGTCCGGCTCTGGGCCGGGCTCGGGCCGGGTGGGGGCGCTCATGGCGGACAGAGTAAGGGCGTTCGGCCCGCTGCGCAGCGGGCCGAACGCACCCGCGTCCGACTACCGAACGTACGCGACGGCGGCGGGAGCCGGGGCCGGTGCCCCGTTCCCGCCGCCGTCGTCCGTACGCGGCCCGCGGCCGGTCCCCCAGGACGCCGTCAGCGTCCCGGCGGGCCGGCGGCCGGGCGGGGTGCGGTCAGAAGTCCCACTCGGCGTCGTCGAGTTCGGCCCGCTTCTCGCTGTCCGCGCCTGCGAACGCGGTGCCCGCCATGCCCGCGGCGAGGGTGGCGCCGTCGGCGGGGTCGATCAGCAGGAACGAGCCGGTGCGCCGGCAGTCGCCGTAGGCGTCCATCGGCAGCGGCTCCGAGGTGCGGAGCACGACGCGGCCGATGTCGTTGACCTCCAGGGACCCCGGGGCGGGGTGGTGGGAGAGGTCGTCGAGCGTGAGCCGGTCGGGGATCTGCTTGACGATCGCCTTGACGGTGCGGGTGGTGTGCTTGAGCAGCACCCGGGCGCCGGGGGTGAGCGCGGTGTCGTGCAGGTGGCAGACGGTGGCCTGGATGTCCTGCGTGGCGTCGGGGGCCTGCTCGCTGGGGGCGATCATGTCGCCGCGGGAGATGTCGATGTCGTCGGCGAGCCGGATGGTGACCGACTGCGGCGCCCACGCGGCGTCGACGCTCTCGCCCAGCACGTCGATGGCGGCGATGCTGGAGGTGCGGCCGGAGGGCAGCACGGTGACGGGCTGGCCGACGTGGAAGATGCCGGAGGCGATCTTCCCGGCGTAGCCGCGGTAGTCGCGGTGCTCCGCGGTCTGCGGGCGGATCACGTACTGCACGGGGAAGCGGGTCACGCGGCCGCGCGGGTCGTGGTCGATCTGGACGGTCTCCAGGTGCTCCAGCACCGTGGGGCCCGCGTACCAGTCCATGACGGCCGACGGGGTGACGACGTTGTCGCCCTCCAGCGCCGAGATCGGGATGGTGGTCACGGCGGGCACGCCGAGGGCCTTGGCGTACTTGGTGAACTCGGCGGCGATGGTGGCGAAGACGTCCTCCGCGTAGTCGACGAGGTCCATCTTGTTGACGGCCAGGACCACGTGCGGCACGCGCAGCAGCGCGGCGACCGCGGCGTGCCTGCGGGTCTGCTCGACGACGCCGTGCCGGGCGTCCACGAGGATGACCGCCAGCTCGGCGGTGGAGGCGCCGGTGACCATGTTGCGGGTGTACTGCACGTGGCCGGGGGTGTCGGCGAGGATGAAGCGGCGCCGCGGGGTGGCGAAGTAGCGGTACGCCACGTCGATGGTGATGCCCTGCTCGCGCTCGGCGCGCAGCCCGTCGGTGAGCAGCGCCAGGTCGGGGGTCTCCTGTCCGCGGCTGGCGGAGGCGCGCTCGACGGCCTCCAACTGGTCCGCGAGGACCGACTTGGAGTCGTGCAGCAGCCGGCCCACAAGGGTCGACTTGCCGTCGTCGACGCTGCCCGCGGTGGCGAAGCGCAGCAGGGAGACCTCGGTGAGCGCGGCCGGCTCCGTGGTGGGGGCGGGTGGGTTCACAGTCATGATCAGAAGTAGCCTTCGCGCTTGCGGTCTTCCATGGCGGCCTCGGACATCTTGTCGTCGGCCCTGGTGGCGCCGCGCTCGGTGAGGCGGGTGGCGGCGATCTCGGCGATGACCTTCTCGATGGTGTCGGCGTCGGAGTCGACGGCACCGGTGCAGGACATGTCGCCGACGGTGCGGTAGCGCACCGTGCGGGTCTCGACGCGCTCGCCCTGCTTGGCGCCGCCCCACTCGCCGGGGGCGAGCCACATGCCGCTGCGGAGGAAGACCTCGCGGCGGTGCGCGTAGTAGATCTCCGGGAGCACGATCTTCTCGCGGGCGATGTACTGCCAGACGTCCAGCTCGGTGAAGTTGGACAGCGGGAAGACCCGGACGTGCTCGCCGACGGCGTGCTTGCCGTTGTAGAGCTGCCACAGCTCGGGGCGCTGGCGGCGCGGGTCCCAGCCGCCGAACTCGTCGCGCAGGGAGAAGATGCGCTCCTTGGCGCGGGCCTTCTCCTCGTCGCGGCGGCCGCCGCCGAAGACCGCGTCGTAGCGGGCCTCCTCGATGGCGCGCAGCAGCGGCACGGTCTGCAGCGGGTTGCGGGTGCCGTCGGCGCGCTCCTTGAGCTCGCCGCGGTCGATGAAGTCCTGGACGGAGGCGACGTGCAGCCGCAGGTTGTGCTGCGCGGCGACGCGGTCGCGGTACTCCAGCACCTCGGGGAAGTTGTGCCCCGTGTCGACGTGCAGGAGCGCGAACGGCGGCGGGGCCGGCGCGAACGCCTTCAGCGCCAGGTGGAGCATCACGATGGAGTCCTTGCCGCCGGAGAAGAGAATCACCGGACGCTCGAACTCCCCCGCGACCTCGCGGAAGATGTGCACCGCCTCGGACTCCAGCACGTCCAGGTGCGGCAACTGGAAGTCCTGGGCGGCGGCCTGCTCGAACTGGCTCATGCGAGACCTCGTTCCACCAGTGCGGCGTGAAGCATCGCCGCGGATTCTTCGACACTCTGCTCGTGCGTGGGGATGCGCAGATCGGGGTCCGCGGGCGGCTCGTACGGGTCGTCCACGCCGGTGAGTCCGGAGATCTCGCCGGCCGCCTGCTTCGCGTAGAGGCCCTTCACGTCGCGCTCGGCGCAGACGTCGACGGGCGTGGCCACGTGCACCTCCACATACGTCGTACCCTCCGTCTGGTGGCGCTTGCGCACCGCCTCGCGGCTGTCCGCGTACGGGGCGATCACCGGCACGAGGACCTTGACGCCGTGCGACGCGAGAAGCTCGGCGACGAAGCCGATGCGCTGCACGTTGGTGTGGCGGTCCACCCGGGAGAAGCCGAGGCCGGCGGTGAGGAATTCCCGGATCTCGTCGCCGTCCAGCACCTCCACCCGGTGGCCGGCGTCCTGGAGCCGCTCGCCGAAGGTGCGCGCCAGCGTCGTCTTGCCGGCGCTGGGCAGGCCGGTGAGCCAGATCGTGGCGCCGCGCGCGTGTACGCCGTCGGCGCCGGGTGCGTTGTCAGGCACTCCCACTCCCGTGAATCTCCTCGAAAAGTGCCTCCCACTGCGGATGGACCGCCTCGGGAGTGTAGGAGCGCGACGTCTGCAGTGCCGCCGCTCCCATGTCGGCCCGTAGGCCCTCGTCGTCCATGAGCTGCCCCATGGCCTCGGCGAGCCCGTCCACGTCCTTCCGGGGCACCAGCAGCCCGTCCTTCCCGTGGGTGAGCACGTCGGCGGGGCCCGTCGGGCAGTCGAAGCTGACCACGGGGAGTCCGTGGGTCATCGATTCGATCATCACCATGGGCAGGCCCTCGAACCGCGAGCTGAGCACATAAAACGATGCTCTCGCAAGTTCGTCGTCCAGTTTGTGCGTGTGCCCCATCAGAAAGACGTGGTTGTACAGGTGGTTCTCGTCGATCAGCCGGCGCAGCTCGGCCTTCTTCTCGCCGGTGCCGAAAATGCGCAACTGCCAGTCGGGGAACTTCTCCACGAGCTGCGCCCACGCGGGGATCAGCATGTCGAAGCCCTTCTGGGGGAAGAGCCGGCCGGCGGCCACGGCGATGTGTTCCGCGTAGGTGGTCAGTTTCTTGTCGCCGGTGTGCACGGCGTTGGGGATGCGGACGACGCGGGTGCCGGGCAGCAGCTCCTGGTAGTCCTCGCGGTCACCGTGGGTGAGGACGGCGACGGCGTCGAACCGGGGGTACTCGCGCTGGATGGCGGTGCGGATGTCCGACGGGTGCGTGCCCAGGTTCATGTGCTCCTGGGCGATCTTGTGGCAGGAGCGCGGGGTGAACCGGGCGGTGAGGAAGTTCAGCCCGGGGCGGGTCGGGACGATCACCGCGTCGCGCTGCCGCTCCAGCCAGTCGATGACGGTGTCCTCGATGTGGCGGTTGTAGCGCTCGTACGCGAACTCCCCCGACGGGATGTGCCGCGGCGGCTGGCCCTCGCGCTCGACGCGCTTCTCCGCCGCCCGGGGGCCGGCCGCGGCCAGCTCCGCCTCGCGGACGCCGGGCCGCTGGTCGACCAGGGTGGTGACGGTGACCTCCGGGTGGAGGGGGAAGTGGAACTCGTCGCGGGTGCGCTGCATGCTGGCGATCTCGACGTCGTGGCCCGCGGCGGCCATGGACCCGGCCTGGTTGAACACGGTGCGGATGGTCCCGCCGGTGCCGTAGGCGTGCATGAGCAGATAGCGGATCTTCATGAGGCCGGCAGTACCTCGACGGAGAGGTTGTCCTTGATGGTGTAGTACGGCTTGACCTCGACGTCCGCGCCGTCGATCCGGGCGGGCTGGCCGGGGAAGACCATGATGTTCTTCTTGCCGGTGATCCCGTCGAGGTGGCGGCCGGCGCGCAGCCGGACCTCCGCGTCGCCCTCGCCCGCGGCCAGGTGGATGTCCCACTGGGCCGGGGTGGTGAGCCCCGCGGGCGCCAGGTCGGCGACGGGCACCGTGACGTCGAACCCGCCGTCGGCAAGCTCCGCCGGATAGCGCAACTGCTGGTCCTCCTGGTCGCGCCGGACGAGGAGCATCTCCCAGGGGCCGGCGCCGCCGTCGGTGACGCCGTGCAGGCTGCCGGTGAGGCGGACGGCGCCGTCACGGGGCCAGACCTCGGCGATCTCGGCGTGCGGCTCGCGGCCGGCGGCCGCGGCGTCCCGGTCCTCCGCCCGGCCCTCGACGTAGCCCCAGGCGGCGCTGATCTCGCGCAGCGGCTCGGGGATCTCCTCGGCGGCGGGCAGCGCGCGGCCGGCCTGTACCTGGCCGCTGCGGATCTTGTCCTTCCAGTCGCCGAGGCCCTTCTTGTAGCCGGCCTGGTTCTGGGAGCCGTAGTCGAGCATGCCGGGCTCGAAGTCGATCTCCAGGTAGGAGCAGATGCCCTTCATGGCCGACTCGGGGTCGTCGGTCAGCTCCTCGTAGCGCACGACGTGCCCCGGCAGGGCCTGGCGGGCGCGTTCGGTGGCGCGCATGTAGCGCAGCGCGTCGAGGGCGGCCTCCTCCTCGGTGCGCTTCTCCGGGTCGGCCTCGTACCAGGAGCGGGCGATGGAGGCGGGGTGGCGGAGCAGGAAGATGAACCGGGCGTCGGGCCAGCAGGCGGCGATGCGCTTGTACGCGAAGGTGTTGCTGGGCGTCTTCTCCACCAGGAAGTCCTTGCCGGAGCGCACCAGCTCACGGTGGAGCACCCGGTCCCAGATCAGGTGCTCCAGGTCGCCGCGCTCCAGGCCGAGCTCGGCCATGGCGCGCTCGGCGAGCTTGGTGCTGGTGGTGACCTCCAGCCGGCGGAAGTGCAGCTCGTGCGCGGAGTGCAGGCGCGAGTGCGCGTTGAGGAGCAGGCGCAGCAGGGTGGAGCCGGAGCGTACCGGCGACATGATGAACACCGGCCGCCGGAGCAGCCGGTCGACTTCGGGATCCTCCGGGGGGCGGTACGCGACCTGCGCGACAGGCTTCGGCTCCGCGGGCTCCTGGATCGGGGCGGGTTTCGGGGCAGGCGCATGCGGCAGCCCGGCCTTGCGGATCTCGAAACCCGTGGTTGCGCCGAGCTTGTGATTGAGCTTCCGGAGGAGGTTCATGCGCCCCGAGGCTAGAAGGCGTTTGTGAGACGAGCAACGTACCCGCGCGGCATGTTCGTTAAACGTGCAGGTCATAGCTAGTTTGATTCACGCCGAGTGGCGCTGGTCACAGCGACCTCGGGGCGCCGGGGCAGACCTGCGGGATCCCGTCCCGGGCACTGCCTCTCACCGCCCGGACGGGTGAATTCCGCACGGGACGTCGGCGCCGCCAGGGTGAGGGGGTGCTGAGAAGCATGAGAGCGGGATGAGAGCGGACGGCCCCGGGGGCGGCCGGTCTGAGCGTATCGGGTGAGCGATTCTCATGGGCTTCTTATCCCCGGCACCGCGGCGGTGTCCCGCGGCGGGACACGCGGGCGGGCGGCGGGAGTTCGGACCTGCGGGCGGCGCGGTCGAAGGTGGTGCCCGTGCCGGACGGACCGGCACGGAAGGGATATCTCATCATGAACGTCACGATGAAGCGCGCCGCGGTCACCGCCGTCGCGGCGCTGGCGGTCCTGCTGGGCACCGCGGGTGCGGCGAGCGCCGCCGACGGGCACGCCGCGCCGCAGCGCCCGTGCGCGACGCAGGCCAAGCACGTCTCGCACGGTCCGGCCGGCCAGGCGGGTCAGGCCGGCAAGCGGGTGCACGTGAAGGACGTGCCCCGGGGGCACTGCAAGAAGGCCGAGCGGACGCACGCCCGCGGGGACCGCGGGCCGGTGAAGAAGGTCGTCGTCAGGGACGGGCTGAGGGCGCCGCGCCACTGACGCCGCCCGGCGGCGGCCGGCGGTCCGGGTAGGCGCTTCCTCCGACCGCTCCGACCGCCGCCGTGGTCCGGTCCGCCGCGGGGTCAGGCGTCGCGCAGCAGGCAGGTGAGCCGTGCGGTGCACACCCGGCGGCCCTCCTCGTCGCTGACGACGATCTCGTACGTCGCGGTGGACCGGCCGCGGTGCAGCGGGGTGGCGACGCCGGTGACCACGCCGGCGCGCAGACCCCGGTGGTGGGTGCAGTTGAGGTCGACGCCGACCGCGACCTTCGCCGGGCCGCCGTGCAGCATCGCGCCGACGGAGCCGAGGGTCTCGGCGAGCACCGCGGAGGCGCCGCCGTGCAGCAGCCCGTACGGCTGCGTGTTGCCCTCCACGGGCAGCGTGCCCACGACCCGCTCGGGCGCCGCCTCCAGCACCCGCAGGCCCATGCGCTGCCCGAGGGCGCCGGCGGAGAACAGCTTCTCCAGGTCGACGCCGACGCCGGCGAACTCGTCGAGGATCTCTCGGGGGAACTTCGTGGTGTGCTCGCCCATGCGCGCCCGGCTCCGTCCTTTACACCGTCGTGTCGGGCTCCACCGTAGACGCGGCCGGTTCCAGCCTGACCACCAGGGACTTGCTCGTGGGGGTGTTGCTCGTGTCCGCGGTGGAGTCCAGCGGCACCAGCACGTTGGTCTCCGGGTAGTACGCGGCCGCGCAGCCCCGGGCCGTCGGGTAGTGCACGACGCGGAAGCCGTCCGCGCGCCGCTCGACGCCGTCGTGCCACTCGCCGACGATGTCCGCGTACGCGCCGTCGGCGAGACCGAGGTCCGCGGCGTCGTCGGGGTGGACGAGGACGACGCGCCGCCCGCCGCGCACGCCGCGGTAGCGGTCGTCCAGGCCGTAGATCGTGGTGTTGTACTGGTCGTGGCTGCGCAGCGTCTGCAGCAGCAGCCGCCCCTCGGGCACCTCGGGGTACGTCACCGGGCCCGCGGTGAAGTTGGCCTTGCCGGTGCTCGTGGGGAAGCGCCGCTCGTCGCGCGGGGCGTGCGGCAGGGTGAAGCCGCCGGGGCGGCGGACGCGGGCGTCGAAGTCCTCGAAGCCGGGCACCACGCGCGCGATACGGTCGCGGATGCGCCCGTAGTCGCTGCTGAACTCCTCCCAGGGCGTGGCGCTGTCCTCCCCCAGCACCGCGCGGGCCAGCCGGCAGACGATCGCGACCTCCGACAGCAGCGCGTCGCTGGCGGGCGCGAGCCGGCCGCGGGAGGCGTGCACGACGCCCATGGAGTCCTCGACGGTCACGAACTGCTCGTGGCCGCGGCCGTCGGGCCCCGGCTGCCGGTCGCGCTCGGTGCGGCCCAGGGTGGGCAGGATGAGCGCGCGGGCGCCGGTGACGACGTGGCTGCGGTTGAGCTTGGTCGAGACGTGCACGGTCAGCCGGGCGCGGCGCATCGCGGCCTCGGTGACCCCGGTGTCGGGCGAGGCGGAGACGAAGTTGCCGCCGACCGCGAAGAAGACCCTGGCGGCGCCGTCGCGCAGCGCGCGGATGGCGCGTACGACGTCGTAGCCGTGGTGGCGGGGCGGGTCGAAGCCGAACTCCTGCCGCAGCGCGTCCAGGAAGGCGGGCGCGGGGCGCTCGAAGATGCCCATGGTGCGGTCGCCCTGCACGTTGCTGTGGCCGCGCACGGGGCAGACGCCTGCGCCGGGGCGGCCGACGTGGCCGCCGAGGAGCAGGAAGCTGACGATCTCCTTGATGGTGGGCACGGCGTGCTTGTGCTGGGTGAGGCCCATCGCCCAGCAGACGACGATCTTGTCGGCGGCCAGCACGAGTTCCGCGGCGCGGTCGAGGTCGGCGGCGGTCAGGCCGGTGGCGCGCTCGGCGTCCGCGTCGGCGTAGCCGCGGGCGGCGGCCGCGTACTCCTCGTAGCCGTGGGTGTGCTCCGCGACGAACTCCTCGTCGACGGCCTCGGCGCCGGAGTCGTGCGCGGCGAGGACCCGCCGGGCCAGGGCGCGGAAGAGCGCCTGGTCGCCGCCGACGCGGACCTGGAGGAACAGGTCGGTCAGCGGGGTGCCGCCGCGCGCGAGGCCGCGTAGGGTCTGGGGATTCTTGAACCGGACCATGGCGGGTTCGGGCAGCGGGTTGACGGTGATCACGCGCGCGCCGTTCTCCTTGGCGCGCTCCAGCGCGGTGAGCATGCGCGGGTGGTTGGTGCCCGGGTTCTGGCCGGCGACGATGATCAGGTCGGCCTGGTGGAGGTCGTCGAGCAGGACGCTGCCCTTGCCGACGCCCAGGGTCTCGGTGAGCGCGGAACCGGACGACTCGTGGCAGAGGTTCGAGCAGTCCGGCAGGTTGTTGGTGCCGAACTCGCGGGCGAAGAGCTGGTAGAGGAACGCGGCCTCGTTGCCGGTGCGCCCGGAGGTGTAGAAGACCGCCTCGTCGGGTGAGTCGAGGGCCTTCAGTTCCTCGGCGACGATGGCGAACGCCCGCTCCCAGGAGACCTGCTCGTACGTCTCGGCGCCCTCGGCGAGGTACACGGGGTGGGTGAGCCGGCCCTGCTGGCCCAGCCAGTAGCCGCTGCGGCCGGCGAGGTCCGCGACGGGGTGCGCGGCGAAGAACTCGGGGGTGACGCGGCGCAGCGTCGCCTCCTCGGCGACCGCCTTGGCGCCGTTCTCGCAGAACTCGAAGGTGTGCGGCCGGTCCGGGTCGGGCCAGGCGCAGCCGGGGCAGTCGAAGCCGTCGCGCTGGTTGACGCGCAGCAGGGTGCGGGCCGTACGCCGTACGCCCATCTGCTCCTGCCCGGTGCGCAGCGCGTGCGCGATGGCGGCGGCGCCGACGGCGGACTGCTGGGGCGGAGTGACCTCTGGGGCGTCCTGCACGGGGTCGCCGACGGGCGGTTTGCCGGCCATGGCGGTCACCCTTTCTGGTGTGGGGCGTACGGGACCGATCCTGCCATGCCGCACCGTCACGGGCTCCGTTGTCGGTGCGGCATGGCAGGATCGGAGCCGTGGCCGAGAACGCATCGAAACCCCGTAACCCCAGCAGCCCCCGCCTGATGCTGCTGGACGGACATTCCCTGGCATACAGGGCGTTCTTCGCCCTACCCGCGGAGAACTTCTCCACCGTCAGCGGGCAGGTCACCAATGCGATCTACGGCTTCACGTCGATGCTGTCGAACACGTTGCGTGACGAGGCGCCGACGCATCTGGCCGTCGCCTTCGACGTCTCGCGCAAGACCTGGCGCTCCGCGGAGTTCGCGGACTACAAGGCGAACCGGTCGGCGACGCCCGACGACTTCAAGGGCCAGGTCGAGCTGATCGGCGAGCTGCTGGACGCGATGAACGTGCCGCGCTTCGCCGTCGAGGGCTTCGAGGCGGACGACGTGATCGCCACGCTGGCCACGCAGGCCGAGGCGGCCGGGTTCGAGGTGCTGATCGTCACCGGCGACCGGGACTCCTTCCAGCTCGTCTCCGACCATGTGACGGTGCTGTATCCCACCAAGGGCGTCTCCGAGCTGACCCGCTTCACCCCGCAGAAGGTCGAGGAGCGGTACGGCCTGACGCCCGCGCAGTACCCGGACTTCGCCGCCCTGCGCGGCGACCCCTCCGACAACCTGCCGGGCATCCCGGGCGTCGGCGAGAAGACCGCGGCCAAGTGGATCAAGCAGTTCGGGTCGTTCGCGGAGCTGGCCGAGCGCGCCGAGGAGGTCAAGGGCAAGGCCGGGCAGAACCTGCGCGACCACCTCGACGCGGTGAAGCTCAACCGCCGGCTGACCGAGCTGGACCGCGCGGTCGAGCTGCCCACGGGACCCGAGGGCCTGGAGCGCAAGCCGTACGACCGGGCGTCGCTCCAGGTCGTCATGGACGCCCTGGAGTTCCGCAACCCCAACTTCCGCGAGCGGCTGTTCAACGCCGACCCGGGCGCCGCCGAGGCGGAGGTCGAGCCCGAGCCCGGCGTGCAGGTCGACGGCCGGGTGCTGGCGACGGGCGAGCTGGCGCCGTGGCTCGCCGAGCACGGCTCTGCGCCCCTCGGCATGGCCACCGTCGGCACCTGGCAACTGGGCGTCGGCAGCGTCACCGAGGTCGCGCTGGCCACCGCGGAGGGTCCTGCGGCGTGGTTCGACCCGGCCCGGCTGGACGCCGCGGATGAGCAGGCGTTCGCGGGCTGGCTCGCGGACGCCGGCAGCGCCAAGACGGTGCACGACGCCAAGAGCGCGATGCGCGTCTTCGCCGAGCACGGCTGGACGGTCGAGGGCGTGGCGATGGACACGGCCCTGGCCGCCTATCTGGTCACGCCAGGACGGCGGACGTTCGCGCTCGACGCGCTGTCGATCGCCTATCTGGGCCGCGAGTTGGAGCCCCCGGCGGCCGACGGGCAACTGGAGCTGGGCCTCGACGGCGCGGAGGGCGACCAGGAGGCGGCCGAGCGGGACGCGCTGATGCGCACGGCCCGTACGGTCCTGGACCTCGGCGAAGCGCTGTCGGAGAAGCTGGCGCAGGTCGGCGCGGCGGAGCTGCTGGGCGACATGGAGCTGCCGGTCTCCGCGGTGCTGGCGGGGATGGAGCGGGCCGGCGTCGCCGTCGACCGGGCCCATCTGGAGGCCATGGAGGAGCAGTTCGCCGGCGCGGTGCAGCAGGCCGTCCGGGAGGCGCACGACGCGGTGGGGCACGAGTTCAACCTCGGTTCGCCCAAGCAGTTGCAGGAGGTCTTCTTCGGCGAGCTGGACCTGCCGAAGACGAAGAAGACCAAGACGGGCTACACGACCGACGCCGACGCGCTGGCCTGGCTCGCCACCAAGACCGACCACGAGCTGCCGGTCATCATGCTGCGCCACCGCGAGCAGGCCCGGCTGCGCTCCACGGTCGAGGGGCTGATCAAGACCATCGCGGCGGACGGCCGGATCCACACCACGTTCAGCCAGACCGTCGCCGCCACCGGCCGGCTGTCCTCCACCGATCCGAACCTGCAGAACGTGCCCATCCGTACCGACGAGGGCCGGGCGATCCGGCGCGGCTTCGTCGTCGGCGAGGGGTACGAGTCCCTGCTGACCGCCGACTACAGCCAGATCGAGCTGCGCGTGATGGCCCATCTGTCGGAGGACGAGGGCCTGATCGAGGCGTTCGCCTCCGGCGAGGACCTGCACGACACGGTCGCCTCGCAGGTGTTCGCGGTGCCGCGCACCGAGGTCGACGCCGAGATGCGGCGGAAGATCAAGGCGATGTCGTACGGACTGGCCTACGGTCTGTCCGCGTTCGGCCTCTCGCAGCAGCTCGGCATCGAGGCGGCCGAGGCCCGCAAGCTGATGGAGAACTACTTCGAGCGCTTCGGCGGCGTACGGGACTATCTGCGCCGCGTCGTCGACGAGGCGCGGGCGACGGGCTACACGGAGACGATGTTCGGCCGCCGCCGCTACCTGCCCGACCTCAACAGCGACAACCGCCAGCGGCGCGAGATGGCCGAGCGGATGGCGCTCAACGCGCCGATCCAGGGCACGGCGGCGGACATCGTGAAGCTCGCGATGCTGCGGGTGGACCGGGCGCTGACGGCGGCGTCGCTGCAGACGCGGCTGCTGCTCCAGGTGCACGACGAAGTCGTGCTGGAGGTGGCGCCGGGCGAGCGCGAGCGAGTGGAGGAGCTGGTACGCCGCGAGATGGCCGGCGCGGTGTCCCTGCGGGCGCCCCTGGACGTCGCGGTGGGCGTCGGCCGGGACTGGGAGTCGGCCGCGCACTGAACGCCTCGCCCCGCCGCCGGGGGCAGGGAACAGCCCGGTCCGCGGCTCCGCCGGCGGGAGCGGGAGATGCGAGGCTCACCGCTGCCGCCTGCGGTGAGCAGCGGCGGCCGGGCGCGGCGTTCCGCAGGCGCGCAAGCCCGCGCGCACCGCGATGCCCTGGTTTCCCACCCGGCCACCCCGCCGAAGGCGCAACTCCGCGGTGCGTCAGCTCACCGTGTCGTCCTCGCCGATGTGGTGGACGCGGACGAGGTTGGTCGAGCCGGGGATGCCCGGGGGGCTGCCGGCGGTGATCACCACGACGTCGCCCTTGCGGCAGCGGCCGATCTTCAGCAACTGCTCGTCGACCTGCGCCACCATCTCGTCGGTCGTCTGCACCATCGGGCCGAGGAACGTCTCCACGCCCCACGTCAGGTTGAGCTGGCTGCGCGTCGCCGGGTCCGGGGTGAAGGCCAGCACCGGGATCGGCGAGCGGTAGCGCGAGAGCCGCCGCACCGTGTCGCCGGACTGCGTGAAGGCCACCAGATAGCGCGCGCCGAGGAAGTCGCCGACCTCCGCCGCCGCACGCGCCACCGCACCGCCCTGCGTGCGCGGCTTGTTGCGCTCGGTCAGCGGCGGCAGGCCCTTGGCGAGCATCTCCTCCTCCGCCGCCTGCACGATCCGGCCCATCGTCCGCACCGTCTGGATCGGGTACTTGCCGACGCTCGTCTCGCCGGACAGCATCACCGCGTCCGTGCCGTCCATCACCGCGTTGGCCACGTCGGACGCCTCGGCGCGCGTCGGCCGGGACGCCTCGATCATCGAGTCCAGCATCTGCGTGGCGACGATGACCGGCTTGGCGTTCCGCTTGGCCAGCTTGACCGCGCGCTTCTGCACCATCGGCACCTGCTCCAGCGGCATTTCCACGCCGAGGTCGCCGCGGGCCACCATGAGCCCGTCGAAGGCGTCGACGATGCCCTCCAGGTTCTCCACCGCCTGCGGCTTCTCCACCTTGGCGATCACCGGCACCCGCCGGCCCTCCTCGTCCATGATCCGGTGGACGTCGCGGACGTCCTGGCCGGAGCGGACGAAGGACAGCGCGATGATGTCCGCCCCTGCGCGCAGCGCCCAGCGCAGGTCCTCGCGGTCCTTGGTGGAGAGCGCGGGGACGGAGACGGCGACGCCGGGCAGGTTGAGGCCCTTGTGGTCGGAGACCATGCCGCCCTCGATGACCATCGTGCGGACCCGGGGCCCGTCCACGGCGGTCACCTCCAGCGTGACGCGGCCGTCGTCGACGAGGATCCGCTCGCCCCGCCCGACGTCGGCGGCCAGCCCGGCGTACGTCGTACCGCAGCACTGGCGGTCGCCTTCGACCGGATCGACGCTGATGGTGAATTCATCGCCCCGTTCGAGAAATACAGGACCTTCGCGGAACGTGCCCAGCCGGATCTTCGGGCCCTGAAGGTCGGCGAGCACGCCGACGCTGCGCCCCGTTTCGTCCGCGGCCTTGCGCACCCGTGCGTAACGCTCTTCGTGCTCAGCGTAGGTGCCATGGCTGAGATTGAACCTGGCGACGTCCATTCCCGCTTCGACCAGGCCCTTGATCTGGTCGTATGTGTCGGTGGCTGGACCCAGGGTGCAGACAATCTTCGCTCGGCGCATACTTTCGACTCTATGACTTACCGGCAGGTAGGGAACCGGGTATTGGCCATTCCCCAACGACATTTGAGCGAAGGTCTATTGAGATCGAGCTGACAACTAATAAAACGTGCGGGCCGCTGCTCTGATGAGCGCTTTCAGAGTTGCGGACGGGTCATGGTGAACCTTGCGTTCACCCGTGCGTAGACAGTCTGTCGCTGAGGTTCGAGGTCGAGTGCGGGGGCCGCCTCCCCGCCGGGTACGGCGGGGCCGCCGTAGCCGCGGGTCGCCTCCGCCGCCAGCCACGCCTCCTGCCGATCCGCGCCCTCGTCGGCGATCTCCAGCACGGCCGTCAGCTCCGCGCCCATCGCCTGGGCGTACTCACGGGCGCGCGTCACCGCCTCCCGTACCGCCTGCTGCCGCGCCTCGCGGTGCACCGGCGAGTCCGGGCGCAGCGCCCACCACGGCCCTTCGACGCCCGTGAGTTCGAGGTCGGCGGCCCGGGTGCTCAGCTCGCCCAGCGCGGTGAAGTCGCTGAACGTCGCGGCCAGCCGGACCCGGCCGTGGTAGCGGCGCACGCGCTCGCCGCGGCCGTGCCGGCCGAGTTCCGGGGTCACGAGCAGCGCGCCCGTCTCCAGCTTCTCGACCGCGTCGCCGTACGACCTGATCAGGTCGCGCGCCTCGGCGTTGCGGCGGGTCAGGTCCTCCAGCGCGGTGCGCCGGTCGGTGCCGCGGACGGCGACGGTGACGGCGATCCGGGCGATCTCCGGGTCCACTTCGAGCCGGGCCTCGCCGCGGACGGCGAGGCGCGGCTGGTCCGGGGTGCCGTAGGGGGCCGGGGCGGGAGCGGGGGGCGGGTTCGTCATGCCCTTACTGTGCCAGGGTCCGGCGCGCGCGGGCTGGGGGGCGCCGGTGCACCGGGGCGTGCGCGCCGGGTCTGCCGGAGCCCGAAGGTGGTGAAGGCGGTACGGCTCGGCAGCGGGTACGGCTCCGCGCCGGTGACGTCGTCGAGGATGACGGCGCTGCGGTGCGCGGCCAGGCCCAGGTCGGGGGCGCCGACGCCGTGCGTGTGCCGCTCGGCGTTCTGGACGTAGATCCGGCCCGTGACCTCGGGGTCGAGCACGAGGCGGTGCCGCTCGTCGACCTGCGGGCGGCCCGCGGCGTCGCGCTGGAGCAGCGGCTCCAGCGGGGCGAGGAGGCCGTCGAGCGGGCGCTCGCGGTAGCCGGTGGCGAGCACCACGGCGTCGGTGCGCAGCGTCTCGCGGGCGCCCTGCGCGGCGTGCTCCAGGTGCAGTTCGATGCGGTCCGAGCCGAGGCGCCCGGCGGTGCGTACGGTGACGCCGGGGGTGAGGACCACGTCGGGCCAGCCGCCGCCGAGGGTGCGGCGGTACAGCTCGTCGTGCACGGCGGCGATGGTCTCGCCGTCGATGCCCTTGTACAACTGCCACTGCCTCGGCAGCAGGTCGTCGCGTACCTCCTCGGGCAGCCCGTGGAAGTAGCGCGCGTAGTCGGGGGTGAACTGCTCCAGGCCCAGCTTGCTGTACTCCATGGGCGCGAAGGCCGGGGAGCGGGCCAGCCAGTGCAGCCCCTCCGCGCCCGCGGGCCGGGCCCGCAGCAGGTCGAGGAAGACCTCCGCGCCGGACTGCCCGGCGCCGACGACGGTGACGTGCCCGGCGGCGGCGAGGCGGGCGCGGTGGGGCAGGTAGTCGGCGGAGTGCACGACGTCGGCCGTGGGCGAGCCGACGAGCGGGCGCAGCGCCTCCGGCACGTACGGCTCGGTGCCCACCCCCACGACGAGGTGCCGGGCGTGCGCGCGGCCCAGCGCGGCGGCCTCGCCGGCGGCGTCGAGCTGGGCGAAGTCGGCCTCGAAGAGGCCGCTTTCCGCGTTCCAGCGGACATCCTCGACCTGGTGGCCGAAGTGCAGGCCGGGAAGCTGCCCGCTGACCCAGCGGCAGTACGCGTCGTACTCGGCGCGGTGGGCGTGGAAGCGCTCGGCGAAGTAGAAGGGGTAGAGCCTCTCGCGCACCCGCAGGTAGTTGAGGAAGCTGAAGGGGCTGGTGGGGTCGGCGAGCGTGACGAGGTCGGCGAGGAAGGGCACTTGGAGCGTGGTGCCCTCGATGAGCAGCCCGGAGTGCCAGCGGAACTCCGGGCGGCGCTCGTAGAACGCGGTGGTCAGGCCGCGGACGCGGGCGGCGAGGGCGGCGAGCGAGAGGTTGAACGGGCCGATGCCGATCCCGGCGAGGTCCAGGGGGCGCCGGCGGCCGGTGTGCTCAGCGGGCATCGGGGGCGGTTCCGTTCTCGCGTTCCTGCCGGGGCGAAGGGGCCGGTGCCCGGTGGGCCTCGGTGACGAGCTTGAGCAGGTTGCGCAGGTCGCCCGGCTGGACATGGGGGTTGAGCAGGGTGGCCTTCAGCCAGCGCCGCCCGCCCGCCCCGGCGCGGCCGAGCACCGCGTGCCCGTCGTACAGCAGCCGCCGCCGCAGCGCCGCGACCGCCGCGTCGCCGGCGCCGACGGGCCGGAAGAGGACCGTGGTCAGCGTCGGCGGCGCGTACAACTCCAGCTCCGGGTCCTCCTCGACCAGTTCCGCGAGCCGCGCCGCCGCGGTGAAGGTCGCCTCCACCAGCTCCGCGACCCCGGCGCGGCCCAGCGCGCGCAGCGTGACGGCGATCTTGAGTACGTCGGCGCGGCGCGTGGTGCGCAGCGAGCGGTGCAGCAGGGCGGGCAGCCCGGCGTCGGTGTCGTCGTCGGCGCTGAGGTAGTCGGCGGTGTACGCGAGCGGCGCCAGGTCGGCGTCGTCGCGTACGGCCAGGAAGCCGGCGGCGATCGGCTGCCAGCCCAGCTTGTGCAGGTCGAGGGCGACGGTGTGGGCCCGGTCGAGCCCGGCGACGAGGTGCGCGCGGCCCGGGGCGAGCAGCAGCAGCCCGCCGTACGCGGCGTCCACGTGCAGCCGGGCGCCGTGCGCCGCGGCGGCGTCGGCGAGCCCCGGCAGCGGGTCGACGGCGCCTTCGTCGGTGGTGCCGGCGGTGGCGACGACCAGCGCCGGGCCCGGGGCGCCGCCGGGGCCGCGGACGTCCGCGAGCACGGCCCGTACGGCGGCGGGGTCCAGGACGCCGCGCGGCGTCGGCACGACGTGCGGGGCGCGCATGCCCAGCAGCCACGCGGCGCGCCGCACGCTGTGGTGGGCGTTGGCGCCCGCGACCACCTGCACGCCGGGGCCGAGGAGTTCGCGGGCGAGCAGCAGCGCGAGCTGGTTGGCCTCCGTGCCGCCGGTGGTGACCAGCGCGTCGGGCCGGGCGGCGCCGGGGTGGACCTCTGCGGCGACGGCGGCGGCCACCTCGGCCTCCAGTTCGGCGGCGGCCGGGGCCTGGTCCCAGGAGTCCAGCGACGGGTTGAGCGCGCCGGCCGCGAGGTCCGCGGCGGCGGCGACGGCGAGCGGCGGGGCGTGCAGGTGGGCGGCGCAGTGCGGGTCCGCCGGGTCGGCGGCGCCCTCGGCGAGGAGGCGGACGAGTTCGGCGAGGGCCGCGTCCGCGCCGACGCCGGTGTCGGGCAGCACGGGGCGGACGGCTTCGCGCACCCGCGCGGCGACGGCCGCCGGACCGCCGGCGGGCAGCGGCCCCCGGCGGCGGTCGGCGCCGTCGCCGAGGGCGGCGAGGACGGTGTCGAGGTACGGGCGGAGGGCGCGGGGGCCGGCGTGGCCGCCCGCGAGGGGGGCTTCGGCGGCAGCGGGCATGCAGGCTCCTGAGTGCGCCGGTCCCGGAGGACCGGTGGTGAGGTGAGGCGGCCCTAACCTACTTCCGCCATTTCTCCGAAACGCACCGTTCTGCCCGGGAGTTCGCCCGTACGTGGGAACGCGTCAGGACGCGGAGGGACGCGTTCCACGATCTGCTACGGGACCGGGCGCGACGCCGTTCCGGCAGCCCCGCCCGGCCCCGTGCCGCTACTCGCCCCGGATGTCCGCCGCCCCGCGTACGCGCAGCGCCCGGCCCAGGTCGTCGAGTTGGTCGGCCAGCCGCCGCCGTAGCGCCGGCACCAGGTCGTCCCGCTCCAGGCACTCCTCGCCGAGCCGCAGCGTCTCCGCGTCCACGAACCCCCGCGGGAACCCGGAGCGCCCCGCCGCCTCGGCGATGGCCGGGCCGCGGCGCTCGGCGAGCGCCGGCGTCTCGGCGAACCAGCGCGGCACGTACGGCGCCAGCACCTCGCGGTGCTCCGGCTGCCAGAAGCCCACCGCGGTGGCGGTGAACAGGTAGTTGGAAAGCTCGGCGGCGCCGCCCGCGCCCCCGTACATCGACTCCCAGGCCGCCGCCTTCGCCCCGGCGTCCGGCAGCGCGGCGAGGCACCGCGCCGCGCCCTCCTGCGCGGACGCGCCCGGGTCGCGCGCCACCTCCGCCTCGATCCGCTCCGGGGTCGCGGCGCCGAGGACGGCAAGCCGGGCGAGGCAGCGCCAGCGCAGGTCGGGGTCGAGCACGGGGCCGCCGGGTACGGTGCCGGCGGCGAGCCAGTCGCGTACCTCGTCGGGCTCGTCCGCGCAGTCGATGAGGGCGCGTACGGCCGCGAGCCGCAGCCCGGGGTCGCCGTCGTCGTCGGTGCGGCGCAGCAGTTCGCGGCAGGTCTCCGCGACCGCCGCGCGGGCCGCGGGGCGGTCCGCGTCGGGGACGTAGACGCCCGCGACCGGACCGCGGGCGAAGGCCAGCACGCCCTGGACGACGGCGAGGTCGTCCTCGGCCGGCAGGTGCCCGGCGGCGGCCTGGAGGTAGTCGGCGGGCGGGAGTTCGGCGTCGCGCACCATGTCACGGGCGGCGTTCCACAGCACGGCGCGGCTGAGCGGGTCGGGGATGCCGGACAGGCAGCGCAGCGCGGTCTCCCAGGAGCCCTCGTCGAGCCGGATCTTGGCGTACGTGAGGTCGCCGTCGTTGACGAGCACGAGGTCGGGCGCCCGGCCCTCCGCGGACGCGGACTTCAGCCCGAGGTCCTCGGCGAACTCCTGCGCCACCTTCTCGCGCAGGACCATCCGCCCCGGCTCGTCGGGGGCTTCGTCGTAGAGGCCGACGTCCAGCCGGTGCGGGCGGCGCCCGGTGTGCTCCACCTCCAGCGCCCATACGTCGTCCTCGCCCTGCCAGGTCTCCGGGCGGAAGGTGTCGACGCCGGTGGTGCGCAGCCAGGCGTCTGCCCACGCGGGCACGTCGCGGCCGGAGGCGCGGTCCATGGACTCGATGAAGTCGGCGAGGGTGGCGTTGCCGAAGCGGTGCCGGGAGAAGTAGTCGTCGAGCCCGGCGAAGAAGTCCTTCTCGCCCATCCAGGCGACGAGTTGGCGCAGCGCGGAGGCGCCCTTCGCGTACGAGATGCCGTCGAAGTTCTGCAGCGCGGAGGCGCTGTCGGGGACGCGCGGCGGGGCGACGGGGTGCGTGGAGGGCCGCTGGTCGGCGTCGTAGCCCCAGCTCTTGCGGGCGATGGCGAAGTCGGTCCAGGTGCCGGTGAAGCGGGTGGCCTCGGCGAGGATCTGGTAGCCCATGTACTCGGCGAAGGACTCGTTCAGCCAGATGTCGTCCCACCAGCGCAGCGTGACCAGGTCGCCGAACCACATGTGCGCCATCTCGTGCGCGATGACCATGGCGCGGGTCTGGCGCTCCGTGTCGGTGACGGCGGAGCGGTAGACGAATTCGTCGCGGAAGGTGACCAGGCCCGGGTTCTCCATGGCGTTGGCGTTGAACTCCGGGACGAACGCCTGGTCGTAGGAGTCGAAGGGGTACGGCTCGGCGAACCGCTCGTGGTAGCGGTCGAAGCAGCGCCGGGTGACGTCGAACAGCTCCTCGGCGTCGGCGTCGAGGTGGGCGGCGAGCGAGCGGCGGCAGTGCAGACCGAAGGGCAGCCCGGCGTGCTCGGTGTGGACGGAGTGCCACGGTCCGGCGGCGACGGCGACGAGGTAGGTGGCCAGCGGCGGGGTGGTGGTCAGCCGCCAGCGCACGCCGTCTTCGGGATCGGCGTCCGGTCCCGCGTCCGCTTCCTGGTGGGCGATGCCGTTGCCGAGCACGGTCCAGCCGGCGGGCGCGGTGACGGAGACGTCGAAGACGGCCTTGAGGTCGGGCTGGTCGAACGCGGCGAAGGCACGCTGCACGTCGTCCAGGAAGAGCTGGCTGTAGACGTACGTCTCGCCGTCGGCGGGATCCGTGAAGCGGTGCACGCCCTCGCCGGTGCGCGAGTAGCTCATGACGGCCTCGACGCGCAGTTCGTGCTCGCCCTCGGCGAGTTGCAGCGCGAGCCGGTTGTCGTCGAGCGCGCCGGTGTCCAGGTCCCGGCCGTCGAGCGTGGCACGTACCAGCTCGGCGGGCCGGATCTCGACGAACGTCTCCGCCGCCGTGCGGGCGGCGAAGGTGATGACGGTGCTGGAGCCGAAGACCTCCTCACCGCGCGTCAGGTCGAGGTCGACGGCGTAGTGGCGGACGTCCAGCAGGTCGGCGCGGAGCTGCGCCTCGGCGCGGGTGAGTGCGGGCATGGGCCTTATGCTGCCTCACGACCTGCGGGTACGACGACACCCGGGCGGGGCCGAGCCTCGGACTCGCGTGCGGGGCGCGGGCGGCGGGACTACGCTGCTCGGCGTGCCGGACAGAACCCTGGAGGCGCTGGGCCTCGCGACCGTACCCCTGCTGGAGCCGCTGGCGTATCCGGAGCCGCCGGTGCCCGGTCCCTCGCTGCTCGCAGGCGACCGGCTGCTGCCGCTGCGGCCCGCGCCGGGCGGGGTGGGGCGGTGGCGGGTCGCGGAGGGCGGTACGGACACGGGGCTGGACGAGACGCTGGCGGCGCTCGGGCAGGCGCCGGTGGCGGCGCGGGTCCCGGTACTGGCGCTGGGGTCCAACGCGGCGCCCGGGCAGGTGCGGCACAAGCTCACGCACCTGGGGCTGCCCGCCGTCGTGCCGGTCTCCCCGGTCACCGCCGGCGGCCTCGGCGTCGGCGTCTCGGGGCACATCAGCGCGCCGGGGTACGTCGCGGCCGCCCCGTACGCCGAGACGGCCGCCGAGTCGCGGCTGTGGGTGACGTGGCTGGACGACGCGCAACTGCGCGCCGTGGACGGCACGGAGATGCCGAACTACGGGCGCGCCCTGCTGCCGGCCGCGGAGTTCCCGGTGCGGCTGCCCGGCGGCGGGGGGCTGCCGGGCACGTACGTCTACTACAACGCCCGCGGCGTCCTCTCCGACGGCCGCGGCCGCCCGCTCCCCCACACCCCGGACCAACCCGCCCTCCTCGCCCGCCTCCTCGCCGCCTCCGCCCGGCTGCGGGACCTCCTGGGCCCGGCGCCCGGCGACTGGGTCGCCCGCGCGGGGGCCGACGCCGGGGTGCGGGAGGCGGGGACGCGGATCTTCCGCGAGGAGGGCTGGCTGCTGCCGGAGCGGTCCTTCGCGGCGTACGACGCGGGCGGCGGGGCGTAGGGCGGGGGCGGCGGGGGCGGCGCGGGCGACGCACGATCGGACCGTGTCGCAGGACGAGCCCCCGGAACCCGCAACGACCTGCGGTGACGACCGGTACCGGCGCGCCCCGGCGTTTCGCCTGTTAGGGGGCGGACGGGGATTCCGGGGCGGCGGAGTTGGCGATGGTCTCGTGGTGCCGGATGACCTCGGCGATGATGAAGTTGAGAAGTTTCTCCGCGAATGCCGGATCCAGCTTGGCGCTCTCCGCCAGCTCGCGGAGGCGGATGATCTGGCGGGCCTCGCGGGCGGGGTCTGCGGGCGGCAGGTGGTGGGCGGCCTTGAGGCGGCCGACCTGCTGGGTGCATTTGAAACGTTCGGCGAGCATGTGCACGACGGCCGCGTCGATGTTGTCGATGCTGTCGCGGAGCCGGTCGAGCTCGGCTCGTACATCGGAGTCGGAGAGGCCGTCCATGGCCGACGGGGACGTGGAGTGGTCGGTCATCCGGCCACGGTAACAGGGGCGGGCCGGTTGTCAGTGCCGGCTGTTACCTTCCTGGGCATGGCAAACGTGCAGGCGGGGGCGGACCGGCGGGCGATGGCCGCGGCGGCGGTGACGGTGGTGCTGTGGGCGTCGGCGTTCGTCTCCATCCGGGATACCGGCGAGCACTTCAGCCCGGGTGCGCTGGCGCTCGGCCGGCTGCTGGCGGGCTCGGCGGCGCTGGCGCTGCTCCTGCTCGTGCGCCGCGAGGGGCTGCCGCCGCGGGGGGCGTGGCCGGGCATCGCCGTGTCGGGCACGCTCTGGTTCGGGGTGTACATGGTGGCGCTCAACTGGGGCGAGCAGTTGGTCGACGCGGGCACGGCCGCGATGGTCGTGAACGTCGGGCCCATGCTCGTGGCGCTGCTCAGCGGCTGGCTGCTGAAGGAGGGTTTCCCGCGGATGCTGCTGGCGGGCCTCGGCGTGTCCTTCGCGGGCGCCGTGGTGGTGGGGATATCGATGTCCGACGGGGGCAGTTCCTCCCTCGGCGGGGTGCTGCTGTGCCTGCTGGCCGCGGCGACGTACGCCAGCGGGGTCGTCAGCCAGAAGCCGGCCCTGGCGCACGCCTCGCCGCTCCAGGTCACGGCCTACGGCTGCATGACGGGCGCGGTGCTGTGCCTGCCGTTCGCGGGGCAGTTGGCGGGGCAGATAGGCGACGCGCCCCTGTCGGCGACGGCCAACGTGGTGTACCTCGGTATCTTCCCGACGGCGCTGGCCTTCACGACGTGGGCGTATGCGCTGAAGCGCACCACGGCGGGAAGGATGGGCGCCACGACGTACGCCGTGCCGGCGCTGGTGGTCCTGATGTCCTGGGCGGCGCTGGGCGAGGTCCCGGAGGTGCCGACGCTGCTGGGCGGCGCCCTGTGCCTGGCGGGCGTGGCGGTCTCGCGCAGCCGTGGCGTACGCCGCGACCCACGCGTCGTCGCCTCGGGCGGCACGGCGGCCGGGGCGGCGGGTACGCCGGCGGCAGGTGGCCCGACGGCGGGCGGTGCGGCGCCGGAGGCCGGCACGGCAGCCGGGGAGCCGGCCGGAGGACCGGCCCAGGAGGAGAGGCCGCGCTGAGCGCCCGGGGGCGAAGCCCCGCTGAGCGGCGGGGTGTGCCAGGGGCCTGACGGGGGTCCTCCCGTGGTACTACGGGCTCGCGCGGATGCGGGCCGTGGTCGGACGTTCCGTGCGGCCGCGCCGCCTAGCGTCGCCGGTATGACGATCGAAGTACGCGGGCTCACCAAGCGGTACGGCGAGAAGACCGCCGTCGACGACCTGACCTTCACCGTGCGCCCGGGAACCGTGACGGGCTTCCTCGGACCCAACGGCGCCGGCAAGTCCACCACGATGCGCCTCATCGTGGGCCTGGACGCGCCCACCCGCGGCTCCGTCACCGTCAACGGCCGCCCGTACGCCCGGCATCCGGCGCCCCTCGCGGAGATCGGGGCACTGCTGGAGGCGCGGTCCGTCCACACCGGGCGCAGCGCGTACAAGCATCTGTTCGCGCTCGCCCTGACCCACGGCATCCCGCGCACGCGGGTGGAGGAGGTGATCGAGGCGGTCGGACTGGCCGGGGTGGCGCGCAAGCGCGCCGGCGGGTTCTCGCTGGGCATGGGGCAGCGCCTCGGCATCGCCGCCGCGCTGCTGGCCGACCCCGCGGCCGTCGTGCTCGACGAACCGGTCAACGGGCTCGACCCCGAGGGTGTCCTGTGGATCCGCAACCTGCTCAAGGAACTGGCGGCGGAGGGCCGCACGGTGTTCGTCTCGTCGCATCTGATGAGCGAGATGGCCCTGACCGCGGAGCACCTGGTCATCGTCGGCCGCGGGCGGCTGCTTGCGGACACCACGGTGGCGGAGTTCGTACGGGCCGCGGGGCGCGACGAGGTGTCGCTGAGATCCCCGCAGGCGGGCCGGTTGCGGGAGTTGCTGGCCGGCCCCGGCGTGGAGGTCGCCTCGGACGCGCCGGGCGTGCTGCGGGTCCGCGGCGTCGGCGCCGAGGACATCGGCCTGACGGCGGCCGCGCACGGCGTGCCGCTGTTCGGGCTGACGCCGCACCGGGTGTCGCTGGAGGAGGCGTTCATGGAGCTGACCAGGGACGCCGTCGAGTACCACGCCCCCGCCGCGGGGCGGCAGGAGGAGATCGCCGCATGAGCACCCCGTCCCTGACCGCGCCGGGCCCGGGCGGCACGAACGCCGGTGGCGCCGCCGGCTACCGCGTGACGTACCCGCGGGTGCTGCGCGCGGAGTGGTCGAAGCTGTGGTCGCTGCGCTCGACCTGGTACGCGCTGGCCGCCGTCGTCGTGCTGGCCGCCGGCATCGGCCTCGCGGTCGGCGCGACGTACCGCGACGGCCGCGACCACGGCCCGCAGGACCCCGTGGAAACCACCCTGCTCGGCCTGAACTTCGGCCTGCTGATCCTGCCCGTCCTGGGCATCCTCACGGCGGCGGGCGAGTGGTCGACGGGGACGGTGCGGGCCACCATGGCGGCGGTGCCGCGCCGGCTGCCGGTGCTGGCGGCGAAGGCGGCCGTGTTCGGCGCCGTGAGCTTCGTCCTGACGCTGGCGACGGCGCTGTCGGCGTTCCCGCTGGCGCAGGCGTTCCTCGCGGGCACCGACATCGCGGCCGGCCTCGGCGCCCCGGGGGTGGCGCGGGCGCTGGTCACCACGGCCGCCGGGGCGGCGCTGATCGCGGTGCTCGGGGTGGCGGTCGGGGCGCTGCTGCGCGGTATCCCGGCGTCGATCGGGGTGTTCGTGGCGGTCCTGATGGTGGTGCCGAGCGTGGCGCCGCTGCTGCCGTACGACTGGGTGGAGGACGCCGTGGCGTACACCCCGCTGGCCGCCATGGACCCGCTGATGTCCGCCGACCCGTCCCCGGACATGCCGTCGCCCGGCGCCGCGCTGGTCACGTTGGCCGTCTGGGCGGCGGGCGCGCTGGCCGCCGCGGGGGTGCGGCTCCGGCGCAGTGACGTCTGAGAGCGACTGGGCGACCATGGACCGAGGACGGACGGCGAGGGCGGCGCGAATGGCGGCGACGGCGGGATGACGGGGACGGCGACGGCGCGGGAAGCCGGGAATCCGGCCCCGGATGAGCGCACGGTCGAGGGCACGGGAGCGGCGCCGGGTGAAGGTGCGGGCCCGGGTTCCGTGCCCGCGAAGGACGAGGTGCCGGGCACGGACGGGAGGCCGGGCACGGACGGGGGGCCGGGCACGGACGCAGGGCCGGGCGCTGGTCCGGCACCCGCACCCCCGCCCACGCACCGCATCCACGCCGCCGCGCAGCGCGTACGGGCCTTCGACGCCCGTCGTCCTCGGGTCTGGGACATGGGTCTCGCAGGACTCGTCGCCTTCCCCGGCCTCGTCCAGATCTCCCTCGGCGACTGGCGCGAGGACGCCCGGGACGAGCCAGGCGCGGACCCCGCCGCGCTGGCGTCGCTGCCGGTGGCCGTGCCGTGGCTGCTCTGGGCGGGGATGGTGCTGGCGATGCCGTGGCGCCGGCGGTATCCGTTCACCGTGTTCTGCGCCCTCGCCGCGGTGACGTACGTCCACGACAGCCTCCACCTGGCCATCGCGTCGGTCACGGCCATCGGCGTGGCCCTGTACAACGTCGCCCTGCGGCTGCCGCTGTCGCGGCTGCCGTGGGTCGCCGCGATCCTGGCGGTGGTCATCGCCGCGGACGCGCTGCGCGAGCCGCCGGACAGCTACTCCCAGGCGTACGTGCCGATGCTCGCCATCACCGCGACCATCGTGATGGCCGGCATCACCGTGCGTACGAGGCGCGAGTACGTCGCTTCGCTGCTGAACCGGGCCCACCGGCTGGAGGTCGAGCGCGACCAGCGGGCGCGGCTCGCCGCCGCGGCCGAACGCGCGCGGATCGCCCACGAGATGCACGACATCGTGGCGCACAACCTCTCGGTGATCGTCGGCGTCGCGGACGGCGGCCTGTACGCGGCCCGCGGCGGCGGCAGCCCGGCGGCGGGTGACACGGGCGGTCCCGCCGACCGCTCCGTGGAGCGGCCCGCGCAGGCGCTGGAGGCGATCTCCGCGACCGGCCGGGAGGCACTGGGCGAACTGCGCCGGCTTCTGGGCGTCCTGCACGAGCAGCACTCCGGCGCCGGGCCCGCGCACCTGGCGCCGCAGCCGGGGCTGGCCGAGTTGGACCCGCTGCTGCGGCGGGTACGGGAGGCGGGGCTGCCGGTGCGCTGTACGGTGCGCGGGGACTCGGGCACGCTCTCCGAGGGGCGGCAGTTGACGGTCTACCGGATCGTGCAGGAGGCGCTGACGAACACGCTCAAGCACGCGGGCGCGGGCGCGACGGCCGCGGTGCGTCTGAACTGCGGAACGGGCGGGGTGGAGATCGAGGTGACGGACACGGGGGCGCCCGCCGGACGGGACGGCGAGGGCCGGGGCCGGAACGGGCGCGTACCCGTGCTGCGGGAAGCGGGTGACGGGAGCGGGCTGGTGGCCGGGGCAGGGGAGGTCCCCGGGACCGTGCCGAGGGCCGGGGCCGGAAGCGGATCCCCCGCCCGGGACGGGTCCGCGGGCGGGTGGGCCTCCCCGGGTGGCGGTGACGAGAGGCGCGGTCACGGCGGCCGGGGCATCGCGGGCATGCGCGAGCGCGCCGCCGTCTACGGAGGCACCCTCGACGCGGGCCCCGCCGCACGCGGCTGGCGCGTGTACGCCACGCTGCCGCCCGTGGCCGACCCCGCGCCCGCCGGGGCGTCCTCGTCCGCACCCGGCCCTTCGCATCTCGCCGCCCCCTCGCCCGGGTCTCCGCACACCCCCGTTGCCGAGACCCCGCGCGCGGAATCCCCCTCTCCGGCCGCGGCTTCGCACGTTCCCTCTCCGGCGCCCCCGCGGAAGTCCCCGCCCATCGCCGACGGCCCGGCCCCTGCCGGGAGGCCGCGCGTTCCCGGTCCCCCGCCGGAGGCGGCTCCGTGACCAGCGTGCTGATCGCCGACGACCACGCCCTCCAGCGGTTCGGCTTCCGCATGCTGCTGGAGAGCCAGGGCGACATGGCCGTCGCCGGCGAGGCCGGCGGAGGTGCGGAAGCGGTCCGGCTGGTCGCCGAACTGCGGCCCGACGTCGTCCTGATGGACGTCCGCATGCCCGGCCTCGACGGCATCGAGGCCACCCGCCGCATCACCGCCGCCGGCGGCCGCACCAGGGTGCTGATCCTGACCACGTTCGACCTCGACGAGTACGCCTTCGCCGGACTGCGTGCCGGCGCCAGCGGGTTCCTCGTCAAGGACGCGCTGCCCGACGAACTGCTCGCCGGGATCCGGGCGGTGGCCTCCGGCGAAGCCGTGGTCGCCCCGGCGCTGACCCGCCGGCTCATCGAGCGCTACGCGCACCTGCTGCCCGCCCGCAGCGAGCCCGCGGGCCCCGACCCGCGGCTCGCCGTGCTCACCGACCGGGAGCGCGAGGTGCTGCGGGCCGTCGCGCTGGGCTGGACGAACGGCGAGATCGCCGATCGGATGCACCTCGCCGAGTCGACGGTCAAGACCCACATCGGCCGGATCCTCGGCAAGACCGGCGCCCGCGACCGCGTGCAGGCAGTGATCTTCGCGTACGACACCCGCCTGGTCCGCCCCAACTGACCGGCAAAGCCCGCGACTTCGTGCCGCGGCAGCCGGCCCGTACCCCCGTGACCGCGGGGAGCTCCGGCCGGCGGCCGGCTACGCGGGGCCCAGCCCCCGCGGGGTCCGTTCCGCCACCGGCGGGTCCCCCGGGTCCGGAGCGCGGTCGTTCCAGGCGCCCGGTGCCGTGCGGCCCTGCTGGTCGCGGAAGTGCACCGGCGCCACCCCCACCCGGCGGGTGAACAGCCGCGAGAAGTACGCCGGATCGTCGTACCCCACCCGCCGGGCGACCGCCGCGATCGGCAGCTCCGTGGCGGCCAGCAGCTCCTTCGCCCGGCCGAGCCGTATCCCCAGCAGGTAGTCCTTCGGACTGCACCCCGCCGCCCGGCGCACCGCGGAGCGCAGCTCGGCCGTCGTCATCCCGTGCCGCGCCGCGTGCTCGGCGACGGACAGCGGCAGGAAGGCGTCGCGGGCCAGCGCCGGCAGCACCGGGTCGCCGTCCGGGGCCATGTCCGCGCGCGACCGGCGCAGCGCCACGAGCAGGTCGTGCACGGCGGCGGACGTCTCGACCTCCAGCATCGGGTTGCCGCGGCGGGCGGCGCGGGCGATGCGGGTGACGACGGTGCGCGGCCCGGTGGCGTCGCTGAGCGGCACCACGGGCCGCTCCGGCTGGACGTAGCCCAGCTCGGTGTACGCGGCGACGGCAGACCCGGTGAAGTCGACGAACGCCTCGTCCCAGCCGGTCGCGGGGTCGGGCCCGTAGTGGTGGACGGCGCCCGGGGTGAGCCACAGCAGCGCGGGCGCCGCGACGTCCAGCACCGGGCCGTCGCCGTTGCGGAACCAGCCGCGGCCGCTGCTGATGACCACGGCGACGTGGTGGTCCAGCGTGCGCGGCCCGACGACCGGCAGGTCGCCGTACTGCAGGCCGACGCCCAGGCAGACCAGGCCGAGCTTGCGGTGCACCGGGCCGGGGGTGAAGTAGCGCATCCACGTGTGGTGGCTCATCGCCCGCCCTCCTTGCATCGCCGCCGCCGGGTCCGGACACCGAGTCCAAGCGCCGAGTCCAAGCACCGTCGATCTTTGTCCATGGACGGACGGGTGGCCAGGGGGCGAGAGTATTTGCCCGGCAATCGGCGACGAACGGCGGGAATAGGTGCCTGAGTTCACGGTGGAAGGCGACAGTTTTCATCTCGGCGGACGGCCGGTGCGGCTGCTGTCCGGGGCCATGCACTACTTCCGGGTGCACGAGGCGCAGTGGGGCCACCGCCTCGCGATGCTCCGCGCGATGGGCCTGAATTGCGTCGAGGCGTACGTCCCTTGGAACCTGCACGAGCCGCACCCCGGCCGCTACGAGGACGTGGCGGCGGCCGGCCGCTTCATCGACGCCGCGCAGGCCGCGGGGCTGTGGGTGATCGTCCGCCCCGGCCCGTACATCTGCGCCGAGTGGGAGAACGGCGGGCTGCCGCACTGGCTGACGGGCCCGCTGGGCGCGCGGGTGCGCACCCGCGACCCGGAGTTCCTGGCCGCCGTGGACGACTGGTTCGACGCCGTACTGCCGCAGGTCGCCGCCCGGCAGGTGACGCGGGGCGGTCCGGTGCTGATGGTGCAGGTGGAGAACGAGTACGGCTCGTACGGCAGCGACCGCGCCTATCTGCGCCACCTCGCCGACGGGCTGCGGGCCCGCGGCGTGACCGTGCCGCTGTTCACGGCGGACGGGCCCGAGGACCACATGCTCACCGCCGGCTCGCTGCCCGGCGTGCCGGCCACGCTGACCTTCGGCTCCGGCGCCCGGGAGGCGTTCGCGACACTGCGCAGGCACCGGCCCGACGGGCCGCTGATGTGCGCGGAGTTCTGGTGCGGCTGGTTCGACCACTGGGGTGCGGAACACGTCGTACGGGAGCCGGCGGACGCGGTGGCGGCGCTGACGGAGATCCTCGACTGCGGCGCGTCGGTGAACCTCTACATGGCGCACGGCGGCACCAGCTTCGGCGGCCGGGCGGGCGCGAACCGCGCGGGCGACCTGCACCGCGGGGCGCTCCAGCCGGACGTCACGTCGTACGACTACGGCGCGCCGGTCGACGAGTACGGGCGGGCCACGCCGAAGTTCGAGGCGTTCCGCGAGGTGCTGGCCCGGTACGCGGCCGGCCCGCTCCCCGAGCCGCCGCCCCCGCCCCCGGCCCTCCCCGCGGCCGTGCCGGTGCCCGTCGACGGGCTTGTCCCGGCGGCACAGGTGCTGGCGGTGCTGGGCGGCCCGGAGCGGGAGCACGGGGTGCCGCCGACGTTCGAGGAGCTGGACGTCGACCGCGGTCTTGTCCGCTACCTCTTCCGCGTCCCGGGCCCGAGGCGCCCGTACCCGCTGCTGGTCACCGGACTGCGGGACGTGGCGCTTGCGTACGTGCGGGACCCGGCCGGCGAGCGGCGGATGGCGCTGGCCGGGGAGGAGGCGCCGCTCGGGGACGTCGCGGGTCCGGCCGAGGTCGAGGTGTGGGTGGAGTCGCTGGGCCGGGTCAACTACGGCCCGCGGCTGGGGGAGCCGAAGGGGATCACCGGCGGGCTGCTGCACGAGCGCCAGTACGTGCACGGCGTACGGGCCCGGGGGCTGCGCCTCGACGCCTTCGACGACACGGAGGCGGTGGCGGCGCTCCCGTACGGCCCGCCGGACGCGGGCGGCAGGGGGCTGTACCGGGCGTCGGCACAGATCGCGAAGCCGGGCGACGCGGCGCTCGCGCTGCCGGGCTGGGGCCGGGGCTGGGCCTGGGTGAACGGCTTCTGCCTGGGCCGCTACTGGGCCGCGGGACCGCAGGAGTCCCTGTACGTCCCGGGCCCGGTGCTGCGCACGGGCGCCAACGAGGTGCTGCTGCTGGAGCTGGTCGAGCCCGGCGGCGAGCCGCTGCTCGCCCCGCCGCCGTCCTGAACCCGCGGGGCTACGCCCCCTCCGACAGCCGCGCCGGGAAGCCCCCGGTGGCCACCGGACCCCACCGCTCCGGCGTGATCCGGATCAGCGACTTCCCCTGCCGCACCATGGCCTCGCGGTACTCGTCCCAGTCGGGGTGCTCCCCCGCGATGTTCCGGAAGTACTCCACGAACGGCTCCACGTCCTCCGTCGCGTCGATCACCTCCGCCGCGCCGTCGACCTGCACCCACGGCCCTTCCCACGCGTCGGACAGCACCACGATCCCGGCCCGCGGGTCGCGCCGCGCGTTGCGCGTCTTGGCCCGCTCCGGGTACGTGGACACCACGATCCGGCCCGCGTCGTCCACCCCGCAGGTCAGCGGCGACGCCTGCGGCGAGCCGTCGGCCCGCCGGGTGAGCAGCAGGGCCCGGTGCCTGGGCCGTACGAAATCGAGCAGCCCGGCGAGGTCGACCCGGGTGTTGGTGGCGATGTTCGGACTCATGCGCGTCACGATACGTCGCGCCGGCCGCGCGGCGCGGGGCCCGTACAGTGGGCTGGAGTCGGACCCTGGGGGTTGCCGGTGGACAGCGCGAGCGAGGTCGTGCACGGCTTTCCGCATCTGCGGACCGTGCGGTCGGCCCTGACGGCGCTCTACCGGCGGCTCAGCCCGGACGTCCTGCACGCGGACTTCGCCGTCAGCGTCCCCCCGGTCGACGTCGCCCTGGCCGCCGACGAGGATCTGCACCTCGGCGTCCAGCGCGTGGCGCACACGCTGGTGCAGCATCTGCGGCTGCCGGACGCGCGGGTGATCGTCGGCTTCCGGGAGATGCCGGAGGCCGCGGTCGTGGAGCTGGCCGCGGGCCCCGAGTACTTCGTCGAGCTGAACCCGCGCTTCCGCGAGCACCGCAGGGACATCGGCGGGGCGCTGGCGCACGAGGTGATGCACGTCTTTCTGGACCGCCTCGGCCTGTCCTTCCCCGACACCGGGGACAACGAGATCCTCACCGACACCGCGACCGCCTACCTCGGCGCGGGCTGGCTGCTGCTGGACGCCTTCCGGGAGGGCGGCGGGGCCTCGCAGCGGTTCGGCTATCTGACGCCCGAGGAGTTCGGCTACGTCGTCGCCAAGCGCGCGCTCGCCTTCGGCGAGAACCCGGAGATCTGGTTCACCAGCCCGCAGGCGTACGAGGCGTACACCGCCGGCCTGCGACTGGCCCGCCGGGACGCCGCCCGCCCGCCGCTGGCGGCGAGCGGCCGGCTGGGCCGGCACCGGTACACCCGGGACCGCAGGCGCGCGCAGGAGCTGTTCCTGCGCGCGGACGGCGGCGGGCTGACGACGACGGCCGCCCTCGGCGACGGCTACGTTTTCGAGGCGGGGCCGCCGATGCGGGTGTCGTTCCCGTGCCCCGTCTGCCACCAGCGGATCCGGGTGCCGGTGCGCGGGTTCGTACGGGCGCGCTGCGGGCTGTGCAAGGCGGTGCTGGAGTGCGACACGTGACCGGCCCGCGGGACCCCTGGGGCCCGCGAGCCGGTACCTGCCGCGTCCTCAGCCCTTGATCGCCCCGGCCGCGAGACCGGAGGCCAGCCGCCGCTGCACGATCACGAAGAAGATCAGCACCGGCAGCGTGATCAGCGTGGAGCTGGCCATGACCGGCCCCCACGCGGTGTCGTTCTCGCCGAAGAACTGGTAGATCCCGACGGCCGCCGTGTACTTCTCGCTGTCCTTCATGAACGTGTACGCGAAGACGAACTCGTTCCAGGCGGTGATGAACGCGAACACGCTCGTGGCCACCAGGCCGGGCGCCACCAGCGGCAGCAGCACGGACCAGAACATCCGCGGCCAGGTGCAGCCGTCGATGTACGCCGCCTCCTCGATCTCCTTCGGCACGGTGGCGACGAACCCGCGCAGCGTCCAGATCGCGAACGGCAGCGACAGCGCGATGTAGACGATCGTCAGCCCGAGCAGGCTGTTGAGCATCTCGTAGTCGCGCATCTGTAGGAAGAGCGGGATGACCAGCGCCTCCAGCGGCACCATCTGCACGATCAGGATCATGATCAGCACGGAGGTGCGGAACTTGAACCGGAAGCGCGCCACGGCCACGGCCGCGAAGAGCGACAGCGCGGCGGCGGCCAGGATGGTGCCGAGGCCGACGATCGCCGAGTTCAGCAGGTAGCGGTCGAAGTCGCCCTCGTTCCACACCCGGCTGAAGTGCTCGAACGTGACGCCGCTGGGCAGCAGGTCCGAGCCGCGCGAGGAGGCCCGCGGATCCAGCGCCGTGCTCATCATCCAGTAGACGGGGAAGAGGGTGAAGATCAGCAGCCCGGCGACGGCGGCCGGCAGGCCGATGCGCGAGCCGGTCGAGGTGCGTTTCACAGCTCCTCCTCCCCCTGCCGGAAGAGCGTGCGGATGTAGACGAGGGTGATGGCGACGAGCAGCAGAGTGAGCATCACCGCGGCGGCGGCACCGGCCCCGTAGTCGTTCTTGGCGAACGCCTCGATGTACGAGTACACGCCGAGGTTCATGACGTCCTCGTTGCTTCCGCTGCCGCCGGGCATGAGGAAGATCTGGGTGAAGACCTTGAAGTCCCAGATGGTCGAGAGGATGGTCACGACCAGGAAGATCGGCCGCAGCGCCGGCACGGTGATGCGCCAGAACCGCTGCCAGGCGCTCGCGCCGTCGATCATCCCGGCCTCGTACAGCTCCTTCGGCACGGTCATCAGGCCCGCGAGCACGGTGATGGCGACGAAGGGGAAGCCGTGGTGGACGACGTTCAGGGTGGCGATGGCGTAGAAGCCGAGCCGCTCGGTGAACCAGTTGGTGGTCGCGGGGTCGATGAGCCCGACAGCGCCGGCCAGCCGGCTCATCAGCCCGTCCTCCGCGGCGAAGAGCCACACCCAGACGTACGTGCCGGTGACCGCCGGCATCGCCCAGGCGGCCATGATCGCGGTGGAGCAGATCACCCGCCACACGGTGCCCAGCCGGTTGAGCAGCAGCGCGACGAAGGTGCCGAACGCCACCGTGAGGATCACGCAGCCGAAGGCGAAGAACGCCGTGTTCGGCAGCACCGTCTTCCACAGCAGCTCGTTGGAGAGCAGGGCGGAGTAGTTGTCGAAGCCGGTCCAGGTGCCGACGCCGCCGCCGAACTTGACCTCGTAGTCCTGCAGCGACAGCTTGCCGACCTCGATCAGCGGCCACAGCAGCAGCCCGGCCAGCACCACGAGGGAGGGTGCCAGCAGCAGCCACGGCCGGGTCACCGTCACCAGCCGCTTGCGGCGGCGGGCGGCGTCAGCGGCGGCGCGGCCGGGCCGCGACGGCTCCGTGGGAGGAGCCAGCGCGACCTCGGCGGCGATCGAATCCTTCACTGTGTCTTTCCGTGTCCTTGTCCGAAACCCGGGTCTACTCGGACTTGGCGAAGATGTCGTCCATCTCGCCGGCGGCCTTGTCCGCTGCCTCCTGGACGCTCTGGTCGCCCTTGAGCACGGACTGGACCAACTTCAGCACCACCTGGCTGGCCTGGATCTCGCCGTAGGCGGTGGTCTTGGGGACGGTCGCGCCGGCCTCCATCATCTGCTTGGCGAACGGCTCGACCAGCGGGTCGCCCTGGTCGGCGATCTTCTTCAGCTCGGTGTTGGTGCCGGGGAAGTAGTTCGTCTGCTTCGCCCACTCGGCGGCGAACTTGCCGGTGGTGGCCATCTTGACGTACTCCCAGGCGAGTTCCTTCTTGTCGCTGTCGAACGTCGACAGGTAGGAGCCGCCGAGGAACGACGGGCTCATGCCGCCGTCCTTGCCGGGTATCGGCGCGGCGGCGATCTTGCCCTCCAGCTCGGGGGCCTCGTCGAGGAAGGTCTTGGGGGTCCAGTTGCCGGAGATCGTCATGGCGACGTTCCCCTTGGTGAACTCCTGGGCCACCTCATCCTCACGCCAGGTGGTGACCTTCGCCGGGGACACCTTGTCCTTCGTGGCGAGGTCGGTGTAGAACTGCAGGCCCTCGACGGACTCCGGCGAGTTGATGGCCGACTTCCAGGTGTCGCCCTCCTGCACGGCGGGCTCGCCGCCCGCGCCCCAGACGAAGGGCATCGCGAACATCTCGGCCCCGCCGGCGACGGGGAACGGGATCATGTCCGGCTCCTCCTTCTTCAGGGTGAGCGCGACGTCCCGGAGCTCTTCCCATGTCGTCGGGGCCTTCAGGCCGTGCTTGTCGAAGATGTCCTTGCGGTAGACGAGGCCGCGCACACCCGCGTACCAGGGCATGCCGTACTGCTTGCCCTCCAGCGTGCCCGCGTCCTTCAGCCCCTCGACCAGGTCCTGGTCGAGACCGGCGTCCTTCACCTGGTCGGTGACGTCCACCAGGCCGCCGGTCTCGGCGAACTGGGGCACCCAGGTGGTGCCGACCTCGGCGACGTCCGGCACCTGGTCCGGGCCGCCCTCGATCGCAGTGGTGAACTTGCGCTGGGCGCTCTCCCACTGCTGGTACTCGACGTTGACCTTCGCGCCGGTCTTCTTCTCGAACTCCTTGTTCAGTTTGTCGAAGAAGGGCTCGGCATCGGGGTTGGTCCCCTTCATGATCCAGACGTCGAGGGTCTTGCCCTTGCCGTCCAGTGCGTCGCCACCGCCGTCCCCATCGTCGGAGTCGCTGCCACAGGCAGCGAGCCCCAGCACCATTGCGGCGCTCACGGCGCCGATGACGAACTTCCGCATGAACCGCTCCCGCTCTCCAGTGAGCCGAACCTGAACTTGTCTAGACCAGCAGGACGGTATGGAGTGGTTTAACCAGGGTCAAGGGTGGTTTCGAGGTGATGCCGAACCGTTGTCTGAGGTGTCGCCGAAGCGCCCATCCGACAATTGTCCGACCATTGGCGTTGCGCGCTGTGCATCCGAAACTATCATCGCCATTTTCTTCCCGCCCGCCTCCGGCGCGCGACCGGAGGCGGACGGGGAAGCGCTTGCTATGGCGAAGCGTCAGCCGGTGGCCTTACCGGAAGCGGTCAGCGTGCAGGCGTCGCCGTTGAGCGTGGCGCGCTTCGGCGGCGAAACATCACCCGTATGGCTCGCCAGATAGCCCAGCGAGACGCTCTCCCCCGGCTCGATCACCGCGTTGTGCGGGGCGTTGGCCGCCGTGATCATGTCGCTGCCCTGGAAGAGGTCGGTGTTCCAGTCCGAGATCACGGTCTGGCCCATCGCCAGCGGGAACTTCAGCGTCCAGCCGTCGATCGGCGTGCTGCCCGTGTTGGTGAGCGTCAGATCAGCGGTCAGGCCGCCGCCCCAGGTGGTCGAGACGATGTCCAGCGCGCAGGTCGGCCGCTGCCGCTCGAAGGCGACCTTGTGCAGCCCGCCCGGCAGGTCGTTGACGACGTAGAACTCGCCGTCGACCGTCTCGCCCACATCGGTGATCTGGGTCGGGAACCGGCCGATCTCCGCCTGCCGGTAGCCGCCCCGGCCGTCCGCGCGCAGCGCCCAGACCGCGGACGAGCAGTAGTCGGTGCCGATGTACGTGCCGCCCAGCAGGTCGGCGTACCGCTCACCGCGGTAGACCCGGCCGCCGACCACGGCGCAGCCGCCGGTCTGCGGGGAGTAGGTGAACACGGGGTCGGTGTAGTCGGCGTCCCCGGCGCACTGGGCCTCGTCGAAGACCTCGAAGCCCTCGCGGCAGGACCAGCCGAAGTTCGCGCCCGGCTGCTCCGAACGGGCGACGTGGTCGATCTCCTCCCAGCGGCCCTGGCCGACGTCGCCGAGCCACAGCGAGCCGTCCGCGGGGTCGAAGGAGAAGCGCCAGGGATTGCGCAGCCCGTACGCCCAGATCTCCGGGCGGGCGTCCGCGGTACCGGCGAAGGGGTTGTCCTGGGGCACGCAGTACGGCAGGTCGCCGCAGGTCCGGCTGACGTCGATGCGCAGCAGCTTGCCCAGCAGGGTGTCGAGGCGCTGGCCGCTGTCGAACGGGTCGCCCGCGCCGCCGCCGTCGCCGATGGTCCAGTAGAGGTAGCCGTCGGGGCCGAAGGCAAGCGTGCCGCCGTTGTGGTTGCTGTACTCGGCGTGCTCCTGGGCGAGCAGCACCTCCAGGCCGCCGTCGTCGAGCCCGTAGCGGGCGAGGGTGACCGCTCCGTCGGGCAGCGCGCTGTAGACCACGTACAGGTCCTGCACCGCGGGGAACGCCGGGTCCGGAACGATGGCGAGCAGTCCGCGCTCGTTGCCGGACTCGTCGACGACGTCGGTGAGGTCGGCGACGGGCTCCGCGGCGAGGCCGGTGTCGGGGTGGTAGGCGCGGACGGTGCCGCGCTTCTCGGCGATGAATAGCCGGCCGCTGCCGTCGTCGGGCGCGGCGATGTCGATGGGGCGGCGGAGTCCGGAGGCCACCTGGGTGGTGGTCACCGCCAGCTCCTCCAGCGGGACGTCGGCGGCCGGGCCCGATCCGGTGACGGTCGGTTCGGGAGCGGCGGCGGCCGTGAGCGGGGCGAACAGGGCGAGCACTAAGGCGAGGAACAGCGGTGCCGTCGAGCGACGTCTGAGCATGTGGACTCCTGGGATACGAACGGGAGTTGCATGACGGCGCACCTTCCCGGAAGGTATCCGCTGCGTCCCGGCCGCACCAGACCGCAGCCATCCCGTCCGCCCCGCCCGCCCCCGCGGCCCCACCGCGCCCCCGGACGCGCCGAGGCGCCCACCTCAACGGTCGGGGAGAGGCAGGCGCCGCGGGTCTTGCTGTTCCGTACCTCGTTGTACGGGACATCCCAAGGACATCTGTGTGGTGCGGCCGGGCGTCAGACCACCAGCGCCCGGTCCGTCGGCCGGATCGGCGCCGGCAGATCGCTGGCGCCCGTCAGCATACGGTCCACGCCGCGCGCCGCGGAACGCCCCTCGGCGATCGCCCAGACGATCAGCGACTGGCCGCGCCCGGCGTCGCCGGCGACGAAGACGCCGGGGACGCTCGTGGCGTAGTCCGCGTCGCGGGTGACGTTGCCGCGTGCGTCCAGCTCCAGGCCCAACTGCTCGACCAGACCGTTCTCCCGGTCCACGCCGGTGAAGCCCATCGCGAGGGTGACCAGCTCGGCCGGGATCTTCTCCTCGGTGCCCGGCACCGGCTTGAACCCGCCGTCCTCGAACCGCACCTCGACCAGGTGCAGGAAGGCCACGTTGCCGTCCTCGTCGCCCTCGAAGTGCGTGGTCGAGACGGCGTAGACGCGCTCCCCGCCCTCCTCGTGGGCGGAGGTGACCTTGTACGTCATCGGGTAGACCGGCCACGGCTGGCCCTCGGGGCGCTCCTCCGAAGGACGCGGCATGATCTCCAGTTGGGTCACGGACGCCGCGCCCTGCCGGTGCGCGGTGCCGACGCAGTCGGCGCCGGTGTCGCCGCCGCCGATGACCACGACGTGCTTGCCCTCGGCGGAGATAGGCGGGGTGACGTAGTCGCCCTCCTGGACCTTGTTGGCCAGCGGCAGGTAGTCCATCGCCTGGTAGATGCCGGTCAGTTCGCGGCCCGGCACGGGCAGGTCGCGGGCGGTGGTGGCACCGGCGGCGACGACCACCGCGTCGTACCGCTTGCGCAGCTTGGCGGCGTCGATGTCGCGGCCGATCTCCACGCCCGTGCGGAACTTGGTGCCCTCCGCCCGCATCTGCTCGACGCGCCGGTTGATGTGCCGCTTCTCCATCTTGAACTCGGGGATGCCGTACCGCAGCAGCCCGCCGATCCGGTCGGCGCGCTCGTACACCGCGACCGTGTGCCCGGCCCGGGTCAACTGCTGCGCGGCAGCCAGCCCCGCGGGGCCCGAGCCGATGACGGCGACCGTCTTGCCCGACAGCCGCTCCGGCGGCTGCGGCGTGACGGCGCCGGCCTCCCACGCCTTGTCGATGATGGTGACCTCGACGTTCTTGATGGTCACCGCCGGCTGGTTGATGCCCAGCACGCAGGCCGTCTCGCACGGCGCCGGGCACAGCCGCCCGGTGAACTCCGGGAAGTTGTTGGTCGCGTGCAGCCGCTCGCTGGCGGCGGTCCAGTCCTCGCGGTAGGCGTAGTCGTTCCACTCGGGGATGAGGTTGCCCAGCGGACAGCCGTTGTGGCAGAAGGGGATGCCGCAGTCCATGCAGCGGCCCGCCTGCTTGCTGATGACGGGCAGCAGCGAGCCCGGGACGTAGACCTCGTTCCAGTCCTTGACCCGCTCGGCGACGGGCCGGGTCTCGGCGACCTCGCGGCCGGTGGTCAGGAAGCCCTTGGGGTCAGCCATGGAGCGCAGCCTCCATCATCTTCTCGTGCGTCTGGGCCTCGGTGAGGCCGGCCCGCTCAGCGGCGTCCTTGGCGGTGAGCACTGCCTTATACGTGGACGGGTAGACCTTGCTGAACCGGGCGACGCCCGCGTCGGGCGCGTCCCACTCGGCGAGCAGCTTCCCGGCGACGGTCGAGCCGGTCTCCTCGTGATGGCGGCGCACCACGTCGTGCAGCCACTCCCGGTCGGCGTCGTCCAGCTTCTCGACGGCGGCGAGGTTGCCCTCGTTGACGTTGTCCGGGTCGAGGTCGATGACGTACGCGACGCCGCCGGACATGCCGGCCGCGAAGTTGCGCCCGGTCTCGCCCAGCACGACGGCCTGGCCGCCGGTCATGTACTCGCAGCCGTGGTCGCCGACGCCCTCGGCGACGACGAGCGCGCCGGAGTTGCGGACACAGAACCGCTCGCCGACCTTGCCGCGCAGGAACATCTCGCCGCCGGTGGCGCCGTACGCGAGGGTGTTGCCCGCGATGACGCTGTACTCGGCGAGGTGCTCCGCGGCGCGGTCCGGGCGGACCACAAGCCGGCCGCCGGACAGGCCCTTGCCGACGTAGTCGTTGGCGTCGCCCTCCAGCCGCAGCGTGACGCCGCGGGGCGCGAAGGCGCCGAACGACTGTCCTGCGGAGCCGGTGAAGGTGATGTCGATCGCGCCGTCGGGCAGTCCTTCGCCGCCGAACTTCTTCGTCACCTCGTGGCCGAGCATGGTGCCGACCGTGCGGTTGATGTTGCGGATCGCCACCCGGGCCCGTACGGGCTGGGCCTCGGCGGCGGACGGCGCGGCCAGCGCGTCGGCGGCGAGCTTGATCAGCTCGTTGTCGAGCGCCTTCTCCAGGCCGTGGTCCTGGCCGGTGACCTGGTAGCGCGCGGCGCCGTCCGGCAGCTCCGGGACGTACAGCAGCGGCGCGAGGTCCAGGCCCTGCGCCTTCCAGTGGTCGACGGCGCGGGTGATGTCGAGCATCTCGGCGTGGCCGACGGCCTCGTCCAGGCTGCGGAAGCCCAGCTCGGCCAGGAGCTCGCGGACCTCCTCGGCGATGAACTCGAAGAAGTTGACGACGTGTTCCGCCTGGCCGTTGTAGCGCTCGCGCAGCACCGGGTTCTGGGTGGCGATGCCGACCGGGCAGGTGTCCAGGTGGCACACGCGCATCATCACGCAGCCGGAGACCACCAGCGGCGCGGTCGCGAAGCCGAACTCCTCGGCGCCGAGCAGCGCGGCGACGACCACGTCGCGGCCGGTCTTGAGCTGGCCGTCGGTCTGCACCACGATCCGGTCGCGCAGCCCGTTGAGCAGCAGCGTCTGCTGGGTCTCGGCGAGGCCCAGCTCCCAGGGGCCGCCGGCGTGCTTGAGCGACGTCAGCGGGGAGGCACCGGTGCCGCCGTCGTGGCCGGAGATCAGCACTACGTCGGCGTGCGCCTTGGACACCCCGGCCGCGACCGTACCGACGCCGACCTCGCTGACCAGCTTCACGTGGATGCGGGCCTGCGGGTTGGCGTTCTTCAGATCGTGGATGAGCTGCGCCAGGTCCTCGATCGAGTAGATGTCGTGGTGCGGCGGCGGCGAGATGAGGCCCACGCCGGGCGTGGAGTGCCGGGTCCTGGCCACCCACGGGTACACCTTGTGGCCGGGCAACTGGCCGCCCTCGCCCGGCTTGGCGCCCTGCGCCATCTTGATCTGGATGTCGTCGGCGTTGACCAGGTACTCGCTGGTGACGCCGAAGCGGCCGGAGGCCACCTGCTTGATCGCCGAGCGCCGCCGCGGGTCGTACAGCCGGTCGGCGTCCTCGCCGCCCTCGCCGGTGTTGGACTTGCCGCCGAGCTGGTTCATCGCGATGGCCAGCGTCTCGTGCGCCTCCCGCGAGATGGAGCCGTACGACATGGCGCCGGTGGAGAACCGCTTGACGATCTCGGCGACGGGCTCGACCTCGTCGAGCGGCACAGACGGGCGGTCCGACGCCAGCCGGAAGAGCCCGCGCAGCGTCATCAGCCGCTCGGACTGCTCGTCCACGCGCTGCGTGTACTGCTTGAAGATGTCGTAGCGGCGGGTGCGGGTCGAGTGCTGCAGCCGGAAGACCGTGTCGGGGTCGAACAGGTGCGGCTCGCCCTCGCGGCGCCACTGGTACTCGCCGCCGATCTCCAGGTTGCGGTGTGCCGGGGCGATGCCGGAGGCGGGGTACGCCTTGGCGTGCCGGGCGGCGACCTCCCGGGCGATGACGTCGAGTCCCGCGCCGCCGATCTTCGAGGTGGTGCCGTGGAAGTACGTGTCCACGAACTCCTGGTCCAGGCCGATGGCCTCGAAGACCTGCGCACCGCGGTACGAGGCGACGGTGGAGATGCCCATCTTGGACATCACCTTCAGCACGCCCTTGCCCAGCGCCTTGATCAGGTTGCGGATGGCGGCCTGCGCGTCGCCGTCCGGGCCGCCCTCGATGAACGTGCCGGCGCGGACGAGGTCTTCGACGGACTCCATCGCCAGGTACGGGTTGACGGCGGCGGCCCCGTACCCGATGAGCAGGGCGACGTGGTGCACCTCGCGCACGTCGCCGGCCTCGGCCAGCAGGCCGACCTGGGCACGCTGCTTGGTGCGGATCAGGTGGTGGTGGACGGCGGAGGTGAGCAGCAGCGACGGGATCGGGGCGTGCTCGGCGTCGGAGTGCCGGTCGGAGAGGACCAGCAGCCGGGCGCCGGAGTCGATCGCCGCGTCGACCTCAGCGCAGACCTCCGCGAGCCGGTCGGCGAGCGCCTGGCCGCCGCCCTGGACGCGGTAGAGCCCGGAGAGCGTCACGGACTTGAAGCCCGGCATGTCACCGTCGGCGTTGACGTGGATGAGCTTGGCCAGCTCGTCGTTGTCGAGGACCGGGAAGGGCAGCGTGACCGTACGACAGGACGCGGGCGTGGGCTCCAGCAGGTTGCCCTGCGGGCCCAGCGCCGAGTGCAGCGAGGTGACCAGCTCCTCGCGGATCGCGTCCAGCGGCGGGTTGGTGACCTGCGCGAAGAGCTGGGTGAAGTAGTCGAAGATCAGCCGCGGCCGGTCCGAGAGCCCGGCGAGCGGGGTGTCGGAGCCCATGGAGCCGATCGGCTCCGCTCCGGTGCGCGCCATCGGCGCGAGCAGGACGCGCAGTTCCTCCTCGGTGTAGCCGAAGGTCTGCTGGCGGCGGGTGACCGAGGCGTGGGTGTGCACGATGTGCTCGCGCTCGGGCAACTCGGGCAGCGCGACGATGCCGGCGTCCAGCCAGTCCCCGTACGGGTGCTCGGCGGCCAGCTCCGCCTTGATCTCGTCGTCCTCGACGATGCGGTGCTGCGCGGTGTCGACCAGGAACATCCGGCCGGGCTGCAGCCGGCCCTTGCGCACGACGCGGTCCGGGTCGAAGTCGAGCACGCCGACCTCGGAGGCCAGCACGACCAGGCCGTCGTCGGTGACCCAGTAGCGGCCGGGGCGCAGGCCGTTGCGGTCGAGGACGGCGCCGACGAGGGTGCCGTCGGTGAAGCTGACGCCGGCCGGGCCGTCCCAGGGCTCCATGACGGTGGAGTGGTACTGGTAGAACGCCCGCCGGGCCGGGTCCATGGACTCGTGGTTCTCCCACGCCTCCGGGATCATCATCAGCATCGCGTGCGGCAGCGACCGGCCGCCGAGGTGCAGCAGCTCCAGCACCTCGTCGAAGGAGGCGGTGTCGGAGGCGTCGGGGGTGCAGATGGGGAAGACCCGCTCCAGGTCGTGCTCCCCGAACAGCTCCGAGTAGAGCTGGGATTCGCGCGCGCGCATCCAGTTGCGGTTGCCCTTGACCGTGTTGATCTCGCCGTTGTGCGCGATGTAGCGGTACGGGTGGGCCAGCGGCCAGCTCGGGAAGGTGTTGGTGGAGAACCGGGAGTGCACGACGCCGATGGCGGTGGTCAGCCGGCGGTCCGACAGGTCGGGGAAGAACGGTTCGAGCTGCCCGGTGGTCAGCATGCCCTTGTAGACCAGGGTCCGCGAGGACAGCGAGGGGAAGTACACATCGGTCTCGCGCTCGGCGCGCTTGCGCAGCACGAACGCGGACCTGTCCAGCTCGATGCCGCTCTTGCGGGCCGCCGGGTCGGCGCTCTCGACGAAGAGCTGGGCGAACGACGGCATGGTCGCGCGGGCGCCGGCGCCGAGCAGCCCGGGTGCGACGGGCACCTCGCGCCAGCCGAGGACCCGCAGGCCCTCCTCGGCGGCGATGGCCCCGACCCGCTCCCGTACGGCGGCGGCCTCGTCCTCGGCCACGGGCAGGAAGGCCATGCCGACGGCGTACGCACCGGCGGCCGGCAGCGGGAAGCTCACGGCGGCACGCAGGAAGGCGTCCGGGACCTGCAGCAGGATGCCGGCGCCGTCGCCGGTGTCGGGGTCGGAGCCGGTGGCACCGCGGTGTTCCAGGTTGCGCAGCACCGTCAGCGCCTGCTGGACGAGTGCGTGGCTGGCCTCCCCGCTCAGCGTGGCGACGAAGCCGACCCCGCAGGCGTCGTGCTCGTACCGGGGGTCGTACAGCCCCTGCGCTGCAGGGCGGGCCGCCTGGGATGCGTGCCGCATCGGCTCTCCCGTCGTCGTCGTGGCAGTGATGCGTGCCGAGGGACGACGTTGGCCCTGGCCGAAATTTCGTGCAGGTTACATGATGACCTGCAGCTCAGGAAGTGGATACCGCGTATCAGCATCCGGACACCCCTGGTCGGGGAGTGCACCCCGCCGCGCGGGGGATCTGCACGGTTCGTGCAGGACGAAGCGCGGGCGGCACTGCCCGCGGTTCCCGTCACATGCCCGCGGAGGTCCGGTTCGAAACGCGGGGGTAATAGATCAGGCGTGCGGGCAGGTCGCTTTCGAGGATACGGGATCCGGCCGGGCCGGCGGCCCGTCGCTCAGCCCCCGACGGTGGCCCCGAAGAGGGCGCCCAGGCCGTACGTGACGGCCGCGGCGGCGCCGCCGAGGAACAGTTGCCGCAGCCCGCTGTACCACCAGGCGCGGGCCGTGATGCGCGCCACCGCCGCGCCGCAGGCGAAGAGCCCGACCAGCGCGAGCAGCACCGCGGGCCACAGCGCCGTGGCGCCCAGCAGATACGGCAGCACCGGCAGCAGCGCGCCGACGGCGAAGGAGCCGAACGACGACAGCGCCGCCACCAGCGGCGACGGCAGGTCGCCCGGGTCGACGCCCAGCTCCTCACGGGCGTGGATCTCCAGCGCCTGCTCGGGGTCGCGCATGAGCTGCCTGGACACCTCGGCGGCCAGCTCGGGGTCCACCCCGCGGGACTCGTACAGATCGCTCAGCTCGCGCAGCTCGTCCTCCGGGTGCCGGCTCAGCTCCCGCCGCTCCACGTCCAGCTCGGCGAGGACCAGCTCCCGCTGGGAGGCGACGGAGGTGTACTCCCCCGCGGCCATCGAGAACGCGCCTGCCGCCAGCCCTGCGAGGCCGGTGAGCACGATCGTCGAGGACGAGACCGAGCCGCCGGCCACGCCGGTGATCAGCGCGAGGTTCGACACCAGCCCGTCCATCGCGCCGAAGACGGCGGGCCGCAGCCAGCCGCCGGTGACGTCACGGTGGGTATGGCCGTGCCGCTCGGCCGGCCGGCCCGCCTGCAGCCCCGCGGACATGGATCGCGCTCCCCTCGTCGATCTTCAGTTCGACGATACGCGGGGTCCCGGCGGCCCGCCAGCAAGGCAGGCCGTACTCACCTGGGGCGACGCGGCCCGCCCGGCCGCCGCCCGCGGGGTGCCGGGGGCGGTGTGTCCGGGGGCGGCGGGGGCGCGAGTGGCTGAGGCGTCGGAGGCGCCGCGGCCTCGGGGGTGCTTCCCGTACGCGGCGGGGCTCCCCCCGGCGGAGGTGCCCTTACCGGCCATATCACCGGGGTTCGGTAGCCTGACTCGCCGGACAGACTCTAGGGGACTATCCGGCCGGGCAACCGGGCCGGACACGGGCGGGGCCGTCGCCGCGGGTGCGGTGACGGCCCTGCCGTGCGTGCGGTGTGCCGGGCGGCTACGTGTGCCGGCCGCGCTCCCCCGCGGGGGCGTCCCCCGCGGTCTTGGCCTCGGCCGCGCCGGCGGTCGCGGGCTCCTGCTCCTGCCCGTCGGCGGCCCCGGAGGCGTCACCGGGCTCGTCCGGGCCCTCCGCCTTGGCGGGCTCGCCGTCCTTGGCATCGGCCTCGGTCTTCCCGGCGGCGCCGGGCGCGTCCTTCTCAGTGCCGGCGGGCTCGTCCTGCGCGGCGGGCTCCACGACCTCCTCGCGGCCCGGCCGCTTCTTCGCCGACACCACGATGTAGAGCACCGCGGCGGCGAAGACCAGGATCGACGTCCAGACGTTGAGCCGCAGCCCGAGGACGTCGTGCGCCTCGTCCACGCGCAGGTACTCGATCCAGCCGCGGCCCGCCGTGTACGCCGCGACGTAGAGCGCGAAGGCCCGGCCGTGGCCGAGGCGGAAGCGCCGGTCGGCCCAGATCACCAGCAGCGCGACGCCGATGCACCACAGCGACTCGTACAGGAAGGTCGGGTGGAAGGTCTCGGCGGTGCCGGTGACGGAGTGCTCGGCGTCGATCTCGACGGCCCAGGGGACGTCGGTCTGCTTGCCGTACAGCTCCTGGTTGAACCAGTTGCCCCAGCGGCCCAGGGCCTGCGCGAGCGCGATGCCGGGCGCGACGGCGTCGGCGTAGGCCGGGATCGGGATGCCGCGGCGGCGGCAGCCGATCCAGGCGCCGAGCGCGCCCATCGCGATGGCGCCCCAGATGCCCAGGCCGCCCTCCCAGATCTCGAAGGCCTTGACCCAGTCGCCGCCCTCGCCGAAATACGGCTCGTACGTGGTGACGACGTGGTAGAGCCGGCCGCCGACGAGGCCGAAGGGCACGGCCCAGATGGCGATGTCCGCGACGGTCCCCGCCCGGCCGCCGCGCTCGATCCAGCGGCGTCCGCCGAGCCAGATGGCCACGAAGATGCCGAGCAGGATGGCGAGGGCGTAACCGCGCAGCGGGAGCGGTCCGAGGTGCCAGACGCCGTCGGAAGGGCTGGGGATGTATGCGAGATCCATAGCAGCACCGACGGTACCGTGCCGCGGCGCGGCGCGGGGAGCCCGCGGGGACAACGGCTCCGTAACTCTCCGCGATATCGCCGCCGCGCACCGGCGGCTCAGCCCTTGCCGGCGTCCTCGACGAGCTGCTTGAAGCTCTCCGGGGTGAGGTTCGAGCCCGGCCCGAGGATGTTCTTGCCCTCCAGCAGGACGGTGGGTGTCGAGTTGTGGCCGGACTTGCCGAACGCCACGTCGGACGCGCCGACCCAGCCGTCGAACCTGCCGTCGTCGACGCAGGAGTCGAAGCGCTTGCCGCGCAGTCCGTCCACCTTGCCCGCCAGGTCCTTCAGGTGCCCCTTGTCGGCGAAGGCGTCGTCGTTCTCCGGCGGCTGGTTCTGGAAGAGCACGTCGTGGTACGGGACGAACTTGCCGGCGTCCTGGGCGCAGGCGGCGGCGTTGGCGGCGTTCAGCGAGCCGGTGCCGCCGAAGTTGCCGTCGATCAGCTTGACCAGCCGGTAGTCGGTGCGCAGCTTCCCGGCGTCCTCCAGGTCGTTGATCGTCTTGCTGAAGCGGTCCTCGAACTGGCCGCAGGCCGGGCAGCGGAAGTCCTCGTACACGGTGAGGCCGGCCGGGGCGTCCGCCTTGCCCGCGGGCAGCGCGAGGCGGTCCTTGCCGACGGCGCCCTTCGGGAACGCGACGGGCTTGTCGTTGGTGTCACTGCCGCTGTTCTGGCCGACGAGGACGCCGACCACCGCGACCACGGCGAGCACCCCGACCACCGCGGCGAGCACGACCAGCATCCGCCGCCGCTTGTCCTTGGACCTCTGCCGCTCGCGCTCGGCCTGCATCCGTTCCCGGGCGGTGCGCTTCCCCTGAGGGTTGTTCTCGCTCACGCCCGGCTATAACGAGGGACCCGGCCCCCGGTGACGGATCAGAACACGCGCCCGTACTGCAGGTAAGCGGCGGCGGCGGACAGCACCAGCACGACCGAGACGAGGACGAGGCAGACGGTGAGGGCGCGCGGCACCGGCGCGTGGGGCATCCGTGGGCGGGGGCGGCGCATCCGACGCTGCCTGGGCGCCGCCTCGCGCCGGGCTTCGTCGGCGGCGAGCCGCTCCGTGACCTCATACCACCGCGCAGAGCGCTCCTTCGGCGCGGTGGCTTCTATCTGGCCCAGGGAGTCCCTCTGGAACCGCTCCCATATGTCATCGGGCAGACGCGGTTCGTCGTCGGCGCCCGGCTGATTGCCGGCCATCGGGCCCTCCCCAGTGCGGCACGGAATGCTACCTCAAGTTTCGCACGTCCGTACCCACCGCGGAGGGCCCTGTGGATATCCGCAGGGGTCCTTCAGCCCCGGCGGCGTACCCCCTCGGCCAGCTCACCCGCCAGTGCCCGCACGGCCGCCAGGCCCGCCTCGTGGTCGTCCCCGGCGGCCAGCAGCCGCTTGACGAACGCCGAGCCGACGATCACGCCGTCGGCGAACGCGGCGACCTCGGCCGCCTGGTCCGCCGTCGAGACGCCCAGGCCGACACAGACCGACAGGCCGCCGTCCCGTACCGCCTCGGTGGCGCGGGTACGCCGGACCAGATCCTGGGCCTCGCGGCCCACGGACTCGCGGGTGCCGGTGACGCCCATCAGCGACGCGGCGTAGACGAAGCCGCTGCCGGCCGCCGTGATGGCCGACAGCCGCTGCTCGCGGCTGCTGGGGGCGACCACGAAGACGGTGGCCAGGCCGTGCTTGTCGGCCGCCTGCCGCCACGGGCCCGACTCCTCGACGGGCAGGTCGGGCAGGATGCAGCCCGCGCCGCCCGCCGCGGCCAGGTCCTCGGCGAAGCGCTCGGGGCCGTAGCGGTCGACCGGGTTCCAGTACGTCATGCAGAGCACCGGGGCGTCCGTCGCGGACTGCACCTCGGCGACCGTGCGGATCACGTCCCTGATACGCAGCCCGCCGCGCAGCGCGATGTCGTCGGCGGTCTGGATCACCGGGCCGTCCAGCACCGGATCGCTGTGCGGCAGGCCGACCTCGACGGCGTCGCAGCCGCCTTCGAGCATGGCGGTCATGGCCCGTACGCCCGTGTCCACGTCGGGGAAGCCGGCGGGCAGATAGCCGATGAGGGCCGCCCGGTCCTCCGCCTTCGCGGCGGCGAGCACGGCGTCGAGCCGCGCGATGTTGCCCGTCACCGGTCCGCCTCCTCGGCGTCGTAGAGCCCGAAGTAGCGGGCGGCGGTGTCCATGTCCTTGTCGCCCCGTCCCGAGAGGTTGACGACGATCAGGCCCTCGGGGCCCAGCTCCCGGCCGACCTCCAGCGCACCGGCGAGCGCATGGGCGCTCTCGATGGCCGGGATGATGCCCTCGCTGCGCGACAGCAGCCGCAGCGCCTGCATGGCCTCGTCGTCGGTCACGGCCCGGTACTCGGCACGGCCGGCGTCCTTGAGGTAGGCGTGCTCGGGGCCGACGCCCGGGTAGTCGAGGCCGGCGGAGATCGAGTACGGCTCGGTGATCTGACCGTCCTCGTCCTGCAGGACGTACGACCGGGAGCCGTGCAGGATCCCGGGGTCGCCGAGGCTGAGGGTCGCGGCGTGCTCGCCGCTGGTCAGGCCGTGCCCGGCCGGCTCGCAGCCGACGAGGCGCACGGCGGGGTGGGGCAGGAAGGCGTGGAAGAGGCCGATGGCGTTGGAACCGCCGCCGACACAGGCGACGGCCGCGTCGGGCATCCGGCCCGTGCGGTCGAGCAACTGCTGCCGGGCCTCGATGCCGATGACCCGGTGGAAGTCCCGGACCAGCGCGGGGAAGGGGTGCGGTCCCGCGACCGTGCCGAAGAGGTAGTGGGTGTGCCCGACGTTGGCGACCCAGTCGCGGAACGCCTCGTTGATGGCGTCCTTGAGGGTGCGGCTGCCGGACTTCACCGGGACGACCTCGGCGCCGAGGATCCGCATGCGGGCGACGTTGAGCGCCTGCCGCTCGGTGTCGATCTCGCCCATGTAGACGGTGCACTCCAGGCCGAGGAGGGCGCAGGCGGTGGCGGTGGCCACGCCGTGCTGGCCCGCGCCGGTCTCGGCGATGACGCGGGTCTTGCCCATGCGGCGGGTGAGCAGGGCCTGGCCCAGCACGTTGTTGATCTTGTGCGAGCCGGTGTGGTTGAGGTCCTCGCGCTTGAGGAAGACCCGGGCGCCGCCGGCCTCCGCGGCGAAGCGCGGCACCTCGGTGAGCGGGCTGGGCCGGCCGGTGTAGTTGACCAGCAGGTCGTTCAGCTCGGCGACGAACGACTCGTCGCCCTTGGCCTTCTCGTACGCGACGGCGACCTCGTCGACGGCGGCGCGCAGCGCCTCGGGGATGAACTTGCCGCCGTACGCGCCGAAATAGCCTTCGGCGGTCGGCACCTGGCGCTCTGGGTCAGGGATGAAGAATTCTGCGGGCATGACTGATCCTCGGTCGGAACGGATGACGGACGGCGTGGGGACACGCCGCGTGCCATCGCATGCCGTTGATCTGACCGGGCTCGGCCCCGATGTGGTACCTCACCCGCCGCCCGCGCACGCGCCGCGCGGGAGCCCGGCAGCCACGCGGCCGGCACCCCGGGGCGAGGACGCCGCCCGCCTGGCGGACGGAGGCGAGAGCGGCACGGCGCCCGGCCGCCGCGCCCCGCGGCGGGCGGGGCTGACGCTCCGCGTGCGTGGCCACCGGGGCGTCAGCCCCGCCCGTGGCGCAGCGCAGGATGGGCGCCGGCGGCGACGAGGTCGGCGACGGCGGCGCGCGGGTCCTTGCCGGTGACCAGGGACTCGCCGACGAGCACGGCGTCGGCGCCGTCGTTCGCGTACGCGATGAGGTCGTGCGGGCCGCGCACGCCGGACTCGGCGATCTTGACGATGTGGTCGGGGATCTCGGGGGCCACCCGGCCGAAGTTGCCGCGGTCCACCTCGAGCGTCTTGAGGTTCCGCGCGTTCACGCCGATGATCTTCGCCCCGGCGGCCACCGCCCGCTCGGTCTCCTCCTCGTCGTGCACCTCGACCAGCGGCGTGAGCCCGATGGACTCGGCCCGCTCCACCAGCGAGACCAGCGCCTCCTGGTCCAGCGCGGCGACGATCAGCAGCACCAGGTCGGCGCCGTACGCCCGCGCCTCCCAGAGCTGGTACGAGGTGACCACGAAGTCCTTGCGCAGCACCGGCAGGTCCACCTTGGCGCGCACGGCCTCCAGGTCCGCCAGCGAGCCGCCGAAGCGGCGCTGCTCGGTCAGCACGCTGATGACGGCGGCGCCGCCCGCCTCGTAGTCCGCGGCGAGCGCGGCCGGGTCGGCGATGGCCGCGAGCGCGCCCTTGGAGGGGCTGGAGCGCTTGACCTCGCAGACGACGGTGACGCTGTCGCCGCGCAGCGCGGCGACGCCGTCGCGCGCCTGGGGGGCCCTGGCGGCGCGCTCCTTGAGCTCGTCGAGGCCGACCCGGGCCTGCCGCTCGGCGAGGTCCTCGCGCACGCCGTCAATGATCTCGTCGAGCACACTCACGCGAGCGGACCCCTTTCTGCTGGCGCCGGTGCCGGCCGGCGCCTGGCGCCGGCCGCCGGCGGGCGGCTGTTCGGGTACCTGTGATGGTATCCGGCACCGGGCGGAAGCCCCGAATCCGGACCTTCTCCGTCCCACCTGCCGGACGCGCTGCCGCTACGGTCCCGGCACCGCCCCGAACGGCAGGTTCCGCAGCAGCGTAAACGCTGCGACCAGCGCGAACAGCACCGACCCCACCGGCAGCCGTGCCGGGATCCGGATCCGCCGGAGCACGCGCGGGCGGGGGCGTACGGCGGCGAGCAGCCAGCCCAGCAGGGCGACGGCGAGGACGGCCGCGCCGGCGGCAGCAAGGGCGTTGGCGCCGAGCGCCCCGGCCACGTCGCCGTGGGCGAGCGCGTACGCGCAGCGCAGGCCGCCGCAGCCGGGGCAGGCAAGGCCCGTGTACGCGAGGACGGGGCAGGGCGGGTAGCGGCCGGGCTCGTTCGGGTCGGCGGCGCCGACCGCGACGAGGCCGGCGGCGGCGCAGGCCAGCGCGGCGAGCGGGGGCGCGAGGCGCCGCAGCGGGGCGGTTGTGGCGGTACGGGCGGACACACCCGGATTGTCCCGGTACGGGTGGGCGGGCGCATCCGGTGGTGCGGCGTACGGCAGGGAATGGCGGCGCACTTGCGGCGCCGCGCGCCCGGCCCGGGTTCCCCTGCCGGGGCGGGGCGCGGACCGTACGGGCTACTCGCCGGCGATGCGCACCGGCGGCAGCGGCTTCTTGCCCATGCCCATGCCGCGCATCACGGCGCCGACCACGCCGCCGATGGGGATGATGACCAGGCTCAGCCAGAACGCCAGGGGCTGGTCCATCACCATCAAAGCGCCCGAAACGCAGAACCCGATGAAGATGATGACCGCCGTGGTCCATGCGGCCGGCGTGTGTCCGTGGTCGTGGTTCTCCGCCATTACTGCACTCCTTGAAACGTACAACCGCTCATATCACCAGACGCGGCCATTGTCCCCGATCGGTCCTGGCCGCCGACGACGGGGGCCGGTCAGCGCTCGCGGGTGGGGTCCTCGCCGCGGTCGAGGGCCTTCCACAGCTCCTCGGGCCGCTCCGGGTCCACGGGCGCGGCCCGCCGCGGGCGGGCGGCGGCGCCGGCGCCGGGGCGCTCGTAGCGCCCGGACATCGCCGGCCAGCCGGGGCCGTAGCGCAGCGCGAGCAGTCCGGCGCACAGCAGCAGCACGCCGCCGGCCAGGCTCACCCAGGCCCACGCGGTATGGCTGACGGCGGCGACCGTGGCGTCGGTGAGGCCGGCCGCCTCGGCGGCCTGGTCGTCGAGCGCGGCGGTGTCGGAGGCGCCGAGGGCGGAGGCGGCGACCACGCCGACGCCGCAGAGCGTGAGCAGCGCGGCGACGACGGTGCGGCCGGCGCGGCGGACGGCGAAGACGGCGACCAGGGCAGCAAGCCCGACGATCGCCAGCGCCGACGGCACACCGGTGACGTCCCGGCCGCCGGCGGTGACGTCAAGCACGGCGTCCGCGACGGGGGTGGCGGCCTCGCCCTCGGCCCAGGTGCGGCCGGCGGCGACGAGGACCACGGCGGCCCCGAGCGCGCCGGAGAGCAGGGCGGCGGCGAGCGGGGCGCGGGAGGCGGACTGATATGTCACCCGGTAAGGGTCTCGCACCCGTCGGGACCGGTTCCGGCAGGGGGGCGCGGGCGGCCCGGCACACGCGCCGGAGCGGCCGGGCCGGGACGGGTGGCGGAACCCCGTCGCGTACGGTCCCGGCGCCGTCGTACGCCCACGTCCCACCGCCGCGGCCGGGCCGCCCCCGTACGCCCCGCTACCCCGCCGTCCCCCGGCCGGCCCGCGACAGGTGCCCCGCCGCCGCGACCGCCCGCAGCACCGCCGCCGCCTTGTTGCGGCACTCCGCGTCCTCCGCCTCCGGGTCGGAGTCCGCCACGATCCCGGCGCCCGCCTGCACGTACGCCGTGCCGTCGCGCAGCAGGGCGGTGCGGATCGCGATGGCGGTGTCCGCGTCGCCGGCGAAGTCCAGGTACCCGACGCAGCCGCCGTACAGCCCGCGCCGTGTGGGCTCCAGCTCCTCGATGATCTGCAGCGCCCGCGGCTTCGGCGCCCCCGACAGCGTCCCGGCGGGGAAGCAGGCGGTGAGCACGTCGAACGCGGTACGCCCCGGGGCGAGCCGGCCGGTGACTGTGGAGACGATGTGCATCACGTGGCTGTAGCGCTCGACCGACATGAAGTCCACGACCTCGACGCTGCCGGGCTCGCAGACCCGGCCGAGGTCGTTGCGCCCGAGGTCGACGAGCATCAGGTGCTCGGCGCGCTCCTTCTCGTCGGCGAGCAACTCCTCGGCCAGCGCCGCGTCCTGCTGCGGCGTCGCCCCGCGCGGGCGCGTACCCGCGATGGGGTGCAGCAGGGCGCGCCCGTCCTCGACCTTGACCAGCGCCTCGGGGCTGGAGCCGACGATGTCGAACGCGCCCGCGCCGGCGCCGGTGTCGGGCAGCCGGATCAGATACATGTACGGGCTGGGGTTGGTGGCCCGCAGCACGCGGTAGACGTCGAGGGCGCTCGCGGCGCACGGCGTCTCGAACCGCTGCGAGGGCACGACCTGGAACGCCTCCCCCGCCCTGATCCGCTCCTTGATGTCCGCGACCGCCGCCCTGAACTCCGCGCCGCCCCACAGCTCCCCGTACTCCGGCAGCGCGGACGGCGGCAGCGGCGCCGCGCTCGCGGCGGTGGGGCGGGCGAGGTCGGCGGTCATCGCGTCGAGCCGGGCGACCGCGTCCTCGTACGCCTCGTCGACGCCCGTGTCGAGGTCGTTGTGGTTGATCGCGTTGGCGATCAGCAGGACGCTGCCGTCCCAGTGGTCGAGGACGGCGAGGTCGGAGGTGAGCAGCATCGTCATCTCCGGCAGCCGCAGGTCGTCCGCGGTGCTGTCGCCGATGCGCTCCAGCCGCCGCACGGCGTCGTACCCGAGGTAGCCGACCATGCCGCCGGTGAAGGGCGGCAGGGCTTCCCGGCCGTCGGCGCTCTGGTGGAGGTCGCGCGGGGTGTGCAGGGCCTCGACGGTGGCGCGCAGGGCGGCCAGCGGGTCGCCCCCGGTGGGCAGGCCGACGGGCGGGGTGCCGAGCCAGCGGGCCCGGCCGTCGTGCTCGGTGAGGGTGGCGGCGCTGCGGACACCGACGAACGAGTACCGCGACCACGTGCGGCCGTTCTCCGCGGACTCCAGCAGGAACGTGCCGGGGCGCTCGCCGGCGAGCTTCCGGTACAGCCCCACGGGGGTGTCGCCGTCGGCGAGCAGCCGGCGCACGACGGGGATGACGCGGCGGTCCTTGGCCAGCGTGCGGAACGTCTCCCGGTCCGGAGTGGTCACTCGGCGCCGCCCACGGTCAGCTCGCGTCCGTCGAAGCAGGTGCGGCTGCCGGTGTGACAGGCGGGGCCGACCTGGTCGACGCGGACGAGCACGGTGTCGGCGTCGCAGTCGAGCGCGACCGACTTCACGTGCTGCACGTGCCCGGACGTCTCGCCCTTGACCCAGTACTCCTTTCGGCTGCGGCTGTAGTACGTGCCGCGGCCGGTGGTCAGCGTACGGTGCAGCGCCTCGTCGTCCATCCACGCCAGCATGAGCACTTCGCCGCTGTCGTACTGCTGCACGACGGCGGGCAGCATGCCGTCGGCGTTCCGCTTCAGGCGCGCCGCGACGGCGGGATCGAGGTCGGAGGGCCCCGCGGGCCGGTTGCCGGTCATGGGGCCATTGTGCCAACAGAGGCGGACACACCGCGGTCCCAGAGGGCGCGACGCGCGCGGCCGGGGATGGCCCCTTCCCGTACATCGGAACGTGTCGATAGGGCATGCTTCGCCCATGACCAACCCACCTCCGGATCCGCCCGCAAGACCCCGCGGGCCGAAGACCGCCGTCACCGCCGCGGTGGCGGCGGCCCTGCTCGTCGCCGTGGCGGTCGCCGCCTTCCTCGCGCTGCGCGGCGGGGACGACGGCGGGGCGCAGGCGGGCGGCCCGCGGCCGCAGGGCAGCGCGGAGCGGCCGGCGGGTCAGGACAGCCTCGACGGCGCGGAGACGAAGAGCGCGGGCGCGGGCTCGGCGGCGGGCACCGCGGACGCGCGGGGGGAGCTGGAGCCGACCGAGTCGCACATCCCGTACGTGGTGCTGCGGACCGGCGAGTGCTTCGACCACCCGTCGCTGGACACGAGCGTCGAGTCGGTCGAGACCCGCCCGTGCACGGGCCCGCACGACGGCGAGGTCATCGGCAACCGCACGCTGAGCGGGGATTTCCCGGACGGCGACGCGCTGGACGACCAGGCGCTGGGGCTGTGCCAGCGGGCCGCGGAGGAGAAGCTGGAGACGATGCCGGCGGACGGGCGGCACTACTTCTACTACGCGATGTACCCGACCATGACGACGTACGAGTACCAGAGCCAGGACGAGATCTCCTGCGCGCTCACCCTCAGCACCGAGCCCGACGGCCCGAAGCTGACCCAGCCGCTGCCGTGACCCCCGCCCGCACCGCGCGGCGCCAACTCCCGGCGCGGCATTGCGTGCCCCGGCGTCGCCGACGGTCGTAGGGTGGCGGCATGACGACCCATGCGAAGCGGGAACGGCTCCTCCTCGCCGATCTGCTGGAGGGCGCCGGACCCGAGGCGCCGACGCTGTGCGAGGGCTGGACGACGTACGACCTGGCCGCGCACGTGGTGGTGCGCGAGCGCCGGCAGGACGCGGCCGGCGGCATCCTCTTCAAGCCGCTGCAGAACCGGCTGGAGCGCGTGCAGGCGGAGTTCCGGCAGAAGCCGTACGACGAGCTGGTGCAGCTCATCCGCAGCGGGCCGCCGCGGTTCTCGCCGTTCGCGCTCAAGCAGGTCGACGAGGCCGCGAACGTCGTGGAGTTCTACGTGCACGCCGAGGACGTCCGCCGCGCGCAGCCCGACTACGCGCCGCGCGAGCTGGACCCGGTCTTCTCCGACACGCTGTGGAACCGGCTGGAGCGCGGCGCGAAGATGATGGGCCGCAAGTCGCCCGTCGGGCTGGTGCTGCGCCGCCCCGACGGCCAGACGGCGGTGGCCCACCGGGGCGCGCCGGTGGTCACGGTGACCGGGGATCCCGCGGAGCTGCTGCTGTTCGTCACCGGGCGGCAGGAGGCGGCGAAGGTGGAGCTGGAGGGCGACGAGGACGCCGTGGCGCAGGCGCAGTCCGCGCCGCTCGGCATCTGACGCCGCACGGCGCCGGGTTGCGCCGGCCGCCCGCGCGGTGAGCCGGATCCGCTACGGGGCCGGGGCGGGCGGCGGGTCCGGCAGCGGGCCCGTGGCGGAGGTGCGGCGCGGGCCGCGGGCGCGGGGCAGTTCCGCCCGGCGTACGGCGGGCGCGGCGAGGCAGACGACGGCGCCCAGGCAACTGAACGCGCCGCAGGCGAGGAAGACCGGCGCGCTGCCCCACGCGCCGACGGCCGCGCCGACGAGCGGGTAGCACAGCGGCGCGAGCCCCAGTCCCGTCAGGCTGGTGGCGGCGGTGACGCGGCCGAGGTAGGCGGGCGCGGCGGAGGTCTGGATCAGCGCGTACGCAAGCCCGCCGCAGACGCCGCCCGCGAGCCCGCCGAGTCCGCAGGCGGCGACCGCGAGCCCGTGGGAGGGCGCGAGCGCGACGCTGCCGAGGGCGGCACCGGCGGCGACGAGCGTGGCGATGTGGACGAGGCCGGGGCGCGGCAGCCGGCCGGTGACGGCCAGGAGCAGCGCGCCGGCGCCGGCGCCGAGGCCGAACGCGCCGACGAGCCAGCCGAGTCCGGCGGCACCCCAGCCGCGTTCCGCGGCGAGGAGGACGAGGCCGACGTTGAGCGGCCCGTTGAGGCCGAACTCGCTGAGGGCGCCGGAGAGGACGAGCGGCCCGATCAGCGGGTGCCCGCGGACGTACCGCAGCCCCTCGCGCAACTCCCGTCCGGCGCCCGCAGGATGCTGCGCCGCGGCTTCCGCGCCGGGTGGGCCGGGCGCGGCGGGCGCGGCGGGCAGGGGGCGTACGCGCAGCGTCATCAGCAGCGGCACCGAGGCGGCGAACAGCAGCCCCGCCGCCGCGAACGCCGCCGCGGGCCCGCCCAGCACCAGCGCGTACCCGCCGACCGGTGCGGCCGCGGCGCCGCCGAGGCGCAGGGCCAGCGCGCGCAGCCCGGCGATCCGGCCCAGTTCCTCCGGCGGCGCGATCCGCGCCGGGAGGGCGCCGACCGCGGGCAGGAACAGCGCGTCGACCACGCCGAACGCCAGTGCCACCGCGACCAGCAGCCACAGCCCGGGCGCGGCGGTCCCCAGTGCCGCGGCGGCGCCCAGGATGAGGACGCAGCGCGCCGCGTCGGCGCCGATGACGACCCTGCGCGGCCCGAAGCGGTCGGCGACCACTCCCCCGCCGAGCAGCAGCACCGCGCGCGGCACCGAGCCGGCCGCCATCACCACCCCGGTCTCCGCCGGACCCGCGACCCGCTGCGCGGCCCAGCCGAGGGCGAGGAAGAAGACGCCGTCGCCCAGCACGGAGAGGGCGTACGCGACGAGCCACCGCAGGACGCCGGTGCCGCGGTGCGCGGGCATGGGCGCGGGCCCCCGGCTCAGGGGCGGAAGGGGAAGCCGTAGAGGTGGAGGGCGACGGTCTCGCGCCCGGCGGCCCCCGTCTCCCCCGCGTCCCCCGTCCCAGCCGCCTCCGCCGCCTCGGCCCGCTCCCGCCATCTGCGGACGAACGCGCCCATCTCCTCCGCCAGCTCCTGCAGTTCGCCGGCCGTCAGCCGCACGGTGTACTCCGAGCTGAACGCCGCCCGCGTCCACTCCCGTCCCCATCCGGCCTGCTGGTCCAGGTAGTTGAGGTAGGTGCGGGTCCTGGTGGTCAGCAGCTCGCGGGTAACGCCCGTCAGTGCCGCCGTGCCCTCCGGGGTGTCGTCGAAGTCCGCGGACCTGAAGGTGAACGACCGCTCCGCCGAGACCCGCCACCAGCGCTCCCGCCCGTCCCTGCCCTGGTCCGCCGCCTCCTCGATGAAGCCGTGCTCGGCCAGCTTGCGCAGGTGGTAGCTGACCAGCGACACCGCCTCCTCGGTCTGCTCCGCGAGGTGCGACGCGGTGGCGGTACGGGCCGCCATGAGCAGCCGGTACAGCTCGATGCGCAACGGGTGGGTGAACGCCTTCAGTTGCGCCAGCTCGGTGATCCGCTCAGGTTCTCGCCCCATGCGGGGACCGTAGACAGGAAAGAAGTATTGCGCAATATTTCTTTCGCAATCACCGGTCCCGGCGGTCTACGCGGGCGCCTCCTCGTCGCCGTCGGCGCCGGACGCGGTGTCGATGCGGTAGCCGACGCCGGGGACCGTGGCGATGAGCCAGGGCTCGCCGAGCCGCTTGCGGAGCGCCGAGACGGTGATCCGTACCGCGTTGGTGAACGGGTCGGCGTTGGCGTCCCAGGCCCGCTCCAGCAGCTCCTCCGCGCTGATCACGCCGCCCTCGGCGGCCACGAGGACGTCGAGCACGGCGAACTGCTTCCGGGTCAGCGCGACATATCTGCCGTCCCGGTAGACCTCGCGGCGGAACGGGTCGAGCCGCAGCCCCGCGATCTCCCGCACGGGCGGCCGGATGTGGGCGCGCCGGCGGTCGAGCGCGCGGAGCCGGAGAGCGAGCTCGCGGATGTCGAAGGGCTTGGTGAGGTAGTCGTCGGCGCCGAGGCCGAAGCCCGTGGCCTTGTCGTCCAGCCGGTCGGCAGCGGTGAGCATGAGGATCGGCATGCCGCTGCCGGAGTCGACGATCCGCCGGGCGATCTCGTCGCCGGAGGGGCCGGGGATGTCGCGGTCCAGGACGGCGATGTCGTACGAGTTCACACCCAGCAGTTCCAGGGCGGTGTCCCCGTCCCCCGCGATGTCGCCCGCGATCGCCTCCAGGCGGAGGCCGTCGCGGATCGCCTCCGCCATAAAGGGCTCGTCCTCGACGATCAGCACACGCATGAGCAGATGCTACGAGCGCGCGCATATCGTCCGCGTATAGAAAACCGCATACGCACCGGCAACGCCCCGCCGCGTGCACTTGCGGAATGACTCGAACCCGGCGATCGGCGCGCAGCAGAACCCTGCGGATACGCACGCTTCCGGGCCTCGGCGTGATCGCCCTCGTCGTGGCGATCGTCGCGCCGCTCGGCTACCGGTCGATGCAGACACCGGCCGCCTCCACCGCCTCGCCCACCCCGGCCGCCCCGGCTTCCTCGGGGGCGCCGGAGCCGGCCGAGCCGGCGGCATCGCCGCAGCGCAAGCGGGTGGGGCCGGTCGGCGGGGCCGACGGCGTCGTCCCCGAGGGCACGACGGTTTTCGACGACGGCATTCCGGCGGTGGCCGAACTCGACGCCGGTTTGCGGGCCGCGCTGCGCGAGGCGGCGGCGGATGCCGCGGCGTACGGGGTCGAAATCCGGGTCAACAGCGGCTGGCGTTCTCCGGCGTACCAGGAGCGGCTTCTCCGCGAGGCGATCGGGAAATACGGATCGGAAGAAGAAGCCGCCCGCTGGGTGGCCACCGCGGAAACCTCGCCGCACGTGTCGGGCGACGCGGTCGACCTCGGGGAATCCGACGCCACGATGTGGCTCTTCGAGCACGGCGCCGCCTATGGACTGTGCCCGGTCTACCGGAACGAGCCCTGGCACTACGAGTTGCGCACCGAGGCGATCGGCGGCCGCTGCCCGCCCGTGTATGCCGACCCCACCCAGGACCCGAGGATGCAGAGTTGAGCGAGCGAATTCTTACGGTGAAGCAGCCGGACCCGGCGGACACCGCAGACGCCCCAGAGACCCCAGACACCGCGGCCACCGCGGCCACCCGCCGGCCCCTTACCCCGCCCCTCCGCCGTGCGGCCCGCGCCCTCCGCCGCCCCGCGCCCTGGCGCCGCGGCCTCGTGCTCGCGGCGCTGGCGCTGCTGCTCGGGCTGCTGATGGCGCTGCACGCGCGGATCCCGAGCGGGATCATGAACCTCGGCAGCTTCACGGAGACCTTCCTGCCGTGGTTCGGCCTCTTCGTCCTCCCGCTGCTCGCCGCGGCGCTGTGGCGCCGTTCGGCGTCCGCGGTGGTCGCGCTGGTGCTGCCGGTCACGGTGTGGCTGAGCCTCTTCGGCGGGCTGCTCACCGACAAGTCCCGGCCGGGCAGCGACCTCACGGTCGCCGGCCACAACGTCGGCGCCGCCAACCCCGACCCCGTCGGCACCGCCCGCGACCTGGCCGCCTCCGGCGCGGACCTGCTGGCGCTCCAGGAGCTGACCGACACGGCGCGGCCGGTGTACGAGGCCGAGCTGGCGAAGACGTACCCGTACCACACCACGAGCGGCACGGTCGGGCTGTGGAGCAAGCTCCCGCTGTCGGACACCCGGCCCGTCGACATCGCCATGTACCCGTCCCGCGCGCTGCGCACCACCGTGGCCACCGAGCGGGGCCCGCTGGCGGTGTACGTGGCCCACCTGGGGTCCGTGCGCGTGAACCCCCGCGCCGGCATGTCCACCGCCCAGCGCGACGCGGGCGCCGAGGCGCTGGCCGCGGCCGTCGCCGCCGAGCCGGCCGAGCGCGTGGTGGTGCTCGGCGACCTCAACGGCACCGTGGACGACCGGGCGTTCGACGGCCTCACCGGCCAGATGAGCTCGGTCCAGGAGGAGGCGGGGAACGGCTTCGGCTTCAGTTGGCCGGCCGGCTTCCCGGTGGCGCGGATCGACCAGATCCTGGTCCGCGGCATGGAGCCGCGGAGCGCCTGGCTGCTGCCCGCCACGGGCAGCGACCACCTGCCGGTGGCGGCGGGCCTCGGCTGGTGAGCGCGGGCGCGGGGCACCATGCGGCGGATAACCCGGTTTTCCAGGATCTGACAGGAAAGTGACACCGCGCGCACCGGAGTATTGACGCGCCCCCGCGCCGTTGCCAGACTCCGCGGCCGAGTTCTCCTCGGCGGCCTCCATGGGGGAGCAGCCCCGTCGGCCGGCCACCGATGCCCACGCAGCACACCCGATGCGCTGAGGAGTGTTCGTATGCGGTCAACCACCACGCGCAGACAGGCGGTCACCGGCCTCCTCGGCACCGCGGCGGCGCTCGGCGCCGGCACGGCCGCCGCAGGACCCGCCGCGGCCCGCGCCGGCGGCACGGCGGGGTCCGGTTCGTACGCCCGGCTGCTGGCCGGGGCCCTGGCCCGCCGGATGACCCTGGAGGAGAAGGTCGGCCAGCTCTTCGTGGTCGAGGTCGCCGGGCAGGACGCCGACGACGTGACCGACGCGGCCGCCGCCGTCAACGAGCGGCGCTACGGCGTCCGCACCCCCGCCGACGTCGTACGCAAGTACCGCCCCGGCGCCGTCATCTACTTCAGCGCCCGCAACGACGACAACCTCCGCGACGCCCGCCAGATCGCCCGGCTCTCCAACGGCCTGCAGCGCGCCTCGCTCGCGCAGCGCCGCGGCGTCCCGCTGATCATCTCCACCGACCAGGAGAGCGGCCTCGTCCAGCGGCTGCCCACCCCGCCGGCCACCGAACTGCCCGGCAGCATGGCCCTGGGCGCCACCTTCGCGACCGCCGACGCCCAGCGCGCCGCCGAGATCACCGGCCGGGAGCTGGCGGCGCTGGGCATCAACCAGAACTACGCGCCCGTCGCGGACGTCAACGTCAACCCCGACAACCCCGTCATCGGCCTGCGCTCCTACGGCGCCGACCCGCAGCAGGTCGCGCGCATGGTCGCGGCGGCGGTACGCGGCCAGCGCCGCGGCGGCGTCGCGTCCGCCGCCAAGCACTTCCCCGGCCACGGCGACACCGGCCAGGACAGCCACCTCCTGCTGCCGCGCATCGAGCACACCCTGGAGCAGATCCACGAGCTGGACCTGCCGCCGTTCCGGGCCGCGATCGCCGCGGGCCTGGACACGGTGATGACCGCGCACATCCTCGTGCCCGCGCTCGACGACGGCGTGCCCGCCACCATGTCGCACCGCATCCTGACCGGGCTGCTCCGCGAGGAGCTGGGCTTCGACGGGCTGATCGTCACGGACGCGCTGGACATGGGCGGCGCCACGTCCCAGTACCCGCCGGAGCGGGCGTCGGTGGCGGCGTTCGCGGCCGGCGCGGACATGCTGGTGCTGCCGCCGCAGATGGACGTCGCGTACGCGTCGGTGCTCGCTGCCGTACGCGGCGGCGAGATCGGCGCGCGGCGGCTGGACGAGTCGGTGGTGCGCATCCTGGCGCGCAAGATCGACGAGGGGCTGTACTTCGGCCCGTTCGTCGACGAGCGCCGGGCGGAGCGGATCGTCGGGAACGCCGCGCACGTCGCGGACGCGCGGGCGCTCACCGGGCGGGCGGTGACGCTGGTGAAGAACGACACCGGGCTGCTGCCGCTGGCCGCAGGGGCGCGGCGGGTGCTGGTCGCCGGGTGGCAGACGTCGTCGGCGCCGGCGCTGGACCGGCTGGCGCAGGCGGTCGGGGCGCGCGCCGGGCAGACCGCGACGGTGCTGGCGACGGGCGGGACGCCGGCGCAGGCGGTGATCGACGCGGCGGTGGCCGCGGCCCGGGACCACGACCTGGTGCTGGTCAGCGCCAACGCGGCGGCCGGGGCGGAGCCGTTGGCACAGCGGGGCGCGGCGCAGGCGGCGCTGGTGCGGGCACTGCTGGCGGCGGGGACTCCGGTCGCGGTGGTGGCGGTGCGCAACCCGTACGACGTGCGGCGGTTCCCGGAGGCGCCGGTGTACCTGTGCACGTACGGCACGGGGACGGGGGTGCTGACGCGGGCGGTCGACGCGCTCTACGGCGACCTGCGACCGACGGGGCGGCTGCCGGTGGCGATCCCGGAGCTGGGGGCGACGGGCGCGGCCCTGTACCCGCTGGGGCACGGGCTGGAGTACTGAGACGGCGGGGTGCCGCGGCCGTCTCCCGTACGGCCGCGGCACCGCGCGGGGCGTCCCCGTTCCCGTACGGCCGCGGCGCTCCCCCGGTCACGCTCCCGAGCCGCCGCCGACCGCGCTGATCAGCAGCCGGCGCAGCTCCCGCGCCGCCCGGGGCGGCGACACATCGCCCCGGTGCGCCACGGAGATCGTCCGGTGCAGCCCCGGCGCCGCGAACGCCGTCGTCCGCAGCCCCGAGCGCTCGGCGACCATGCTCGGCACCACCGCCACCCCGAGCCCGGCCCGCACGAACCCCAGCACCGCGTCCATCTCCCCGCCCTCCACCCCGAACTCCGGCTCGAAGCCCGCCTCCCGGCACGCCGCGACCGTCAGCTCCCGCAGGTCGTACCCGTGCCGGAACATCGCCAGCGGCCGCCCCCGCAGATCCCCGATCCGGATGCGCAGGACCGCGCCTCCCGCCCCGGTGACCGGCGGCGCGTCCGGCGACGAGACCACGACCAGCTCCTCACGGAGCAGCTCCGTCGTCGTCAGCGCCGGCGCCTGCCCCGCCAGCGGCGTGATGACCAGGGCGAGGTCCAGCTCGCCGGCCGCGAGCGTCCGCACGAGATCCTGCGAGCCGTCCTCGTGGACGTGCAGCTCGATGCCCGGGTAGCGGGCGTGGAACGTGCGCAGCGCGTCCGGCACCAGGCTCGCGCACAGGCTCGGCGTGGCCCCCAGCCGCACCCGCCCGCGCCGCAACTGCGCGACCTCCTGCACCTCCCGCCGCGCCGTCTCGGTGTCGGCGAGGATCCGCCGCGCCAGCGGCAGCAGCGCCTCGCCGGCGTCGGTGAGCGTAATGTGCCCGCGGGCCCGGTGGAACAGCTCGGCGCCCAGCTCCCGCTCCAGCGCCCGCACGGACTGCGACAGCGACGGCTGCGCCACGTGCTCGCGCTCGGCGGCCCGGGTGAAGTGGCGGGTCTCGGCGACGGCGGCGAAGTAGCGAAGCTGCTGCAGGTGCATGGATCCAGCGTAGCCCGACGATAGCCACTGCCTATCGAAAGCAGCGAATTCATGTCTTGGACGGATCCCGGGTGGCTTCCCTACCGTCACAGTCATGGCCCTGACCACCAAGCCGGCGCCGAAGCCCGCCGTCGGCAAACCCGTCCGGGAGCCGGCCCGCCCGCGGGCCTACCCGCCGTCGCTCCTCGCGCTGCTGTGGCGCTCCACCGTCGGCAAGAAGACGGTGCTGGCCGTCACCGGCCTGATCATGCTCGCCTACCTCGTGGCCCATCTGGTCGGCAACCTCAAGATCTTCTACGGCGCCGAGGAGTTCAACGACTACGGCCACTGGCTGCGCACCCTCGGCGGCCCGGTGCTGCACTACGAGTGGGCCCTGTGGATGATCCGCGTCGTGCTGGTGGTCGCCGTCGTGCTGCACGGCGTGACCGCGTACCAGCTCAGCCGCCGCGACATCGCCGCGCGCCCGGTCGCGTACGTCCACAAGCGCAGGCGCGCGAGCTACGCCACCCGCACCATGCGCTGGGGCGGGGTGATCCTCGGCCTCTTCATCGTCTGGCACATCCTCGACCTGACGACGCTGACCGTGAACGAGAACGCCCAGACCGGCCGCCCGTACGAGAACACCGTCGCCACCTTCTCCACCTGGTACGGCAACGTCGTCTACATCACCGCGATGCTCGCCCTCGGGCTGCACCTGCGGCACGGCTTCTGGAGCGCCGTGCAGACCCTCGGCGTCGCCGGCCCGGCCCGCGAGCGGGCCCTCAAGGCCGTCACCAACACCCTTGCACTGGTGCTGACCTGCGGCTTCATCTCCCTCCCCGTAGCCGTCATGACGGGAGTCGTGAACTGAGGATGTCACCGGCATACACGCAGTACACCGAGGGCGAACCCGTCGCCGACGCCGCCGCCCCGCCCGGCGACATCGCCGAGCGCTGGGACCGCCGCCGCTTCACCGCCCGGCTGGTCAACCCCGCCAACCGGCGCCGCTACCGTGTCATCGTCGTCGGTACGGGCCTGGCCGGCGGCGCCGCCGGCGCCACCCTCGCCGAACAGGGCTACCAGGTCGTCCAGTTCTGCTACCAGGACTCCCCGCGCCGCGCCCACTCCATCGCCGCCCAGGGCGGCATCAACGCCGCCAAGAACTACCGCAACGACGGCGACTCCGTACACCGGCTCTTCTACGACACCGTCAAGGGCGGCGACTTCCGCGCCCGCGAGTCCAACGTGCGCCGCCTCGCGCAGGTCTCGGTCGAGATCATCGACCAGTGCGTCGCGCAGGGCGTGCCCTTCGCCCGCGAGTACGGCGGCCTGCTCGACACCCGCTCCTTCGGCGGCGTCCAGGTCTCCCGCACCTTCTACGCCCGCGGGCAGACCGGACAGCAGCTCCTCCTTGGCGCGTACCAGGCGCTCTCCCGGCAGATCGAGGCCGGCAACGTCGAGATGCACCCGCGCACCGAGATGCTCGACCTGATCGTCGTCGACGGACGGGCCCGCGGCATCGTCGCCCGCGACCTGGTCACCGGCCGGATCGAGACCCACCTCGCCGACGCCGTCGTGCTCGCCACCGGCGGCTACGGCAACGTCTTCTACCTCTCCACCAACGCCAAGAACTCCAACGCCACCGCCATCTGGCGGGCCCACCGCCGCGGCGCGTACTTCGCCAACCCCTGCTTCACCCAGATCCACCCCACCTGCATCCCGCGCTCCGGCGACCACCAGTCGAAGCTGACGCTGATGAGCGAGTCGCTGCGCAACGACGGCCGCATCTGGGTGCCCAGGGCCCAGGGGGACACCCGCCCGCCGAACGCCATCCCGGAGCACGAGCGCGACTACTACCTGGAGCGCCTCTACCCCTCCTTCGGCAACCTCGTCCCCCGCGACATCGCCTCGCGCGCCGCGAAGAACGTCTGCGACGAGGGCCGCGGCGCCGGCCCCGGCGGCCAGGGCGTGTACCTCGACTTCGCCGACGCCATCCGGCGGCTGGGGCGCGCGGCGGTCGAGGAGCGGTACGGCAACCTCTTCGAGATGTACGAGCGGATCACGGCGGAGGATCCGTACCAGGTGCCCATGCGCATCTACCCGGCGATCCACTACACCATGGGCGGCCTGTGGGTCGACTACGACCTGCAGACCACCGTCCCCGGGCTCTTCGCCATCGGCGAGGCGAACTTCTCCGACCACGGCGCCAACCGCCTCGGCGCATCCGCGCTCATGCAGGGCCTGGCCGACGGCTACTTCATCCTCCCTGCCACCATCGGCGACTTCCTCGCCAGGCAGCGCCCCGAGCAGGTCTCCGACGACCACCCGGCGGTCGCCGAGGCCGTCGCGGACACCGAGGACCGCCTGCACCTCCTCCTCGCCGTCGACGGCGACCGCACCCCCGACTCCTTCCACCGCGAGCTGGGCGAACTGCTGTGGGACGAGTGCGGCATGGCCCGTACGGAGCCGGGGCTGCGCAAGGCGCTGGAGCGGATCCCGGCGCTCCGCGAGGAGTTCTGGCGCCGGATCAAGGTGCCGGGCACCGGCGCGGAGCTGAACCAGTCGCTGGAGAAGGCCAACCGCATCGCGGACTACCTGGAGCTGGCCGAGCTGATGTGCCTCGACGCGCTGCACCGCGCGGAGTCCTGTGGCGGCCACTTCCGCGAGGAGAGCCAGACCCCAGACGGCGAGGCGGCCCGCGACGACGACCATTTCTCGTACGCGGCAGCCTGGGAGTTCACCGCGACGGGCACCGCCCCGGTCCTCCACCGCGAGGACCTCGAATTCGAATACGTCATCCCCACCCAACGGAGCTATCAATGAAGGTGACCCTGCGGGTCTGGCGGCAGGCGGGGCCCGACGCGGCGGGCGAGATGGTCTCGTACGAGGTCGGGGACGTCACGCCGGAGATGTCGTTCCTGGAGGTGCTGGACACCCTCAACGAGCGGCTGATCCTCGCCGGCGACGAGCCCGTCGCCTTCGACCACGACTGCCGCGAGGGCATCTGCGGGGCGTGCGGGGTCGTCATCAACGGGCGGGCGCACGGGCCGGAGCGGACGACGGCGTGCCAGTTGCACATGCGGTCGTTCGCGGACGGGGACGTCATCGACGTCGAGCCGTGGCGGGCGGCGGCGTTCCCGGTGGTGAAGGATCTGGTCGTGGACCGGTCGGCGTTCGACCGGATCATCGGCGCCGGCGGCTACATCACCGCCCCCACCGGCAGCGCCCCCGACGCGCACGCGACCCCCGTGCCCAAGCCGGCCGCGGAGACGGCCTTCGAGCACGCGGAGTGCATCGGCTGCGGCGCGTGCGTGGCGGCCTGCCCCAACGGCTCGGCGATGCTGTTCACCGCCGCGAAGGTCGTGCACCTGGGCGCGCTGCCGCAGGGGGCACCGGAGCGGGAGTCGCGGGTGCTGGACATGGTCGGCCGGATGGACGACGAGGGCTTCGGCGGCTGCACGAACACCGGCGAGTGCGCGGTGGCCTGCCCGAAGGGCATCCCGCTGCAGGCGATCTCGTCGCTGAACCGCGAATTCCTGCGCGCGGCCCGGAAGTCGGCGTAGTCCGGCCCCGTGCCGGGCACATCCTTACGCGTGATCCCCCTATGAGTAGCTTCCAGACGCCCGGAAGACCGGCCCCGGCCGCGTAGCCCCTCGTGTTCCTCGAAGACGTGCGCGTCCACCACCGCAGCGGGCAATGGTGCCCCGGCGTCCGCACCGACGACGGCCTCGTGGCCTACGACCTCCGGATCCTTCCCCCCTGGCAGGTCCCCGGCCGGCCCACGACCGACCGCTGCTTCGTCGTCGGCGACGCCGGGATCCAGCTCACCAGGCCGGGCACCTTCGCCGGCGCGCTCGAAGGCGGCTGGTACGTCGACGTGGTCGAACTGGAGGAAGCGGGCCCGAAGCGGCTGGTGGTGCACGACCTCTACGTGGACGTCATCGTGCTCCCCTCCAGCCGGCGCTACGAAGTCCTGGACCTCGACGAGCTGGCCGGCGCGCTGGAGGACGGTCGCATCGACGCCGCCACCGCCGCCCGGGCTCTGCGCAACGCCCAGCGCTTCATCGACGGGCATCTGCGCGATCTGGACCAGGAGGCGCCGGACTCATGGCCGGACTTCCCGCCGGCGGCCATCCGCCCCCTGACCGAGCTGCCCCCCTTCGCCCCCGGATGACCCCGGCTCAGCCGCCTCCCCCGTCGCCCAGCCTCCGGTACCTCCGGTCCAGCCGCCGCGCGACGCCGACGTGCGCCCCGCCCGGCTCGTCGTGGCGGCGCCGCGGAGCTGACCGCGGGGGGTGTGGACGTCCCCGGCCGACTGGCCTTTACTGCTCCGCATGGACACGATGAACGCTGCCGTTCTCGGCCCCGGCGGGGTCGGCGGGCTGCTCGCCGGGCTGCTGGCCCGGGCCGGGCACCGGGTGACCTGTGTGGCCGGCCCCGCGACCGCCGGCGCGCTCCAGGCGGACGGAATCACCGTCAACAGCAGGCAGTTCGGCGACTTCGCCACCAACGTGGCGGGCGACACCGAGCTGCGCGCGCCCGTGGACCTGTGCATCGTCGCCGTCAAGGCCACCGCCTTCGACGCCGCGCTGGAACGGGTGCCTCCCGCGGCGCTCGGCGACGCGCTCGTGGTGCCGCTGCTCAACGGCGTCGACCACATGGCCGCCCTGCGCGAGCGCTACCGGCCCGAGCAGGTCGCCGCGGGCACCATCACCGTGGAGTCCACCCGGGTCGCCCCCGGGCTGATCGAGCACGGCAGCCCCTTCACCAGGGTCTCGCTCGCCTCCGCCACCGCGCCGCCGGAGCGGCTGGAGGCGGCGGCCCGGGTGCTGACCGACGCCGGCGCCGAGGTGCAGGTGCGGGACGACGAGCCGAGCGTCCTGTGGACGAAGATGGCCTTCCTCGCGCCGATGGCGCTGCTCACCACCCGCCACGGCGTGCCCGTCGGCGGCGTGAGGACCGGGCACCGGGACGAGATGCTGGCGCTGCTCGCGGAGACCGCCGCGGTGGCGGGCGCGTCCGGGGCGCGGGTGGACGCGGACGCGGTGGCGTCGATGTACGACACCTTCCCGGCCCGTACGAAGTCCTCGATGCTCCGCGACGCGGAGGCGGGCCGCCCCCTCGAACTCGACGCCATCGGCGGCGCGCTGCTGCGCGCCGCGCGGGCGCACGGGATCGCGGTGCCGGTGGCGGAGCGGCTGGTCGCGGAGATCGGGGCGCGGGCGGGCGCGTAGGGCAGGCGCGTAGCGCGGGCGCGGCGAGGGCGCACCCTACGAGCAGTGAAGACGCCCGTCTTCGTGGGCGGGCTCTTCACAACACTTCTTTGAGCTGTTAGCCTCGCAGCGCGATATGGGAGCGCTCCCACACTTCACACACCACCGCTCGGGACGTGCGGCGGGAAGATCCATTATTGACATGTACTCGTCAGTAATCGTGAGAAGTCGCGCGCTCCGGAACGGCCCCCCACGCACACCCCCGCAACCCCCCACCTCCAACGCCCGGTACGGGCGTGGAAGGAGAGCCGCATGAGAAAGTCACGCCTCCGTGTCACCGGCGTCAGCGCGGCCGCGCTGGCCGCCACCGGCACCCTGCTGACGTACTCGCTGTCCGCGCCCCCCGCGGCGGCCGAGACCGCGGCGCCCGGCGACAACCCGTACGCCGGCAGCCAGTTGTACGTGAACCCCGACTGGTCCGCCGCGGCCACCCAGGGCGGCGGCGGAGCCATCGCCGACACCCCGACCGCCGTCTGGCTCGACAGCATCAGGTCGATCACCGGCGGCTCCGCGGGCTCCAACGCCATGGGCCTGCGCGAGCACCTGGACGAGGCGCTGTCCCAGGGCGCCGACGCCATCCAGATCGTCACGTACAACCTGCCGGGCCGCGACTGCGCCGCGCTCGCCTCCAACGGCGAACTGGGCCCGACCGAGATCGACAGGTACAAGAACGAGTTCATCGACCCGATCGACGCGATCCTCGACGACCCGGCGTACCAGAGCCTCAAGATCATCAACGTCGTCGAGATCGACTCGCTGCCCAACCTCATCACCAACGTCAGCGGCCGGCCCACGGCCACGCCCGAGTGCGACGTGATGAAGGCCAACGGCAACTACGTCAAGGGCGTGGGCTACAACCTCGCCGCGCTCGGCGACAACGGCAACGTCTACAACTACATCGACATCGGCCACCACGGCTGGATCGGCTGGGACGACAACTTCCAGGCGACCGCCAACCTGCTCTACCAGGCCGCCAACGCCGAGGGCGCCACCCCCCAGGACGTCACCGGCTTCGCCGCCAACACCGCGAACTACAGCGCCACCGTGGAGCCGTACTTCTCGATCAACGACACGGTGGGCGGCCGGCCCATCCGCGAGAGCAGCAAGTGGGTCGACTGGAACCGCTACGTCGACGAGCAGTCCTTCGCCCAGGCGTTCGTGACCCGGGCCGCCACCAGCGCCGGGTTCCCGTCCGGCATGGGCGCGATCATCGACACCTCGCGCAACGGCTGGGGCGGCGCCGAGCGGCCGACGGGCCCCGGCCCGACCGGCGGGACAGCCGACGAATACGTCGACGCCAGCCGCACCGACCGCCGGATCCACCTCGGCAACTGGTGCAACCAGAGCGGCGCAGGACTCGGTGCGCGGCCGGCCGCCTCGCCCGCGGCCAACATCCACGCCTACGCCTGGATCAAGCCCCCGGGCGAGTCGGACGGCGCCAGCGAGGAGATCGACAACGACGAGGGCAAGGGCTTCGACCGGATGTGCGATCCCACCTACCAGGGCAACCCGCGCAACCAGAACAACATGTCGGGCGCCCTGCCGGACGCGCCGCTCTCCGGCCACTGGTTCCAGGCGCAGTTCGACGAGCTGATCGCCAACGCCAACCCGCCGGTGAACTAGCGCACGCGAGTTCCCCCCACCCTCCGCCGCCGGCCGCCGGATCCCGGCGGCGGAGCGGCCCGGTGGCGGCCCCCGGGACGGCCGCCACCGGGCACCCACGGCGCGGCACCCTGCCCCGCGCGGCCCGCCCCGGCTCCCGGGCTCTGCCGGGCGCCCGCCCGCGGTACCGTCCCGCGGCCGCGCCGCCACCCTCCACCCCTCCCGCCGGGCCGCGCGCCCGCGGGCTCCCCGAGGAGACCCCCCATGTCCAAGTCACTGTCCCGCCGGCGGTTCACCGCCGCGGCCGGCGGCGCCGCCTTCGCGACGGCCGTCGCGGCACCGACCGCCGCCCGGGCCGGCACGGCCCCCGAGGAGACGACGGCGGCGGCCCCGCAGGGTCCGTACGACGACCTCTTCCTGGCCCAGTACGAGAAGATCAAGAACCCTGCCAACGGGTACTTCAGCCCGGACGGCATCCCCTACCACAGCGTGGAGACACTGATCGTCGAGGCGCCCGACCACGGGCACGAGACGACGTCCGAGGCGTTCAGCTACTGGATGTGGCTGGAGGCCGCGTACGGCAGGGTCACCGGCGACTGGGGCCCGTTCAACGCCGCCTGGGAGGCGGCGGAGCAGTACATCATCCCGACCCGCGCCGACCAGCCCACCAACGGCTCGTACAACCCGGGCGCGCCCGCGACCTACGCGCCCGAGCACCCCGACGTCTCCCGGTACCCGGCGCGGCTCGACCCGTCCGTGTCCGTCGGCCAGGACCCGCTGGCGGCCGAACTGGCGTCCGCGTACGGGACGATGGACATCTACGGGATGCACTGGCTGCTCGACGTCGACAACACCTACGGCTACGGCAACACCCCCGGCAGCGGCGGCCAGAACGGCCCGGGGCCCGGCCCCTCGTACATCAACAGCTACCAGCGCGGCTCGGAGGAGTCGGTCTGGGAGACCATCCCGCAGCCGACGACCGACCTCTTCGAGTACGGCGGCCCCAACGGCTACCTCGACCTCTTCGTGGGTGACGCCTCCTACGCCCGCCAGTGGAAGTACACCAACGCCCCGGACGCCGACGCCCGCGCCGTGCAGGCCGCGTACTGGGCGCTGACCTGGGCCGGGGCGCAGGGCAACGCGGGGCAGATCTCCGCCTCCGTGGCGCGGGCCGCGAAGATGGGCGACTACCTGCGGTACTCGATGTTCGACAAGTACTTCAAGCAGATCGGCGACTGCACCAGCCCCACCGGCTGCCCGGCGGGCTCCGGCCGCAGCTCCCAGCACTACCTGCTGTCCTGGTACTACGCCTGGGGCGGCGCCGCGGGCGGTGGCGGCGGCTGGGCCTGGCGCATCGGCGACGGCGCCTCCCACCAGGGCTACCAGAACCCCTTCGCCGCCTGGGCGCTGTCCACCGTCCCGGAGCTGACCCCGCGCTCGCCGAGCGCGAAGAGCGACTGGTCGACCAGCCTGACCAGGCAGTTGGAGTTCTTCCGCTGGCTGCAGTCCGCGGAGGGCGGGATCGCGGGCGGCTGCACCAACAGTTGGGAGGGCCAGTACGGCAGCCCGCCCGCCGGCACCCCCACGTTCTACGGGATGGCCTACGACTGGCAGCCCGTCTACCACGACCCGCCCAGCAACAACTGGTTCGGCATGCAGTGCTGGGCCATGGAGCGGGTCGCGGAGCTCTACTACGCCTCCGGCAACGCGACCGCGCAGGCGCTGCTGGAGAAGTGGGTGGCCTGGGTCACGCCGGAGATCACCGCGGAGGCCGACGGCACGTTCCGTATCCCGGCGACGCTGTCCTGGCAGGGCCGGCCGGACACCTGGAACCCGGCGAGCCCCGGCGCGAACGCCGGGCTGCACGTCTCGATCGCGGAGTACGGCACGGACGTGGGCGTCGCGTCGGCGCTGGCCAAGACGCTGACGTACTACGCGGCCAAGGCCGACGACACCGCGACGGCCGACGTCGCCGGGCGGCTGCTCGACGCGCTGGCCGCGAACGCCGACGGCCTGGGCATCGCGGTGCCGGAGACCCGGGCCGACTACCGGCGCTTCGCCGACGAGGTGTACGTCCCGGCCGGCTGGTCGGGGACGATGCCGAACGGCGACGTCGTCGAGCCGGGCGTCACGTTCATCGAGCTGCGCTCGTGGTACCGCGACGACCCGGAGTGGCCGAAGGTGCAGGCCCACCTGGACGGCGGGCCCGCGCCTGAGTTCACGTACCACCGCTTCTGGGCGCAGGCGGGGCTGGCGATCGCCTTCGCGGTGTACGCCGAGCTGTTCCCGTCCGCCTGACGCGGCGAGCCGGCCGGCGCCCCGCCACGCGGGGTGACCGGCCGGCTTCGCTACGCGGTGCCGCCGGCCGCCGGACCGCCCGTTCGCCCCGGGCGGCGGCCCCGGCACGGACTCCCGCCAGGGCTCCGACCTGCCTCGACATGGCGGGGAATAGGGTTGCGCAGACACACGTTCTTCGGTGTGATTGAGCTTTCAACCACGGAGAGGGTGAGTCCGGTGCAGTTCGGGATCTTCAGTGTCGGCGACGTCACCCAGGACCCCACCACGGGTCGGGTGCCGAGTGAGCACGAGCGGATCAAGGCCATGACCGCCGTCGCGCTCAAGGCCGAGGAGGTCGGTCTCGACGTCTTCGCCACCGGCGAACACCACAACCCGCCGTTCGTCCCCTCGTCCCCCACCACCATGCTGGGCTGGATCGCGGCGCGCACGGAGCGGCTGATCCTGTCCACGTCCACCACGCTGATCACCACGAACGACCCGGTGAAGATCGCCGAGGACTTCGCGATGCTCCAGCACCTGGCGGACGGCCGGGTGGACGTGATGATGGGCCGGGGCAACACCGGGCCCGTCTACCCCTGGTTCGGCCAGGACATCCGGCAGGGCATCCCGCTGGCCGTGGAGAACTACGCGCTGCTGCACCGGCTGTGGCGCGAGGACGTCGTCGACTGGGAGGGCCGCTTCCGCACCCCGCTGCAGGGCTTCACCTCCACCCCGCGCCCGCTGGACGGCGTACCCCCGTTCGTCTGGCACGGCTCCATCCGCTCGCCGGAGATCGCCGAGCAGGCCGCGTACTACGGCGACGGCTTCTTCGCCAACAACATCTTCTGGCCGAAGGAGCACTTCCAGCGGCTGATCGAGCTGTACCGCACGCGCTACGCCCACTACGGCCACGGCACGCCCGAGCAGGCGATCGTCGGCCTCGGCGGGCAGGTGTTCATGCGGAAGAACTCGCAGGAGGCGGTACGGGAGTTCCGGCCCTACTTCGACAACGCGCCGGTGTACGGGCACGGGCCCTCGCTGGAGGACTTCACCGAGCAGACGCCGCTGACCGTGGGCAGCCCGCAGGAGGTCATCGACAAGACGCTGACGTTCCGCGAGTCCTTCGGGGACTACCAGCGGCAGCTCTTCCTGCTCGACCACGCGGGCCTGCCGCTGAAGACCGTGCTGGAGCAGTTGGACCTGCTCGGCGAAGAGGTCGTGCCGGTGCTGCGCGCGGAGTTCGCGAAGAACCGCCCGGCGTCCGTGCCGGAGGCGCCGACCCACGCGGCCCGCGTGGCGGCGGCCGCCGCTGAGCAGAGCGACGAGGAGGAGGTGGCGTAGTGACCGCGCTGAAGCTGACCGTGGTGTCGGCCGGGCTGAGCGTGCCCTCGTCCACCCGGCTGCTCGCCGACCGGCTGGCCGAGGCGGTACGGCGGCAGCCGGCCGACGACGGCCGGCAGGTCGAGGCGCAGGTGGTCGAGCTGCGCGACCTGGCCGCCGACATCGCCCACAACACGGTCACCGGCTTCCCGTCCGCGGACCTCGCCAAGGCGATCGACGCGGTGACGGGCGCCGACGGCCTGATCGCCGTGACGCCGGTCTTCTCCGGTTCGTACAGCGGACTGTTCAAGTCGTTCTTCGACGTGATCGGGGCGGCGGACGACGGTGCGCTGGCCGGGAAGCCGGTGCTGGTCGCGGCGACCGGCGGGACGGCGCGGCACTCGCTGGTGCTGGAGCACGCCATGCGGCCGCTCTTCGCCTACCTGCGGTCCGTCGTCGTCCCCACCGCGGTGTACGCGGCGGCCGACGACTGGGGCGGCACCGGCGACCCGCTGACCGACACCCTGCCCACCCGGATCGCCCGCGCGGCGGGCGAGCTGGCCGAGCTGATGCACGGCCGGCAGCCGCGCCCGGCGGCCGGCGGTCCCGAGCAGGTGGTCCCGTTCGAGCAGCAACTGGCCGCGCTGCGGCCGGAGATCCGGAAGGAGTGACATGAGCGAGGAGTTCCGGGGCTTCAACGCCTTCGGTCCCGACGGCGAGCCGGCCGCCAGCCGCTGGAGCGACGCGCTGAACATCTTCGCGGCGCCCGGGGCGGAGGACGCGGCGTCCCGCTGGGAGCGGGCCGGGGCCCTCTTCGACTCGAAGGACTACGCGGGGGCGGCGAAGCTGCTGACCGCGGTGGTCGAGGAGTACCCCGAGCAGGTCGCGCCCCGGCTGCTGCTGGCCCGGGCGTACTACCACTCCGCGCAGTTGACCCGCGCCGAGACGGAGCTGCGCGCAGTCCTCGACCGCGACCCGGTCGAGCACTACGCCCACCTGATGCTGGGCCGCACGCTCCAGCGCCAGGGCCGCGAGAACGAGGCGGCGGGCGCGCTCCGCACGGCGGAGGCGCTCGGCGCCTAGCGGCGAGCGCCGGCCGGCGGGCCGGGCCGCAACACGGCCCGGCCCGCCATACTGGGCCCGTGGAATACGTCGGCCGCGTGCCCGCTCCGCCGCTCGACCGGTTCGTCGACGACGTCTACTGCCTCACCGGGGTGCCGCGGCACCGGCTGATGAACGTCCCGCCGATGCCGTCGGCACACCTGTTCCTGCACCTCGGCGGGCCCGTCCGGCTGTGGGACTCGGACCCTTCGGTACCGTCGGCGCTGTTGACGGACGGGTGGTTCATGGGCGTATGGACCCGGCGCTTCCTCTTCGAGTACCCCCCGCGTGTGCGGCTCGTCGGGGTGCACTTCAAACCCTGGGGCATGTCGCCGTTCCTCGGCATACCGGCGGCCGAACTGCGCAACCGGTGGGCACCGCTCGACGCCGTCTGGCGACGCTCCGCGGACCGGATCCGGAACCGGGCCGGCGACGCCGCGCCGGCCGCCGAGACGCTGCGGGTCGTGGAGGAGGAGCTGCGTACGCATCTGGCCGAGGCCCCTGCGCGCGGTCTCGACCTGGTCCGGCACACGGGCGGGTGGCTGGAGACCTCGCACGGCACGGTCGCGGTCCGTGCGCTGGCCGATGCCGCCGGGGTGAGCGGCAATCATCTGGCCGGCCTGTTCAGGACCCATGTGGGTGTCACCCCGAAGCGGATGGCGCGGATCTACCGCTTTGCGCGGCTGATCGTGTCGGTGGACGCCCTGCGCCCGGTCGACTGGTCAGGTCACGCCCAGACCGCCGGCTACTTCGACCACGCCCACTTCAGCAGGGAGTTCAAGGACTTCACCGGCCACACTCCCACGGAGTACCTGGCGCTGCGGCGCCGGTTCCCCACCGACGGGCGGGATCCGCAGGACCTCGGCCCGATGCCCGCCGATTGATTTCTTACATGCCCGGGTCCCCGCGGTGCGGGAAGATCGCGGAAACCCGCAAGGACACGTCGAGGAGAGCCCGTGGGCACGGTGATCATGCACAGCGTGGTGTCGGTGGACGGTTTCATCGCCGATGAGAAGGGCGAGGTCGGTCCCCTGCACGACTGGTACTTCGGCGGGGACGTCCCCATCGTCGCAAACGGGGAGGGGGAGTTCGACCACTCCGGCCCCGCAACCGGCTTCAAGGTCTCGCGCGCGTCGGCGGACTACATCCGGTCGATGTGGGAGTCGATCGGCACGATCGTGATGGGCCGCACCCTGTTCGACCAGGTGAACGGCTGGGAGGGCAGGCCGCCCGCGGGCGATCACGTGGTCGTGGTCTCCCACCGGCCGAAGCCGCAGGGGTGGCATCCCGAGTCGTCCTGCCACTTCGTCGACAGCGTGCCGGGCGCGATCGACAAGGCCCGGGCACTCGCCGGGGAGCGGGTCGTCGCGGTGAACGCCGGCGAAGCGGGCGCCCAGGCGCTCGCGGCCGGGCTGGTGGACGAGGTGGCGATGGACGTGGTCCCGGTGGTGTTCGGATCGGGCAGACGCTACTTCGGCGGCATCCACGGGCAGCAACTGCTGGAGGATCCGCACGTCGTCATCCAGGGCGAAGGAGTGCTGCACCTGAGGTTCAAGGTACGCCGCTAGGGTCTGTCCCCCCGGTTCCTTTCGCGGCTACGACCGACCCGTGCCCGGTCCGGCGACGCCGGCACCGCCGTTCCGGCGGAACGGGCCGGCGGTCGCACCGTGCCCGGTCCGCCGGCCGATGGCCGTCGGCGGAACCTCCGCGGCGCCGCGCTACCGGAGGCGTTCCACGATCGTCGCGTTCGCCAGGCCGCCCGCCTCGCACATCACCTGCAGCCCGTAGCGGCCGTCCACCGCGTCCAGCGCGCCGAGCAGCGTGCCCAGCAGCCGCGTGCCCGACGCGCCCAGCGCGTGGCCCAGGGCGATCGCGCCGCCGTGGACGTTGACCCGCTCCGGGTCCGCCCCCATGTCGCGCTGCCACGCCAGCGGCACCGGCGCGAACGCCTCGTTCACCTCGAAGGCGTCGATGTCGCCGATCGTCAGCCCCGCCTTCGCCAGCACCTTGCGCGTCGCCGGTACGACGCCCATCAGCATCAGCACCGGGTCGTCGCCGGTCACCGCGAAGGAGTGGAACCGCGCCCGCGGCGTGAGGCCCAGCTCGGCCGCCCGCTCCTCGCTCGTGATCAGCACGGCGGAGGCGCCGTCCGTGAGCGGCGAGGAGTTGCCGGGCGTGATGTGCCAGCCGATCTCGGGAAAGCGCGCGGCGACGGCCGGGTCGTAGAAGGACGGCTTGAGCGCGGCGAGCCCCTCCAGGGACGTCGACGGCCGTACGGTCTCGTCCTTGCGGTGCTCCCCCACGGGCACGACGTCCGCGTCGAAGGCGCCCCGCTCCCAGGCCCGTACCGCCAGCCGGTGCGAGCGCTCCGAGAACGCGTCCAGCTCCGTACGCCCCAGCCCCCAGCGCGCCGCGATCAGCTCCGCGGAGTGGCCCTGGGCGATCAGCCCACCGGGGTAGCGGGCGGCGAGCCGGTCGCCGAACGGGTCGCGGCCCACGGCGGCGGTGCCCATCGGCACCCGGCTCATCGACTCGACGCCGGCCGCCACGGCGATGTCGTACGCCCCGGCCATCACCCCCTGCGCCGCGAAGTGCGCGGCCTGCTGCGAGGAGCCGCACTGCCGGTCGACGGTGGTGCCGGGCACGGACTCGGGGAAGCCGGCGGCGAGCACGGCGTTGCGGGCGATGTTGAACGACTGGTCGGCGGCCTGGGTGACACAGCCGGCGATCACGTCGTCGAGCCGCGCGGGGTCGAGCCCGTTGCGGTCGACGAGCGCGCGCAGCACCTCGGCCAGCAGGTCGACGGAGTGGACGCCGGACAGGGCGCCGCCCGGCTTGCCCTTGCCGGAGGCCGTGCGGACGGCGTCGACGACGACTGCGGTGGTGGTCATGGGCGTCGGGCCCCTCTCGCTCTGGGCGTCAGGTTCTCGGCCTGGCCTGGCTACCGCAGAGTTACATACCGGGAGTACGTATGTACAGGGTACCCCGCCTAGAATGCGCGTATGAAGACCCGCAGAACGCAGCAGGAGCGCACGGCGACGACGACGAAGGACCTGGTCGGCGCCGCTCGCGCGCACTTCGCCCGGGACGGCTACGCCGCCGCCTCCCTCGACGCGATCTGCGCCCTGGCGGGCATCACGAAGGGTGGGCTCTACCACCACTTCCGTAACAAGCAGACCCTCTTCCACGCCGTCTACGCGGCCGAGCAGCACCGGCTGCGCGACTCCATCGCCGACGCCTTCCGCGCCTGCCCGGACCCGTGGGACGGCCTGCGCGCGGGCCAGCGCGCGTTCCTCACCGGCTCCATCGAGCCCGGCACGCAGCGGATCACGCTGCTCGACGCTCCGGGGGCGCTCGGCTGGGCCGTGATGCGCGAGGTGCAGGCGGACTGCCGGGCGATGACGCGGCGCGGGCTGGCGCAGGCGGTCGGCGCGGGCCGGGACGGCGGTGAAGACGCCGCGGCGGAGGTGGAGTTGGACGCGATGGCGTCGGTGGTCTTCGGGGCGCTCTGCGAGTGCGCGATGGCGGTGGCGCACGCCCCGGACCCGGACGCGGTGCTGGCGGCGTCGCTGCGGCAGGTGGACCGGCTGGTGGCGGCGCTGCCGGGTGCGCCCGCCGGCCGCGCCGGGTGAGCCGGTCCGCGGACTGATAATCGGTTGCCGGCGCGGGCGTTGACCTGTGCAATGGCCGCCATGGTCACCCAGGCGCCCACGCCGCGACGAGACGACGAGCCCGTGCGCATCGGCGCCCTCGCCCCGCTCACCCCGCCCGGCTGGGCCGAGGCGGGCCGGCATCTGGTCGCCGGGCTCGAACTGGCCGCCCGCGAGATCAACGACACCGGCGGGATCGCCGGGCGCCCCCTGGAGCTGCTGGTACGGGACACGGCCGCCGATCCGCGGCGGGCCGCGGCGGCGGTGGACGAGCTGGCCGGGCTGGGCGTCGCCGCGCTTGCGGGCGAGTACCACAGCGTCGTCGCCCGTACCGCCGCCTCCCGGGCCGACGCCCTCGGCGTGCCGTTCCTGTGCTCGTCCGCGGTCCTGGACGCGCTGACCGAGCAACCGGCCGACGGCATCGCGCGGATCGCCCCGGCGCAGTCCCACGGCTGGCGGCTGTACGCGGACTACCTCCTCGGCGCGGGCCACCGCCGCCTCGCCGTGGCCGCCCAGCCGAGCGTGTACTGGGCGTCCGGGACCCGGATCCTGCACGACCGGCTCGCCCCGCACGGCGGCACGGTGGTCGAGCTGGACGTGGGCGCGCTCACCCCCGAGGCCCTGTGCGACGCGCTCGCCGCCAGCGGCGCGACGGCCCTCCTGCTGCTCGTCGGCCACCCGGAGCCCGCGGTGCCGCTCGTGCGGTCCGTACGCCGCGACCCGCGGCTGGCCGGGCTGCTGCTCGGCGCCCCCGCCGGACAGCCGGAGTTCGCCGAGTGGGCGGCGCTGCTGGGCGCCGAGGGAGCGGGGGTCCCGTTCCTGCGCTATCTGCCGGAGCGCCTGACGCCCCTCGGCGTACGGGTCGGGGCGGCGCTGCGCGAACGGCTCGACGGGGAGCCCTCGTTCGTCGCCTTCGAGGGCTACGACACGCTCGCCGTCCTCGCCGCCGTGCTCCGTGGCGGGGCGGACGCACGTGCCGCCGCCTGGGGGGACGTCTCCGTCGACGGGACCCGCGGGCCGATACAGTTCTCGCGGGTGCCCGGCATCGACGTGTGGCAGTGGGCCTGGCCGCCGGTCCAGGTCGTCGACCGGGATCCGGCCGAGCCCGGCCGCTTCCGGGTCCTGCACAGCGGCTGAGCCCGCGGCCGCGGGCGCCGCTCAGCCCCGGGGCGGCGTGGCCCGTACGGCACGGCCCGCGGTGCGCAGCGTCTCCTTGACCTCGCCGATCCGCAGGTCCCCGAAGTGGAACACCGATGCCGCCAGCACCGCGTCCGCGCCCGCGTCGATCGCCGGCGGGAAGTGGTCGAGGCGGCCCGCGCCGCCGCTGGCGATGACGGGGACCGTCACGCGCTTGCGGACGGCGGCGATCATCTCCGTGTCGTAGCCGTCCTTGGTGCCGTCGGCGTCCATCGAGTTGAGCAGGATCTCGCCCGCGCCCAACCCGGCTGCCCGCTCGGCCCATTCGACGGCGTCGAGGCCCGTGCCGCGCCGCCCGCCGTGGGTCGTCACCTCGAAGCCCGAGGCCGTCGCCGCGCCGTCGCCGCAGCGCCGCGCGTCCGCCGAGAGCACCAGCACCTGGCTGCCGAAGCGCTCGGCGATCTCGCGGATCAGCTCCGGCCGGGCGATCGCCGCGGTGTTGACGCCGACCTTGTCGGCGCCCGCGCGCAGCAGCCGGTCCACGTCCGCGACCGTACGTACGCCGCCGCCGACCGTGAGCGGGATGAAGACCTGCTCCGCGGTGCGGCGCACGATCTCGTACGTCGTCTCGCGGTCGCCGGAGGACGCGGTGATGTCGAGGAACGTCAGCTCGTCGGCGCCCTCCGCGTCGTACACCTTGGCCATCTCGACGGGGTCGCCGGCGTCGCGCAGGTTCTGGAAGTGGACGCCCTTGACGACCCGGCCGCCGTCCACGTCCAGGCAGGGGATGACCCGTACCGCCAGGCTCATGCGCCGGCTGCTTCCCGGGAGCCGCCCGGGCGGTACGCCTCGACCTCGACCTCGACGACCAGCCGGGAGTCCACGAAGCCGGAGACGATGATCAGCGAGGCGGCGGGGCGGATGGCGTCGAACAGCTCCTTGTGCGCCCCGCCGACCGCCTCCACGTCGCGCGCGTGGGTGAGGAACATCCGGGTCCGCACGACGTCCTCGCGCTCCAGGCCGATCCTCTTCAGCGCCTCGAACGCGACGCCGAAGGCGGTCATCGTCTGGGTGTGCGGATCGCCCTCGCCGACGATCACGCCGTCCACGACGGACGTGCAGCCGGCCACCAGCACGAGGCCGTTGGGCAGCTCCACCGCGCGCGAGTAGCCGAACTCCTCCTCCCAGGGGGCTCCGGACGAGATACGACGTGCGCCGCCACCGGCCATCAGGACACCGCCTCCAACGCTTCTTCCATCGTGAACGCCTTCGCGTAGAGCGCCTTCCCGACGATCGCCCCTTCGACTCCTTCCGGGACGAGCGTGGCGAGGGCACGCAGGTCGTCGAGGGAGGAGACGCCGCCGGAGGCGACGACCGGCCGGTCGGTGGCGGCGCAGACGTCGCGGAGCAGTGGCAGGTTGGGGCCCTGGAGGGTGCCGTCCTTGTTGATGTCGGTGACCACGTAGCGCGCGCAGCCCTCGGCGTCGAGCCGGGCCAGCGTCTCGTACAGGTCGCCGCCGTCGCGGGTCCAGCCGCGGCCGCGCAGCGTGGTGCCGCGGACGTCGAGGCCGACGGCGATGCGGTCGCCGTGCTCGGCGATGACCCGGGCGACCCACTCGGGGGACTCCAGGGCGGCGGTGCCGAGGTTGACGCGGGTGCAGCCGGTGGCGAGGGCGGCGGCCAGCGACGCGTCGTCGCGGATGCCGCCGGACAGCTCGACCTTGAGGTCCATCGCCGCGACCACCTCGCCGATACGGGCGCGGTTGTCGCCGGTGCCGAAGGCGGCGTCGAGGTCGACCAGGTGCAGCCACTCGGCGCCGGCGCGCTGCCAGGTGAGCGCGGCCTCCAGCGGGTCCCCGTAGCCGGTCTCGGTGCCGGACTCGCCGTGCACCAGGCGTACGGCCTGGCCGTCGCGGACGTCGACGGCGGGCAGCAGCTCCAGGGCGGTGGTCATCTCGCGGGGCGTCATCAGAGGGTCTCGATCCAGTTCTTGAGGAGGAGGGCACCGGCGTCGCCGGACTTCTCGGGGTGGAACTGGGCGGCCCACAGGGGTCCGTTCTCGACGGCTGCGACGAACGGCTCGCCGTGGGTGCTCCAGGTGACGGCGGGCGGGGAGATGCGCGGGTTGTGCACCTCCAGCTCCCAGCGGCGGGCGGCGTAGGAGTGCACGAAGTAGAAGCGCTCCCCGGCGTCGATGCCCGCGAACATCCGGGAGCCGGCCGCGATCTCGACGGTGTTCCAGCCCATGTGCGGCACGACGTCTGCCTGCAGCGCCTCGACCGTGCCGGGCCACTCCCCCATACCGTCGGTCCGTACGCCGTGCTCGACGCCCTGCTCGAAGAGGATCTGCATGCCGACGCAGATGCCCAGTACGGGCCGGCCGCCGGCCAGCCGGCGCTCGACGACCCAGTCGCCGCGGGCCTCCTTCAGCCCGCCCATGCAGGCGGCGAAGGCGCCGACGCCGGGCACCAGCAGGCCGTCGGCGGCCATCGCCCGGTCGTAGTCGCCGGTGATCTCCACCTCGGCGCCCGCGCGGGCGACGGCCCGCTCGGCGGAGCGGACGTTCCCGAAGCCGTAGTCGAAGACGACGACGCTCTTGCGCCCGCCAGCGCCGCCCTCGCGGCGGCGGGCGGCGGGTACGGCGACCGGCGGCGCCGTGGCCCCGGGCCCGGCGGAGGCGGTGGGAGCGGTGGACGCGGCGCGGTCGGTCAACCCCACACCCCCAGCCGCAGGACGCCCGCGGCGAGCGCCATCGCGGCGCCGATGGCGAGCACGGCGATCACGTTCTTCGACTGGCCCTGCTTGATGAAGGAGATGACGCCGCCGAGCAGGAAGAGCCCCACGAAGATCAGCAGTATCGACAGGCCGTTCATTACAGCGCGCCCTTGGTCGACGGAATACCGGTCTGCCGCGGATCGATCTCCGCCGCGTAGCGCAGGGCGCGGGCGAGCGCCTTGAACTGGCACTCCACGATGTGGTGCGCGTTGCGCCCGTAGGGCACGTGGACGTGCAGCGCGATCTGCGCCTGGGCGACGAACGACTCCAGGATGTGCCGGGTCATCGTCGTGTCGTAGTCCGCGCCGATCATCGCGGCCATGCCCTCGGGCTCGGTGTGCACCAGGTACGGGCGGCCGGACAGGTCGACGGTGACCTGGGCCAGCGACTCGTCCAGCGGCACGGAGGCGTCGGCGAACCGCACGATGCCGCGCTTGTCGCCCAGGGCCTGCCGGAAGGCGGCGCCCAGGGCCAGCGCGGTGTCCTCCATGGTGTGGTGGCTGTCGATGTGCAGGTCGCCGTCGGTCTTGACGGTGAGGTCGAAGAGGCCGTGGCGGCCCAACTGGTCGAGCATGTGGTCGAAGAAGCCGACGCCCGTCGACACTGAGACCTCGCCGCGGCCGTCGAGGTTCAGCTCGACGACGACCGAGGTCTCCTTCGTGGTGCGCTCGACGCGGCCCACGCGGGTCATGAGTTGCTCTCCTTCTTCAGCGCGCGCACCGCATCGAGGAACGCGTCGTTCTCCGCCGGTGTGCCTGCGCTGACGCGCAGGAAGCCGGGCACGCCGTTGTCACGGACCAGCACGCCCGCGTCCAGCAGCCGCTCCCATGCCGCGTGCGCGTCCGGGAAGCGGCCGAACTGGACGAAGTTGGCGTCGGACTCGGTGACCTCGCAGCCGAGCGCTGTCAGCTCCGACACCAGCCGGTCCCGCTCCTGCTTGAGCTGTTCGACGTACTGGAGCAGGGTATCGGTGTGCTCCAGGGCGGCGAGCGCGGTGGCCTGGGTGACGGCGGACAGGTGGTACGGCAGCCGGACGAGCTGGACCGCGTCGACCACGGCGGGGTCGGCGGCGAGGTAGCCCAGCCGCAGGCCGGCGGCGCCGAACGCCTTGGACATCGTGCGGGTGAGGACCAGCCGCGGGCGGCCCTCGATCAGCGGCAGCAGCGACGGGCGGTGGCTGAACTCGCCGTACGCCTCGTCCAACACGACCATCGAAGGACCCGCCGCCTGCGCGGCCTCGTACAGCCGCAGGACGGTCCCGCGGTCCACGGCGGTGCCGGTGGGGTTGTTCGGCGAGCAGACGAACACCACCTCGGGGCGGTGCTCGGCGATGGCGCGCTCGGCTGCGCCGGCGTCGATGGTGAAGTCGTCGCGCCGCGGGCCCGAGAGCCAACCGGTGCCGGTGCCGCGGGAGATCAGCGCGTGCATCGAGTACGACGGCTCGAAGCCGATGGCGGTGCGGCCGGGGCCGCCGAAGGTCTGCAGCAGTTGCTGGATGACCTCGTTGGACCCGTTGGCCGCCCACACCTGGGCGGTGGTCACCTCGTGGCCCGCGGTGCGCGACAGGTAGCGCGCCAGCTCGGTGCGCAGCTCGACCGCGTCCCGGTCGGGGTAGCGGTTGAGCCGGCGGGCCGCCTCGGTGACGCGCTCGGCGATGCGCCTGACCAGGGGCTCGGGCAGCGGGTAGGGGTTCTCGTTGGTGTTCAGCCGGACGGGCACGTCGAGCTGGGGCGCGCCGTACGGGGACTTGCCGCGCAGTTCTTCGCGGACGGGCAGGTCGTCGATCGCGGTCACGGCTGCGGCACCTTCCATGAGAAACGAGCCTTCAGCGCGGCGCCGTGGGCGGGCAGGTCCTCGGCCTCCGCGAGGTTCACCACGTGCGCGGTGACCTCGGCGAGGGCGTCGCGCGTGTAGTCCACGACGTGGATGCCCTTGAGGAAGGACTGCACGGACAGCCCAGAGGAGTGGCAGGCGCAGCCGCCGGTGGGCAGCACGTGGTTCGAGCCGGCGCAGTAGTCCCCCAGCGAGACCGGGGCGTACGGGCCGACGAAGATCGCGCCGGCGTTGCGCACCCGGGCGGCGAGCGCGGCGGCGTCGGCGGTCTGGATCTCCACGTGCTCGGCGGCGTAGGCGTCGACGACGCGCAGGCCGGCCTCCAGGTCGTCCACGAGCACGATGCCGGACTGCCGGCCGCCCAGCGCTGCGGTGATCCGCTCGACATGCCGGGTCGCGGCCACCTGCGTCTTCAGCTCGGCCTCGACGGCCTCGGCCAGCCGCTCCGACGGCGTGACCAGCACGGCGGCGGCCAGCTCGTCGTGCTCGGCCTGGCTGATGAGGTCCGCGGCGACGTACGCGGGGTCCGCGGTGTCGTCGGCGAGGACGGCGATCTCGGTGGGGCCGGCCTCGGCGTCGATGCCGATACGGCCCTTCAACAGGCGCTTGGCGGCGGCCACATACACGTTCCCCGGGCCGGTGACCAGGTCGACGGGGGCGCACTCGTCCGTCCCGTACGCGAACATGGCGACGGCCTGGGCGCCTCCCGCCGCGTACACCTCGTCCACGCCGAGCAGGGCACAGGCGGCGAGGATCGTCGGGTGCGGCAGGCCCGCACCCCACGAGTTCGGCACGTCCTTCTGCGGGGGCGAGGAGACGGCCAGCGACGGCACGCCCGCCTCCTGGGCCGGCACCACGTTCATGACGACGGAGGACGGATACACGGCCTGGCCGCCCGGCACGTACAGCCCGACGCGGGCGACCGGGAGCCAGCGCTCCGTGACCGTCCCGCCGGGGACGACCCGCACCGCGGTGTCGGCGCGGCGCTGCTCGCGGTGGACGATGCGGGCGCGGCGGATCGACTCCTCCAGCGCGGCGCGCACCTTGGGGTCCAGCTCGGCCAGCGCGCGCCGGAGCGCCTCCGCGGGCACCCGCAGCCGCTCCAGCGTCACTCCGTCGAAACGCTCTGTGATCTCGATCACCGCCGCGGTGCCGCGATGCCGGACGTCCTCGCACAGCGGGCGCACCTTCTCCAGGGCGGCCTCGACGTCGAGCTCGGCACGGGGCAGCAGGTCGCGGTCGATGCCGCCGCCTGCGCCGGAAGCGGCGGCGGAGCCGCGCAGATCGATTCGGGAGATCACGTGTCCAAGTCTCTCAGACGGCCCAGGGCCGCGGCCCGGTTGTCCACAGGCTGGACCGCAAAATCGTCACTGTCAGTACCTGGTACTAGCGTTCAGTGTGCCGCCCCGAGGGGAATCAGAGCCGTACGGGACGGACGCGGGCAGACCAGGGGAGCGTGTCGTTGACCGCTGCACAGCACGACCGGGCGGTGCCGCCCGAGGACCTTTCGGCGACGGAGCGGGGGCTGTGGGAAGCCTTCCAGGAGGGAGCGACATACGATCTGCGTTCGCGCGATCCCGGGCAGAACGACCCGGCGGGGCTGCACGTCTGGGGGCCGGAGCGCAGCGTGCGCGCCTCCTTACTCGCCCGGCTCCTGCTGCACGGCCCGCCGGCCCGTCCCGGCCGGGTGTCGTCGCTCAAGCTGGCCGGGGCGTACGTCACGGGCACGCTCGACCTCTCCGGCGGCCGTGTCGAGCCGTACGTGGAGTTGCGCAACTGCCGCTTCGAGAACGAGATGCTGCTGCCCGAGTGCTCCTTCGCCACGCTGCGCCTGGTGGAGTGCTCGGTGCCGCGGCTGGAGGCCGCCCGGCTGACCACCAGCGGCGACATGCACATGCCCCGCTGCACGGTGGACGGCGGCATCCGCCTCACGGACGCCCACATAGGCACGGACCTGCTGCTCAGCCAGCTCACCGTCGGCCGTGACCGGCGCGGCGTGGCCGTCGCCGCCGACGGCATCACCGTCGGCCAGGACCTCCAGGCCGACCTGCTGCAGGCGCACGGCGAGCTGCGGATGCGCGGCGCGACCGTCGGCGTCTCGCTGAACCTGAGCGGCAGCGTCCTGCGCAACCCGTACGGCAAGCGCGCGCTCAACGCGCCGCAGCTCACCGTCGAGCGCTCGCTGCACATGGCCCCGGCGGCGGTCCCCGAGGCCGCGACGGGCGGGGCCACGCCCCCGTACGGCATCAGCGGCCACACCCCGCCGCGCGGCACGCGGATGCAGCGCTTCGAGTGCCACGGCGGGCTGCGCCTGGACGACGGCCGCTTCGGCGACTCCATCGACCTCGACGGCGCGCGCTTCGTGATGGATCCGGAGCAGGAGATGTCCCTGCGCCGGATCCAGACGCCGGAGCTGCGCTTCATGAGCCGCGAGCCGGAGGGCGGCAGGGTCGTGCTGTCCGGCGCCCGGGTGGTCAACCTCCGCGACAAGTACACGAGCTGGCCGGGTCCCGGGCGGCTGGCGATGGCCGGGTTCTTCTACGAGCACCTCATACCCGTCGGCGCCTTCCCGCTGGTGCACCGGCTGGAGTGGGTGGAGGCCGCCACCCCGGAGTTCTCCCCCGAGCCGTACGAGCTGCTGGCCGCCGTCCTGCGCAACAGCGGCGAGGACCACGACGCCCGCGAGGTCATGCTCGCCAAGCACCGCCGCCAGCGCGAGACACTGCCGCTGACCGGCAAGGCGTGGGGACTGCTGCAGGACTGGACGGTCGCGTACGGCTACCGCCCCACCCGCGCCGTGGTGTGGATGGCGGTCCTCTGGGCGGTCGGCTCGCTGTACTTCGCACACCAGGAGCCGCGCGCGCTGCGCCCCGGCGAGGGGCCCGAGTGGAGCCCGCCGCTCTACGTGCTCGATCTGCTGCTGCCCGTCATAGACCTGGGCCAGGACAACGCCTGGCATCAGTCGGGGCATTACCAGTGGACGGCCACGGTGCTCGTGCTCGCCGGCTGGGTGCTCGCCACCACGGTGGCGGCCGGCGTCTCCCGTGCGCTGCGCCGCCAGTGAGGTACCGGCCGGGACCGTTAGGATCCGCCTGTGACCACCGCACGCCTGCCCCTCTTCCCGCTGAACGCGGTGCTGTTCCCGGGCCTCGTCATGCCCTTGAACGTGTTCGAGGAGCGGTACCGGGCGATGATGCGCGACCTGCGCAAGCTGCCCGAGGCGGAGCGGCGGTTCGGCGTGGTGGCGATCCGGGACGGCCGCGAGGTCGCGCCCACGGGTCCGGGACTGCCGGACCGGACCGCGCTGCCCGAGCGCGGTCCCGCGGCCGGCTTCGGCACCGACCCGATGCAGGCGTTCTACGGCGTCGGCTGCGTCGCGGACGCGGCGACGATCCGGGAGAAGGACAGCGGCGGATACGAGGTGCTGGTCACCGGCACCCGCAGGTTCCGGCTGCTGTCGGTGGACGCCTCGGGCGAGTACCTGACCGGTGAGGTCGAGGCGCTGCCCGAGCAGTCGGGCGAGGGCGCGGGCGTGCTGTCCGCGGCGGTCGTACGGGCCTTCAGGACGTACCAGAAGAGGCTGGCCGGCGCCCGCGAACGCTCGCTCGGCGCGGCCACGGAGCTGCCGGACGAGCCGTCGGTGCTGTCGTATCTCGTCGCCGCGGCCGCCGTGCTGGACACCCCGTCGAAGCAGCAGCTCCTCCAGGCCCGGGACACCGCCTCGCGGCTGTCGGCCGAGCTGAAAATCCTGCGGCGCGAGAGCGCGGTGCTGGGTAAGCTCCCGTCGCTGCCCGCGGTCGACCTGACGCGGCAGCCGACGAGCCCCAACTGACCCCGGTTCCCCTCCCCATGGCCAAGAAGAAGCAGGCCGGGTCCACCCCGGCCACGGTGGCGCTGACCAAGGCCGGCGCCGAGTTCACCGTCCACGCGTACGCCCACGACCCCGCCGCCGCGTCGTACGGCGAGGAGGCGGCGGAAGCGCTCGGCGTCGATCCGGGCCAGGTCTTCAAGACCCTGGTCGCCGAGGTCGACGGCGCGCTGACCGTCGCGATCGTGCCGGTCTCGGGCGCGCTGGACCTCAAGGCGCTGGCCGCGGCGGCCGGCGGCAAGAAGGCCGTGATGGCGGACCCGGCGCACGCCGAGCGCACCACGGGCTACGTCCGCGGCGGCATCTCCCCGCTGGGCCAGCGCAAGCGGCTGCCGACGGTGCTGGACTCCTCGGCCGCGGGGCGGCCGACGGTCTGCGTCTCCGCGGGCCGGCGCGGCCTTGAGGTGGAGTTGTCGCCGACGGTGCTGGCGGAGCTGACGGGCGCGGTCGTGGCGCCCATCGCGCGCGACGGCCGCTGACGCGGCGCCGGGCGGGGCGGATGCCCGCCGCGCGGGCCGGATCTCCGCTGGGCGGACCGGATCCCCGCTGGGCGGACCGCCCCTCGTCAGGCGGGCCTGCGGCCGTGGTTGGCCTTGCCCTTGCGGGTACGCCACTTGCGCTTGCGCGTTTTCTTCGACATGTCCAGGTCATACCGGAGTGCGCGGAATCCGTCCAGGCTCCGCGCAGCCCTCCCCCCGGCGGGCGGGCCGTTCGGCACCGCGTACCCTCGTAGTTCGTGAGTACGCGCAGCGAAGCGGCGGGTCCTGCCGCGGCCGGGACCGCCACCCCGCCGGGCGCGGTGGTGTGTGCCGTGCGCGCGCTCGTGAAGACCTATCCCGCGCCCCGCGAGAGGCGCCGGCGGCGCAGGGCGGCCCGCGGGGACGCCGAGCGGCCCGCGTCCCCCGCCGGTCCCGTACGGGCCTGCGACGGCGTCGCGCTCGACATCCACGCCGGTGAGATCTTCGGCCTCCTCGGCCCCAACGGCGCCGGCAAGTCCACCCTCGTACGCCAGCTCACCGGCCTGCTGCGGCCCGACTCCGGCAGCATCGAGCTGTTCGGCCACGACCTCGTACGCCGCCCGGAGCTGGCCGCGCGGCTGCTGGCGTACCTCGGCCAGGAGTCCACGGCGCTGGACGACCTGACGGTGGCGCTGGCCGCCGAGACCACCGCCCGGCTGCGCGGCCTGCCCGCGGCCGCGGCCCGCACGGAACGCGACGCGGTGCTCGGCGAACTCGGCCTCGACCGCCTCGCCGACCGCCCGCTGCGCCGGCTCTCCGGCGGCGAGCGGCGGCTGGCGTGCGTGGCGGCGGCGCTGGTCGGCGAGCGCCCGCTGCTGGTGCTGGACGAGCCGACCACGGCGATGGACCCGGTGGCCCGCCGCGCCGTGTGGGCGGCGATCGACCGGCGCCGGGCCGAGCGGGGCGCGACCGTGCTGCTCGTCACGCACAACGTCATCGAGGCCGAGACCGTGCTCGACCGGGTCGCCGTGCTCGACCGCGGCCGGGTCATCGCCTGCGACTCCCCCGCCGGGCTGAAGGCCCTGGTGGGCGGGGAGGTCCGGGTGGACCTGGTCTGGCGCGACGAGCCGCCGCTCGACCTGCCGCAGATCGCGGAGCTGGCCCGCACCGCCCGCCGCACGGGCCGCCGCTGGACGCTGCGGCTGCCGGAGGACGCGGCGCGCGCCGCGGTCGCGGCGGTCACGGGCGGTCCCGCGTTCGCCGCGCTGGACGACTTCACGCTGACGACGCCGAGCCTGGAGGACGTGTACCTGGCCCTCGGCGGGCGGGACGAGGGACTGGTGAAGGCATGACGGACGGACACCTCGGCCTCGCGCAGGCCCCGCCCGACGGCCCGGGGCCCGCGGCTACGGGACCGGCGGTACCCGGGCCCGCCCCCGCGAACGGGACCGCAGGGGTGACCGCCATGCCGGACGGAGCCGCCGAGGACACCGGAGCCGCCGGGAGCACCGGCCAGGGCTCCGCCCGGCCCGCCGCGTCCGTCCCGCTCGCGCCCCGCGTGCCGCTCCTCCCCGCCCTCGCCGCCGTCTACCGCGCCCAGCTCTCCCGCGCCAAAGTCGCCCGGCTCCCGCTGCTCTTCGTCGCCACCTTCCAGTCCATCGGGATCATGGTCCTGATGCGCGGCGTGGTCGACGCCGAAGCGCGCAGCTCCGAGGCCCACGCCGTGGTCGCCGGGTCGACGGTGCTGATCGTGGCGTTCGTGGCGCTGAACCTGCTCGCCCAGTACTTCGGCCAGTTGCGCGCCACCGGCGGCCTCGACCACTACGCGACGCTCCCGGTGCCGCCCGCCGCGGTGGTGCTCGGCGCGGCCGGCGCGTACGCCTCGTTCACCGTCCCCGGTACCGTCGTCACGGCCGTGACCGGCAGCCTCCTCTTCGAGCTGCCGCTGACGCACCTGTGGATCCTCGTGGCCGTCGTACCGCTGTCCGGCGCCGCGCTGGCCGGGCTCGGGGCGGTGCTCGGGCTGCTGGCGCCGCGGCCCGAGCTGGCGACGCTCTGCGGCCAGCTCGGCATGTCGGCGGCGCTGCTGCTCGGGGTGCTGCCCGCGGAGCGGATGCCGGGGGCGGTGGCCTTCGCGCGCGACCTGCTGCCGTCCACGTACGGCGTGGAGGCGCTGATGGAGACCTTCACGCCCAGCCCCGACTGGGCCGCGGTCCTCGCCGACCTGGGGGTTTGCGCCGGTGTCGGGGTGCCCGCGCTGGCGGCGGCGACGTGGGCGTACCGCCGGGCGGCGCTGCGCTCGTGAGCGCCGGCGGTCACGGCGACATTCCGAACGGCCGTCCTGGCTACGGCGGGCGGCCCCGGCCCTGGCACGATGACGGGGTGACAGCTCCCCTGACACCGCATGGGCAACCCCCGCACGAGCAGCCGGGCCACAACCCGTGGCAGTACCCGCCCGCCTCCGGCGGCGGCGGCAAACCGACGGGCGGGAAGGGCGGCCGGAACGCCGGGGGCGAGGACGACACCGATCTCGCCGGGGAGCTGTGGCAGGCGTTCCTGCTCATGGTGGGCGTGGCGGCCCTGGGCCTGCTGCTGGGCTTCCTCTGGGAGCAGTTCGCGCCCCGGGTGCCGCTGGTGGTGCGCGGGGGCGATGCCTGGCTGAAGGAGAGCGAGAGCGAGGACGCCATCTCCATCGACGGCACGTTCGCGCTGCTGGGGCTGGCCTTCGGCGCGGTGACGGCGCTGGCGGTGTTCCTGTGGCGGCGCCGCGGCGGGCTGCCGCTGGTGCTGGGGCTGGCGCTGGGCTCGCTGATCGGTGCCGTGGTCGCCTGGCGGTTCGGCATCTGGCTGGGCCCGCCGGGGAACGTGGCGCAGCGCGCCAGCGAGATGAGCGACGGCAGCCACTTGGAAGCGCCGCTGGAGCTGAAGGCCAAGGGTGCGCTGCTGGCCTGGCCGGGGGCGGCCATGGCCGTGCACCTGGTGCTGACCGGGCTGTTCGGGCCGCGCGACCCGGAGCCGCAGGCGCCCCCGCCGCCGACGGGCGGCTGGCAGGGCTGGGGCTCCCCGACGTCCTGAGGCGGGCCCGGGCGGGCGGGGCCGGGTTCGTACGGCGGACTCGCGGGCGGCGCACGACGCCGCCGGGCCCTACGCCTCCGGCTCCGCGGCCTGCGCGTGCTCGGCGGCGGAGCTGACGTCCACCTCGCGCCAGAACCCGGCCCGGATCGCGTACCGGTCGCGCTCGTCGATCTGGTCGTCCTTGTGCGCCAGCAGCCCGAAGCGGGCGGCGTAGCGCAGCAGCTCGCCGTCGATGCGGTGCGGGATACGCGGGTACTGCCCGGCCAGCAGCCGCAGCTTCGCCTGGTCCGCCAGCCGCTCCATCCAGCGCCTGGCGAAGACCTGCCCCACCTCGAACGGGTCGCCGCCGATGACGGTGATGTCCTCCTCGCGGTCCGCCCAGCGCTGCTCCGCGGTGGTGAGCTGGGCGAGCGTGGGCAGCCCGGCGACGTCCGGGGGCTCCGCCCCCGGCCGCTCCACCCAGCCGCGGTCGGACGACCAGCGCAGGGTGGCGTTGCCCACGGGGTGCCCGTGGCGGCCCTCGGGCACGGCGGGGCGGCCCAGGCTCGCGAGGTCCTTCGGGGTGGGCACGCCGCCCTTGCCGCCGGGGTCGTCCTCGTCATCGGGTACGGCGTCGGGGGCCGTACCCGCGTCGTCGTGGCGGCGCTCGGTGACCGGGGCGGTGGCCTGCGCGGTGCCGTTGGCGACGGCCGTCTGCTTGCCCGCGACGGAGTTCTCCGAGGGCGGGGCGGAGAGGATCGCGGCGATCTCGGGCCGCGGCACGGGGCTGGGGGCGCAGATGCCGGTGAGGTCCTTGGCCTGCATGGCGCGGGTGATCCAGGCCCGGTCGAGCACGCGCCGCTCGTCGGCCTCGGCGACCAGGTCCTCGGACTGGTTGTAGTCCCCGTCGGCGGCCTGGACCGCCCACAGGTGCACGGCGACGCCGTGCTCCTTCGCGGACATCATCCCGGGCAGCAGGTCGCCGTCGCCGGTGACGAGCACGACATCGGCGCAGGCGCGGTTGCGGGCCAGCTCGGTCAGCTCCGCGTGCATCGCGGCGTCGACGCCCTTCTGCGCCCAGCGGCCGTCGCTGCGGGTGAGCGCGCCGAGGCGGACGGTGACGCGGGACATCACGCGCAGCCGCCGGTGTTCCGGCTGCGGTACGCGGTCGGGGGCGCCGTCGAACCAGTAGATCCGCAGCAGCCGCTGGCCGGTGTCCGCTTCGGCCTGGTCCCGCAGGCCCTGGATGAGCGCGGGGTGGTCGACGGTGATCCGGGAGCGGGCGGGTTCCCCGGCGAGCAGGCTCGCGGCGGCGCCCAGCAGGTAGCCGGCGTCCACCAGGACGACGCAGCGGTCCACGATTCACCCTCTTCTCAGCCGGTTCCGGGCCCATGCCGCGGAGTTCACGTCGGGTTGCCTTCGAGTCTGCCCCACTGAGGGGTGGTTAACAGCAGGGCATCGATCATCGGCGTGGCGGACACCGATGCCCGGCCATGAACAGCGCGTACTACGCACGGTAATTATCCGACATGCGAGGCATCTCAGGCCGTGCGAAGGTGATCTCCGCGGGGGTCCGCGCCTGTAAAGGATCAGTGATGGGTAAGCGCAAGAACCGCGAGAAAAAACAGCAACAGCATTCCCACCGGGACAAGTACGCCGGCTCGCCGGCGGGCATACCCGACCGCGGCCGGCGGCAGTCCTTCGACGAGCCCCCGCCGCCGGACGCCCGGGCCGAGGCGCCCGCGGGCGACGCCGGCCGGCGTCCCCGGGCCGGGGAGCGGTGAGCCCCATGAGCCGTAAGAACAGAAACCGCCAGAACGACCGCGCCGCCGCCCCGCCGGAGGAGCGCGGCATGGAGAGCGACTCCCCCTCGGCGGGCAGGCCCCCGCCCGACCAGGTCAGCGAGGCGGTGAACCCCGGCTCCGGGAGCCACAAGACCCAGAAGCACAAGGAAAAGCGCTTCGGTCACAACTGAGTGCGGCCCGGCGGGCGCGCTCCTCGCGGGCGCGCCCGTGCATGCCGGCGCGTGGCCGCCGGGCCGGGCCGTCCCCGGCCCGGCGGCCGGCGCCCGTCAGCCTGCCAGACAGGAGGGGCCGAGGAGTGCCTTCAGGTCGCCGAAGAGCGCCGGGTCCGACGTCACCCGGTGCCGGTCGAGGCGGAGCACGGTGGTGGTGCGGGAGCCCTGGAGCTTCACCCGTACCTCCGTGCCGCCGCGGTGCTGCGACAGCACCTCGCCCAGCTTCTCCACCAGCGGCGGGGTGACCTTGACCGTGGGGATCGTGATCGTCACCGGCGCGTTCGCGGACACCTCCGACAGGTCGGGGACGGCGAGTTCCATGGCGACCAGCCGCGGCACGTCCTCGCGCTTGTCGAGCCGTCCCTTGACGAACACGATGGCGTCCTCGACGAGTTGGGTGGAGACCAACTGGTAGGTGGCCGGAAAGAACATGCAGTCGATGGAGCCGCCGAGGTCCTCGACGGTGGCGATGGCCCAGGCGTTGCCCTGCTTGGTCATCTTGCGCTGCAGTCCGGAGATGATGCCGCCGATGGTGACGATGGCCCCGTCGGCGTGGTCACCCCCGTTGAGCGCCGCGATGGAGGCGTCCGCCTTGTCTCCCAGCACGTGCTCGATGCCGAAGAGGGGGTGGTCGGAGACGTAGAGGCCGAGCATCTCCCGCTCCTGGGCGAGGAGATAGGACTTCTCCCACTCCTCGTCGGTGAACTGCACGTCGAGCCCGAAGCCCGGCTCGTCCGCCGCGGCCTCCTCCCCCATGCCGCCGAAGAGGTCGAACTGCCCCTCCGCCTCCTTCCGCTTGACCGACACCACGTTGTCGATCATCGGCTCGTACTGCGCGGTGAGGCCCTTGCGGGTGTGCCCGAGGGCGTCGAACGCACCCGCCTTGATCAGCGACTCGACGGTGCGCTTGTTGCAGACGACGGCGTCGACCTTGTCGAGGAAGTCGGGGAACGACGCGTAGCGACCCTTGGCCTTGCGGTTGCGAACGATCGACTCCACCACGTTCTGCCCGACGTTGCGCACGGCCGTCAGACCGAACACGATCGTGTCATCACCGCGGGGAGTGAAGTTGGCGTCGGACTCGTTGACATCCGGCGGTAGCACCTTGATGCCCATCTTCCGGCACTCGTTCAGATAGACCGCCGACTTGTCCTTGTCGTCGCGCACGGACGTCAGCAGCGCGGCCATGTACTCGGCGGGATAGTTCGCCTTGAGATACGCCGTCCAATAGGAGACGAGGCCGTACGCGGAGGAGTGCGCCTTGTTGAACGCGTACCCCGCGAAGGGGACCAGGACGTCCCAGACGGCCTGGATGGCCTGGTCGCTGTAGCCCTTCTCGCGGGCGCCCTTCTGGAAGTTGACGAACTCGGCGTCGAGTACTTCCTTCTTCTTCTTGCCCATCGCCCGGCGCAGCAGGTCCGCCTGGCCCAGCGAATAGCCGGCGAGCACCTGCGCGGCCTTCTGCACCTGCTCCTGATACACGATCAGGCCGTAGGTGATGTCGAGGACCTCCTTCAGCGGTTCCTCGAGCTCCGGGTGGATCGGGGTGATCTCCTGCTGGCCGTTCTTGCGCAGCGCGTAGTTGATGTGCGAGTTCATGCCCATGGGACCCGGCCGGTACAGCGCCGAGACCGCGGAGATGTCCTCGAAGTTGTCGGGCTTCATCATGCGCAGCAGGGAGCGCATGGGCCCGCCGTCGAACTGGAAGACGCCGAGGGTGTCCCCGCGGCCCAGCAGTTCGAAGGTCGTGGGGTCGTCGAGCGGCAGCGACAGCAGCTCGATGTCCCGGCCCTTGTTCTGCTTCACCATCTTGACGGCGTCGTCCATGATGGTGAGGTTCCGCAGGCCGAGGAAGTCCATCTTCAGCAGGCCGAGCGATTCGCATGTCGGGTAGTCCCACTGCGTGATCGTCACCTGGTCGCTGTGCCGCACCCAGACCGGGACGTGGTCGACGATCGGCTCGCTGGACATGATCACGCCGGCCGCGTGCACGCCCATCTGCCGCACCAGGCCCTCGACGCCCCGCGCGGTGTCGATGACCTTCTTCACGTCCGGCTCGTTCTCGTACAGCCCGCGGACCTCGCCCGCCTCCGAGTACCGGGGGTGGTCGGGGTCGGTGATGCCGGAGAGCGGGATGCCCTTGCCGAGCACGTCGGCGGGCATGGCCTTGGTGATGCGGTCGCCCATCGCATACGGATACCCGAGCACCCGCGCGGAGTCCTTGATCGCGTTCTTCGCCTTGATCGTCCCGTACGTGCCGATCATCGCGACCTTGTCGGCACCGTACTTCTCCGTGACGTAGCGGATCACCTCCGCCCGCCTGCGCTCGTCGAAGTCGATGTCCACATCCGGCATCGACACCCGCTCCGGATTCAGGAACCGCTCGAAGATCAGCCCGTGCTCGATCGGATCCAGGTCCGTGATCCCCATCGCGTACGACACGATCGAACCCGCCGCCGAGCCACGGCCGGGACCGACCGCGATCCCCGCGTTCTTCGCCCACATGATGAAGTCCGCGACCACCAGGAAGTACCCCGGGAACCCCATCTGGATGATGACGTCCATCTCGTACTCAGACTGCCGCTGGCGGTCCTCCGGGACGCCGCCCGGGTAGCGGCGGGCCATGCCGCGGCGGACCTCCTCCTGGAACCAGGTGACCTCGCTGTAGCCGTCGGGCACCTCGAACCGGGGCATCAGGTCGCGCTTCTCGAACCACCCCGCGGTATCGATCTGCTCCGCCACCAGCAGCGTGTTCGCACACCCCTCCTGCCAGGCATCCGAGGAATCGACCGCATACATCTCCTCGGTCGACTTCAGGTAATAACCCGTCCCGTCGAACCTGAACCGGTCCGGATCAGAAAGATTCTTCCCCGTCTGAATACACAACAACGCATCATGCGCCCCCGCCTCCTGCGCATACGTGTAATGCGAGTCATTCGTCACCAGCGGGGGAATCCCCAGCTTCCGCCCGATCTCCAGCAGCCCGTCCCGCACCCGCCGCTCGATCTCGATCCCGTGATCCATCAGCTCCAGGAAATACCGCTGCTTCCCGAACACCTCCTGATACCACGCCGCCGCCGCCAGCGCCTCGTCGAACTGCCCCAGCCGCAACCGCGTCTGCACCTCACCCGAAGGACACCCCGTAGAAGCGATCAACCCCTCCGCATGCTCGGCGATCACCTCCTTGTCCATCCGCGGCCACTTCTGCAGCCACCCCTCCTTGTACGCATCAGACGACAACCGGAACAAATTATGCAAACCCGTACGGGAAGACGCCCAGATCGTCTTGTGCGTATACCCACCGGAACCCGACACGTCATCACGCTTCTGATGCGGCTGCCCCCACTGCACCTTCCGCTTGTTCCGCCGCGACTCCGGCGCCACATACGCCTCGATACCGATGATCGGCGTCACCCCAGCCGCCGACGCCTGCGCAAAAAAGTCATACGCACCATGAAGATTCCCATGATCCGTCATCGCGATATGCGACATCCCCATCTCACGGCACGCCGCGAACATATCCTTCAACCGCGCCGCCCCATCCAGCAGCGAATACTGCGTGTGCACATGCAGATGCGTAAAAGGCGGCTTGGCCACGACGGAGGACCTCCAGCAGACGGTGGGCGCGAGGGCTCGGGCAGGACGCTGGGAAGTCTAGGACGCGGCACTGACACCGCGGTCCCCCGGCCGTACTGAAGCCGGGCCTCCCCTTTAGCACCGGTTTACGGTCCGCCGTGGCAGAATCACGCACGATGGAACACGCAGCCGTAACGATCAGGGTGATGCGCGCGGCGGTCTTCACCGCGCTGTGCATCAGCCTGTCCGCGGGCGCCCACGTGCTGCTGTCCGCCAACCCTCTGCCCCTCGGCATGCTGGCCGCGCTCTCCGCCGGCGTCTTCGTCGTCGCCTTTCTGCTCGCCGGCCGCCGCGAGCGCGGCTACTGGAGCATCGCGGCCCTGCTCGTGCCGCTGGAGCTGGCGGCGGACACCGTCTTCACCACCGGCCAGCACACCTGCTACGGCCAGTCCGGCGGCCCCGTCGCGGGCTCCATGCGCTCCCTGGGGCTCGACCTCCTCTGCTCCGGCGAGTTCGGCACCCCGCTGGCCCGGATGACCGCCCGCGGCGAGGCCCTGGCCGGCACCGCCGCCAGCCCCTGGCTGCTGCTCGCCGCCCACGTCGGCGTCGGCCTGGTCGCCGCCGCCTGGCTGCGCCGCGGCGAGGCGGCCCTCGCCGGGCTGCTGCGCGCCGCCGCGGCCGTCGCCTTCCGGCCGCTGCTGCTGGCCGTCGCGATCGTCACCGTCGCCCCGGTGCGGAGCACCGGCCGCCCCGGCTGCAGGTCGGACCGTACCCGCGCCGTCCGCCCGCAGCCGCACCTGCTCCACTCGGTCCTGCGGCGTGGCCCGCCGTGCCCGGCCGCTGCCTGATCGGGCAGCCGGGCCGAAGAAGCACGGACACAGCCACACCGACCACCTAGGGACCTCCCACCATGAGCAAGCGAAACAGCCAGGAAGCCAAGCGGGCCGCGCGCGAGCGGCTGCGCATCGAGCGCGAGAAGCAGGCCAAGAAGGAGAAGGTGCGCCGGCAGCTCTTCGTCGGCGGTGCCGTCGTCGGTCTGCTGGCCGTCGTCGGCGGCGTCGCCTTCGCGGTGACCACGCTCGGCGGCGACGACGGCAGCGACAAGGACTGGGGCGCGGCGAAGAACGCCAAGCTCGTCCAGCCGGCGAACGCCGAGGGCGACAAGGGCACCGCCGTCGTGCTCGGCGGCAAGGACGCCGAGAAGACCGTCGACGTCTACGAGGACCTGCGCTGCCCCGCGTGCGCGCAGTTCGAGCAGCAGTTGGGCGAGCGGATCAAGAAGGGCGCCGAGGGCGACAAGTACCAGCTCCGCGTCCACCTCGGCGCGATCATCGACGGCAACTTCGGCGGCAACGGCTCCAAGAACGCCGCCAGCGCCCTGGGCGCCGCGCTGGACGTCAGCACCGAGGCGTTCAAGGAGTACCACGGCCTGCTCTACTCCGCGGACCACCACCCGGCGGAGAGCGAGGACAAGTTCGCCGACAACGAGTACCTGCTGGACGTCGCCAAGAACGTCGACGAGCTCAAGGGCAACAAGCAGTTCCAGAAGAACGTCGAAAAGGGCACGTTCGACAAGTGGGCCCTGGAGATGATCGACAGCTTCAACGACGCCGGCATCGAGGGCACGCCGACCATCAAGATCGACGGCAAGAAGGTCGAGAGCAACGCGCTCCCGGCCGAACTGGACAAGCTCGGCGCGTAGGACCCCGCGTCACGTGGCGGAGCGTACGTCCAGCTCCGCCACGAACGCGTCCGCCACCGGCCAGGCGGACTGCGCCGCCTCCGCGTCGTAGTCCGCCAGGCCCGGGTCGGTGAACAGGTGCCCCGCACCCGGGTACCGGAAGACCTCCACGTCGGCGCCGGCCCGGCCCATCCGCAGATACCAGGCCGTCAGCCAGTCGTGCGTCTCGTACGGGTCGGGGTCGGCCACGTGCAGTTGCACCGGCAGCTCGCCGGAGGCCGCCGTGGCCCCGTCCGCGATGTCGGACGTCCCGTGCATCAGCAGCAGCCCGCGCGCGTGCCGGTCGGCGAGCGCCAGGTTCTGCGCCAGCGCGCCGCCGAGCGAGAAGCCCGCGTACAGCACCCCGCCCGCCGAGTGCGGCGCCGCGGCCTTCACGGCCCGCGCCAGCAGCTCGTCCGTGCCGATCTCGTCCCTGACCTCCAGCCCCTCCTCCTCCGTCGCCGGCGTACGCCCCTCGTAGAGGTCGGGCACGATCACCTCGTGCCCGGCGGCGCGCCAGCGCTCCGCGGTCTCGTGCACGGCCGGACGCACTCCGTACATGGAGTGGAAGAGCAGAATCGTCATGCGCCCATCGTGGCAGATACGGTCGGGAAGGTCCGCGTACGAAGGAGGCTCACGTGTCCACCGAGGATGTGCTCCGGCCCGTCCTGGTCATCGGCGGCGCCGTGGCGGTCACCGCGATCGCCGGGGTCGTGGTCGACCTGCTGCTGCGCCGTGCCGACGCCCGGCACCCCGAGACCCCGATATGGGGCCTGCTGCGTAGCTGCCGGGCGCCGCTGCTGTCCGCCCTGCTGACGTCGATCCTGCTGGGCACGTACAAGCGCGCGGACCTGGCGCACAGCGACGACAGCCGGGCGATCGTCACCCGCGTGCTGACGCTGCTCCTGATCGCGTCCCTGGCGTGGCTGCTGACGAAGGTGCTCGCGGTCGCCGTGGAGCTGACGTACCACCGCTACAAGGCCAAGGCCCGCGACTCCGCCCGCCGCAGGCGGGTGCGCACGCAACTCACGCTGATCCAGCGCGTGGTGGTGTTCGTCATCTGCACCGTCGCGGTGGCCTCCATGCTGCTGACGTTCCCCCAGATGCGGGCGGTGGGCACCTCGATGCTCGCCTCCGCCGGCGTCATCGGCATCATCGCGGGCATCGCCGCACAGTCGACGCTGGGCAACCTCTTCGCGGGGCTGCAGATTGCCTTCGGCGACCTGGTGCGCATCGGCGACACGGTCGTCGTGGAGGGCGAGTGGGGGACGGTCGAGGAGATCACGCTGACGTTCCTGACGGTGAAGACCTGGGACGAGCGCCGCATCACCATCCCCGTCTCGTACTTCACCAGCCAGCCCTTCGAGAACTGGTCGCGCGGCGGCCCCGAGCTGACCGGCACGGTCTTCTTCCACCTGGACCACACCACGCCCGTACGCGCGCTGCGCGAGCGGCTGCACGAGGTGCTGCTGGGCTGCGCGCACTGGGACGGCCGCGGCTGGAGCCTGGTGGTCACGGACACCACGCCGACCACGATGCAGGTACGGGCGCTGGCCACCGCGCGGGACGCGGACGCGCTGTGGGACCTGCGGTGCATGGTGCGCGAGGAACTGATCACCTGGCTGCGGGAGAAGCACCCGTACGCGCTGCCGAAGGTGATGACGGCACAGGCCCCGCTAGACGGCGCCGCGGAGCGTCCGGACGTCGAGGTGCCGTAGGACGCGGTCGACGATCTCGGGGTCGTAGCCCTCGCTGCGGGCGGCGAGCAGCTCGTGCCGGGCCGCGGACAGCAGCTCCCCGGTGATCTTCCGGCCGGTGCGCAGCCGCTCCAGACGCTGGGCGTGCGCCTCGCGGCGGTCCTCGTCCACGAGGTCCGGGTAGAGCCGGGTGGCGATGCCGTACGCGGCCCGCTGCAACTGCTCCGCCATCTCCTCCGGCAGCTCCTGCACCTGCTCGATCTCCGCCAGCCGCGCCCGCGCCGCCTTCGCGGCGCGCAGCGCCAGTTGGCGCTCCAACTGCCGCTCGGCCTCGGTGTCGGCGGCCACGTCGAGCCGCCGGACCAGCCAGGGCAGCGTCAGACCCTGGCAGACCAGGGTGGCGAGGACCACGGCGAAGGCGATGAACAGCAGGTCGCTGCGGTGCGGGAACGGGCCGCCGCCCTCCACGGTGACCGGGATGGCGAGCACCAGCGCCACCGAGGCCACGCCCCGCATTCCCGACCACCACATGACGACGGTCTCCCGCCAGGTCGTGGGGATCTCCTCGTCCTCGTCCGGGTGCCCGCCGCGCTGGTGCAGCCGCTGCGCCAGCGCGGCGGCGGGCAGCAGCCACAGCAGCCGTACGGCCACGACCACGCCGACGACGGCGGCGGCCGCGCCCATCAGCGCGCCGTTGAAGTCGCCGGAGGCGACGACGGTGTGCAGTTCGAGCCCGATCAGGCCGAAGGCGATGCCGGTGACGAGGGTGTCCACGACGTCCCAGAAGCTGCGCTCCGCGAGCCGGCCGAGGACGTCGTCGGGGTCCGTGGCGTACTCCGACAGGTACAGCGCGGTGACGAGCACCGCCAGCACCCCCGAGCCCCTGAGCTCGTCCGCCAGCACGTACGCGGCGAACGGCACCAGCAGCGTGCAGCCGATCTTCAGGGTGGGGTCGTCGAGCAGCCGCATCAGCCGCTCCGCCGCCCAGCCGAGGCCGAAGCCCACGGCGAGCGCGACGACGGTGGACAGCGCCAGCAGCCCCGCGGCGCCGGCCACCGAGAAGCTGCCGGAGACGGTCGCGGCGATCGCCACGTGGTACAGCACGATCGCCGTGACGTCGTTGAACAGCCCCTCGCCCTCCAGGATCGACACCAGCCGCCGCGGCAGCCCCAGCGACCCGGCGATGGACGTGGCGGCGATCGGGTCGGGCGGCGCCACCAGCGCGCCCAGCACCACCGCGGCGGCCAGCGGCAGCCCCGGGAGGACGGCGTGCACGGTGGCCGCGACGGCGGCGGTGGTGACGAAGACCAGCGCGACGGCGAGCAGCAGGATGGGCCGTACGTTGTGCGCGAACTGCCGCCAGGAGGTGCGCTGCACGGCCGCGTAGAGCAGCGGGGGCAGCACCAGGGGCAGGATGAACTGGGGCGGGATCTCGACGTTCGGCACGAAGGGCAGCAGCGCCAGCACCCCGCCGAGCAGCGTCATCAGCACCGGCGCCGGCAGCCCGAGCCACTGGGCGACGGGGATGGTGACCAGGGCGCCGAGTACCAGGGTCAGCAGCAGCGTGAGCTGGTCCATGGGCGTCGCGCCGCCGGGGTCGTCAGGCGCTGTCCGCGCGTACGGTGTCCAGGGCCTGCCGCAGATCCTCGGGGTAGTCCGACTCGAACTCCACCCACCGGCCGTCCTCGGGGTGTTCGAAGCCGAGCCGTACGGCGTGCAGCCACTGCCGGTCCAGCCCGAACCGCTTGGCGAGCACGGGATCGGCGCCGTAGGTCAGGTCGCCGACGCACGGGTGCCGGTGGGCGGACATGTGCACGCGGATCTGGTGGGTGCGGCCCGTCTCCAGCTTGATGTCGAGCAGGCTGGCGGCTCGGAACGCCTCCACCAGGTCGTAGTGCGTGACGCTGGGCTTGCCGTCGGCGACGACGGCCCACTTGTAGTCGTGCACGGGGTGGCGGCCCACGGGGGCGTCGATGGTGCCGCTGAGCGGGTCGGGGTGGCCCTGGACCAGCGCGTGGTAGCGCTTGTCGACCGTACGCTCCCGGAACTGCTGCTTCAGCAGCGTGTACGCCCGCTCCGACTTGGCCACCGCCATCAGCCCCGAGGTGCCGACGTCCAGCCGGTGCACCACGCCCTGCCGCTCGGCGGCGCCGGAGGTGGAGATGGCGTACCCCGCGGCGGCAAGGCCGCCGACGACGGTGGGGCCGCTCCAGCCGGGGCTGGGGTGGGCGGCGACGCCGACGGGCTTGTCCACGACGACCACGTGGTCGTCGTCGTAGACGACGGCCATCCCGGGCACCGGCTCGGCGACGACCCGCACCGGCGCCGGCGGCGCCGGCATCTCGACCTCCAGCCAGGCGCCCGCCGTCACCCGGTCCGACTTCCCGGCCTCCCGGCCGTCGACGAGGACCTTGCCGGCGCCGGCCAGCTCGGCGGCCTTGGTCCTGGAGAACCCGAACATCCGGGCGAGCGCGGCATCGAGCCGCTCGCCTTCGAGGCCGTCGGGTACGGGCAGGGTGCGGATCTCGGGCATGGTACTCACCCGGGAAGTATCGCAGGCGCGTACGGGCGTCCCGGTCAGCCGCGGTGGATCGTGCCGTCGGGGTCGAGGCCGCGGAAGGACAGGATCACGATGAGGATGCCGCCGCAGACGATCGCGGAGTCGGCGAGGTTGAAGACCGCGAAGTGCTCGGGGGCGATGAAGTCCACCACGTGGCCCTCGAAGAAGCCCGGGGAGCGGAAGAGCCGGTCGGTGAGGTTGCCGAGCGGGCCGCCGAGCAGCAGGCCGAGCGCGATGGCCCAGGGCAGGCTGTAGAGCTTGCGCGCCAGCCGGGCGATGACGCCGATGACGATGACCGCGATCAGCGTGAAGATCACGGTCATCGACTCGCCGATGCCGAACGCCGCGCCGGCGTTGCGGACGACCTGGAAGCGCAGCAGGTCGCCGACGACCTCGACGGAGCGGTTGTCCGGCTCCAGTTGGGCCACCACGATCAGCTTCGTGACGAGGTCGAGGGCGTAGACGAGGGCGGCGACGCCGAGCAGCACGCCGATGCGGCGGGGCCCGCGGGCCGCCTCCTCCGACGCGCCGTCCCCGGCCTCCGCGGCCTTGTCGCCCGCGGAAGCCCTGCCGGCCGGGTCGGCGGTGTCGGCGTCGGCCACGGCCTTCCCGTCCGCCGCGGGGGCTGCCTCGTCCTCCCCGCGGGGCTCCGTGGCGTCCCCGCTGATCCGCTCCGCCTCTGTCACGTGTGTGCCCTCCGGTGCGCTGACTGGGTCGAGCGTACGACACCCTCGTACGAGCCGTCGCACCACAGCCCGTAACCACCGCCGACCGGCCCCGTCAGCGCCTCCGGCGATCCCTCAGCGGCGCTCCTGCCGCTGCTTGCACTCCACGCACAGGGTGGCCCGCGGGAACGCCTGCATCCGCGCCTTGCCGATCGGCTTGCCGCAGGACTCGCAGCGTCCGTACGTGCCGTCCTCCAGCCGGACGAGGGCGCGCTCGGTCTGCACCAGCCGCTCCCTGGCGCCGGCGGCGAGCGCCATCTCGTGCTCGCGCGAGATGTTCTTCGTCCCCGTGTCGGCCTGGTCGTCCCCGGCGCCGCCGCCGGAGTCGCGCATCAGCCCGCTGACGGCCTCCTCGGAGGCGCGGATCTCCGAGCGCAGGCTCGCGACCTCGTCCAGCAGGCCCTGGCGGGCCTCCTCGATCTCCTCGGGAGTCCAGGGGTCCTCCCCCGGACGCACGGCCAGCTCCCCCGGCTCGGCCGGGGCTGCCGTCCCGCCCGCCGCCTCGGCGACCGGGGCCTCCACCACCTGCGTCTTCTTTGCGACCACCGTCTTGGCTCCCGTCTTCTTCCCCGGAGACGTCCTGGCGGACGTCTTCTTGGCCGCCGCCTTCTTCGCCGGCTTACGCGCCGGGGCGGCGGCCCGTGCCGCGGTTCTCCTCGCGGGCTCGGTCCCTGCGGCCGGCGCCTTCCTGGCCGCGGCCTTCTTCGCGGGCGGCGACTCCTGCGCGGGGGCGGCCGCGCCGGCCGCCTCCGCGGTCGCCGCCGTCTTCTTCCCCGCTGTCTTCTTCGTGACTTTCTTCGTGACCTTCTTCGCGGCCTGCTTCTTCGCCGCCCGCTTCCCCGGGGCCGTGGCCCGGCCCGCGGCGGCCTGCTGCGCCGGCGCCTTCTTTGCCGCCTGCTTCGCCGTGGTCTTCTTCGCTGTGGACTTCTTCGCCGCCGGCGCGGTCTTCTTCGCAACCATGGCCGGGACCCCTTCACATATTGTGATCTTGTTCGCGAACGGTGCCGGAACGATAAATCGACACTGGGTCCGCGGCAACAGGGCACGCCATGGCTGACCGGTCTCAAAACGTTGTGCCCAGCCCCGCGCCGGGTAATCCCGGGCTTCCGCTCGCACGTGCGGTTTGCCGGCACTGGGCCGAACGGCCCAGCGTCCCCGCCGCGGAAACCCGGTCGGCGGCGCGTACCCCGGGGCCGTACACTGTCGGCAGCGACAGGCGTGGATGGGGACGAGTAGCTCCGTACGCAGCCGAGGAGCGACCCGGGGACGGTGCGAGCCCGGGCGGCGTGCACGGAGCGAAGATCACCCCGGAGCCGCCGGAGGAAAGCCCCCGGGCGAGTAGAACCGGCAGCCGCTGCCCCAATGAGGGGGCGGTGGGCGCGCCGCGCGCGCTCCGCCGCCAAGGAGGGTGGTACCGCGGGAGCCCCGGCTCTCGTCCCTCCGGTTCGGCCGTAAGCACGCCAGCCGGAGGAAGAGTCCCCGATGACCAACCCCCTGTACCGCCCGGTACCCGCCCAGGTCGACCTGCCCGCCCTCGAACACGCCGTGCTCGACTTCTGGCGCGAGCAGAAGGTCTTCGCCCGCTCCCTGGAGCAGTCGGAGGGCCGGCCCGAGTGGGTCTTCTACGAGGGTCCGCCCACCGCCAACGGCATGCCGGGCGCCCACCACATCGAGGCCCGCGTCTTCAAGGACGTCTTCCCGCGCTTCCGCACGATGCGCGGCTACCACGTGGCACGCAAGGCCGGCTGGGACTGCCACGGGCTGCCGGTGGAGCTGGCCGTGGAGAAGGAGCTGGGCTTCAACGGCAAGCAGGACATCGAGGCGTACGGCATCGCCGAGTTCAACGACAAGTGCCGCGCCTCGGTCCAGCGGCACACGGACGCCTTCGCCGAGCTGACCGAGCGGATGGGCTACTGGGTCGACCTGGACGACGCGTACTGGACGATGGACTCCGAGTACGTGGAGTCCGTCTGGTGGTCGCTGAAGCAGATCTTCGACAAGGGCCTGCTCGTCCAGGACTACCGGGTCTCCCCCTGGTGCCCGCGCTGCGGCACCGGCCTGTCCGACCACGAGCTGGCGCAGGGGTACGAGACCGTCGTCGACCCCTCGGTCTACGTCCGCTTCCCCCTCACCTCAGGACCGCTGGCCGGCGAGGCGGCGCTGGTCATCTGGACCACCACGCCGTTCTCGCTCACCGCCAACTTCGCGGTCGCGGCCCACCCGGAGGTCACCTACGTCGTCGCCACCGACGGCAACGAGAAGGTGGTCGTCGCCGAGCAGTTGGTCGGCAAGGCGCTGGGCGAGGGGTGGGAGACGACGGGGCAGTCGTTCACCGGTGCCGAGATGGAGCGCTGGACGTACCGGCCCCCCTTCGACCTGGTGGCCCTCCGGGACGCGCACTACGTGGTCAACGCCGACTACGTCACCACCGAGGACGGCACCGGCCTGGTCCACCAGGCCCCGTTCGGTGAGGACGACTTCAAGGTCTCCCGCCAGTACGGCATCGAGGTCGTCGTCCCCGTGCGCGCGGACGGTACCTTCGGAGAGGAGCTACCGCTCGTCGGCGGGCAGTTCTTCAAGAAGGCCGACGAGACGCTCGTCGGCGACCTCGACGCCCGCGGCCTGCTCTTCCGCCACGAGCCGTACGAGCACAGCTACCCGCACTGCTGGCGCTGCCACACGCCCCTGCTCTACTACCCGCAGCCCTCCTGGTACATCCGCACCACCCGCGTCAAGGACGCCCTGCTGCGCGAGAACGAGCGGACGAACTGGCACCCGGACTCCGTCAAGCACGGCCGCTACGGCGACTGGCTCGACAACAACGTCGACTGGGCCCTGTCCCGCAACCGCTACTGGGGCACCCCGCTGCCCATCTGGCGCTGCGCCGAGGACCACCTCACCTGCGTCGGCTCCCTGGCCGAGCTCACCGAGCTGACCGGCACCGACCAGTCGTCCCTGGACCCCCACCGCCCGTACATCGACGAGATCGGCTTCACCTGCCCCGCCGACGGCTGCACGCTGCGCGCGGAGCGGGTGCCCGAGGTCATCGACGCCTGGTACGACTCGGGCTCGATGCCCTTCGCGCAGTGGGGCTACCCGTACAAGAACCGGGACGTCTTCGAGGCCCGCTACCCCGCGCAGTTCATCTGCGAGGCCATCGACCAGACCCGCGGCTGGTTCTACACGCTGATGGCCATCGGCACGCTCGTCTTCGACAAGTCCTCGTACGAGAACGTGGTCTGCCTCGGCCACATCCTCGCCGAGGACGGCCGCAAGATGTCCAAGCACCTGGGCAACATCCTGGAGCCCATCCCGCTCATGGACCGGCACGGCGCCGACGCCGTGCGGTGGTTCATGGCCGCCGGCGGCTCGCCCTGGGCGGCCCGCCGGGTCGGCCACGGCACGATCCAGGAGGTCGTGCGCAAGACCCTGCTGACGTACTGGAACACGGTGTCCTTCCAGGCGCTCTACGCCCGCACGGCCGGCTGGGCGCCGTCGGCCGCCGACCCGGCGCCCGCGGACCGGATGCTGCTGGACCGCTGGCTGCTCGGCGAGCTGGACGCGCTGACGGCCCGGGTGACCGACGCCCTCGACGCCTACGACACCCAGCGCGCCGGCAAGCTGCTGTCCGCCTTCGTCGACGACCTGTCCAACTGGTACGTGCGCCGCTCCCGGCGGCGCTTCTGGCAGGGCGACCCGGCGGCGCTGCGCACGCTCCACGACGTACTGGAGACCGTGACCCGCCTGCTGGCCCCGGTGGTGCCGTTCATCACCGAGCGGGTCTGGCAGGACCTGGTGGTGCCGGTGGTGCCGGACGCCCCCGGCTCGGTGCACCTGGCGACGTGGCCGGAGCCGGCCGGCTCGGGCGCCACGGCGTACGACCCGGAGTTGTCGCGGCAGATGCAGCTCGTCCGGCGCCTGGTGGAGCTGGGCCGGGCGTCGCGGGCGGAGTCCGGGGTGAAGACCCGCCAGCCGCTGTCGCGGGCGCTGGTGGCCGCCGCGGGCTTCGCGGCGCTGCCCGAGGAGCTGCGCGCGCAGATCACCGAGGAGCTGAACGTCACCGCGCTCGCGACGCTGTCCGACGCCACCGGCGGCGCGGCCGGCGGCTCGCTGGTGGACACCACCGCGAAGGCCAACTTCCGCGCGCTGGGCAAGCGGTTCGGCAAGCGGGTGCAGGACGTGGCGAAGGCCGTCGCGGCGGCGGACGCGGCGGCGCTGTCGGCCGCGCTGCGCGACGGCGGCGGCGCGACGGTGGAGGTCGACGGCGAGACGGTGACGCTCTCCGCGGAGGAGGTCATCATCACGGAGACCCCGCGGGAGGGCTGGTCGGTGGCCTCCGACTCGGGCGCGACGGTGGCGCTGGACCTGGAGATCACTCCGGAGCTGCGCCGCGCGGGCCTGGCCCGCGACGTGATCCGGCTGATCCAGGAGGCGCGGAAGAACTCCGGCCTGGACGTCGCGGACCGGATCCGGCTGCGCTGGTCGACGACGGACGCCGAGGTCCGCCAGGCGCTGACGGACCACGCCGGGCTGATCGCGGAGGAGGTCCTGGCGACGGACTTCGCCGCGGGCGAGGCGGCGGAAGCCGAGGGCTACGGCGAGCCGTTCACCGACGAGCCGCTGTCCCTGATCTTCCGGCTCGTACGGGCCTGACCCGGAACCGCACCGGCGGCGCCCCGTTCCCGTGCACGCACGGGGGCGGGGCGCCGTCCGCGTCGGCGGTCCGCCCCGCGCCCGTCACCGATCCGCTCCGCCCGCCTTCGCCGCTCCGGCCCCGTATACGGGCACGCAAAGGGCCGGGCCCCGCGGCGAGCGTTCCGCGGGACCCGGCCCTTTGCGATATGCCGACGGCCGTCAGGCCGTGCTCAGTTGTCGTCCTCGTCGATGAGGAAGCCGCGCATCGGCGACGGCGGCTGCTGCATCGGACCGCCCTGGGGGCGCACCGGCGCCATGGGCTGCGTCATGGCCGGGGACATCTGCTGCTGGCTGCCGTACGACGGGGCGCCGGCCGGCGGCTGCCGGGTCGGCATGCCCTGCTGGCCGCCCATCGAACCGCCGCCCATCGAACCGCCGCCCATGCTCGGGGGGCCGCTCATGGCACCGGCGCCGGCCGGGGCCATCGAAGGCGTCGGCGCGGGCGCCGCCGCCGCGGGCAGCGAGGCCGCCGCGGGCGTACGGGGCGGGGCCAGGGAGTCGTCCGCCTGGTTCTCCAACTGGCGGAGCTGGGACTCCAGGTACGACTTCAGCCGGGTGCGGTACTCGCGCTCGAAGCCGCGCAGGTCCTCGACCTTGCGCTCCAGCGTGGCGCGCGCGGACTCCAGGGAGCCCATCGCCACGCGGTGCTTCTCCTGCGCGTCCCGCTCCAGGGCGTCGGCCTTGGCACGCGCGTCGCGCTCCAGACCCTCGGCGCGGCTGCGGGCCTCGCCGACGATCTTGTTGGCCTCGGCGCGGGCCTCGGCGATCGCCTGGTCGGCGGTCTGCTGGGCCAGCGAGAGCACCCGGGCGGCGCTGTCACCGCCGACGGGACCGCCCTGCTGCGGGCCGGGCGGCCCGACGTGCTGCTGCGGCGGCGGGCCGCCGACGTGCTGCTGCGGGGGGCCGCCGTGCGGGGCGTGCACCGGACCGCCGGGGCCGCCGGGACCGCCCGGGCCACCCGGACCGCCGGGGCCCATCGGGCCGGGGCCGTGCGGACCGTGACCGGGAGGGCCGCCGTGGCCACCGGGCCCACCCGGGCCCATGCCGCCGGGACCTGCGGGCAGCTGGGGTGCGCCGGAAGGCAACTGAGGCGGGCCGCCCTGCGGCGGGCCCATCTGCTGCGGCGGCACCGGCTGCGGGCCCGATATGGCGGCGGGCACCGGCCCGCCGTGTCCGGGGGGTCCCGGCCGGTCCTGCGGCTCGGGGCCCTTGCGCATCCCCTGGTTCTGCGCCGCGGCCCGGGTCGCCGCGGCCAGCTTGGCCCGCAGGTCCTCGTTCTCGCGGAGCAGCCGGGTCAGTTCGGCCTCGACCTCGTCGAGGAACGCGTCGACTTCGTCCTCGTCGTAGCCCTCTCGGAGTCGGACGGTCGTGAACTGCTTGTTCCGCACGTCCTCGGGGGTCAGCGGCATTTCTTCACCTCAACGTAGTCATCGGCGACATCGGCATATCGACACTCTCCGTTCCGCTTCATCATCACCTCGCCCCGCCCACCACGGTGAGCAGGATGTAGACGATGATCATCAGGACGAAGAAGGACAGGTCCAGCGCCACGCCCCCTAGACGCAGTGGCGGAATGAACCGCCGCAGGAGCTTGAGTGGTGGATCCGTGACCGTGTAGGCGCCCTCAAGCAACACCACCATGACTTTGCCCGGCTCCCATGAGCGGGCGAACATGAACACGTAGTCCATGATCAACCGGAAGATCAGCACGATCAGGAAAACGAACAGCGCGATGTAGATCACTTGAAGCGCGACGTCCATCTCGCTGTGGTCCTCTCCCCTTCGCGTTCCGGCCCCACGGCCGCTCGCACAGTGTTGCTTGGCTCAGCTTTGGTTGAAGAACCCGCCCTCTGCGATGCGGGCCTTGTCCTCCGCTGTTACGTCGACGTTAGCAGGCGACAACAGGAACACCTTCTGGGTCACGCGCTCGATGCTGCCGTGCAGGCCGAAGACGAGTCCAGCCGCAAAGTCGACAAGTCGCTTCGCGTCCGTGTCGTCCATCTCGGTCAAGTTCATGATCACAGGCGTGCCCTCGCGGAAGTGTTCCCCGATGGTACGTGCCTCGTTGTACGTACGCGGGTGGAGCGTCGTGATCCGGTAAGGCTCCCGTTCGGACACGACCTTGGGCATGATCACCGGCGCACTCTTCTCCAGGCTGGGACGGTCAGGTGTGATGGAAGACACGGGAGCGATTCGCCCCGAACGCCCCGATTCGGGCAGCAGTCCAGGTGAACGCCCCGCCGGCTCCCGGTCCGTGGGCCGCTCCCGCTGCGCCGGCGGCGAAGCGATCGCCCTCGGCGGCTCCTCCTGCTGCGGCGGCTGCGGGGCCTGGTGGCGGTGACGCCGCTCGGGCTCGGGCTCCGGCTCGAACTCGTCGTCGGGGTCGTACCCCGGGCCGTCGTACCCATCGTCCTCCACGAGGCCGAGGTAGACCGCCATCTTGCGCATTGCGCCGGCCATGCTCTACGCCCTCCGCTCTGCGGTGGATCGACCTTCGCCAGTGACGTGATCCACGCTGCCCTGCCTGAATTGACCGGGAATGAAGCTTATTTTCTACTGTCGTCCGACTCGTTTGGCGACGTTACCGGAGCTGAGGCCGGACTCCGAGTACCGCGGTGCCGACGCGTACGTGTGTCGCTCCTGCGGCAATTGCCTCCTCCAGGTCCCCGCTCATCCCCGCCGAGACCATGGTTGCACCGGGATGCGCGACGCGCAGGCGGGATGAGATTTCCATCAGCCGCCCGAACGCCGCCCGTTGCCGCCCCGCGTACGCCCCCGCCAGCGGCGCGACCGTCATCAGCCCGCAGAGCCGCAGCCCTTGGGCCGCCGCCACCGCGTCCGCGAGCGCCGGTACGTCGCCGGGCGCGAGGCCGCCGCGGTCCGCCGTCGCACCGCCGCCCGAATCCTCGCCGGGCGCCGTGTCCTTGTCGAGCGCCACCTGGAGCAGAACTCCCAGCTCGCGGCCCTCGCGCTCCGCGGCGGCGGCGAGCGCGGTGACCAGCCGGGGGCGGTCGACGGAGTGCACGTAGTCCGCGTAGCGGGCCACGGAGCGCGCCTTGTTGGTCTGCAACTGGCCCACGAAGTGCCACGTGAGCGGTGCGTCCGCGCCCCACTGCGCACACCAGGCGGCCTTGCCCGCGGCCTCCTGGTCGCGGTTCTCGGCCACGTGCCGTACGCCCAGGTCCGCCAGCAGCAGCACGTCGCTCGCCGGATAGGTCTTGGTCACGACGACGAGCGTGACCTCCTCGCGCGTGCGGCCCGCCGCGGCGCACGCGCCGGCGATACGTTCCTCCACCGCCGCCAGGTTCGCCGCCAACTCGCCCCGGCGCTCCGGGTCCGCTTCCTCCCGCACCCCGCTGTCCCCCGTGAAGTCGGCCATCATTCCCCGTCCAGCCAGACGTACCCCGCGTGTCTGCCCGTGGCGCCCTCGCGCCGGTACGAGAAGTGGTCCGCGGACTCCAGCGTGCACACGTCCGACACTGTGATCATTCCCACACCCAGCGCTTCCAACTGCGCGACCACACCCGCACGGATGTCCAGTGCCGGCGTCCCCCAACTCGTTGTCGCCCGCGCCGCCGGCACCTGCCCGGCGGCCTCCTCGCGCAGCGCCTCGGGGACCTCGTAGCAGCGCCCGCAGACGGCCGGTCCGAGGTGGGCGACGATCCGCGCCGGCTCGGCGCCCAGCCCCGCCATCGCCTCGACCGCGGCCCCGGCCACCCCGGCGACCATGCCGGGCCGGCCGGCGTGCGCGGCACCCGCCACCCCCGCGCCGGGGTCGGCGAGGAGCAGCGGTACGCAGTCGGCGCCGCGGGCGGCGAGCGGCACGCCCCGGGCGCGGGTGACGACGGCGTCCACGGCGGGCGGGGGCGCCTCGCCCCAGGGCCCGTCGACGACGGCGACGTCCCGCCCGTGCACCTGGTGCATCCACACGACCCGCGCGGGCTCCACCCCGAGCGAGCGGGCGGCCCGCTCGCGGTTGGCCGCGACGGCCGCCGCACTGTCGGAGGCGGCACCGGCGCCGACGGCGCCGCCGAGGTTCAGCTCCGCGTACGGAGCGGCGCTCACGCCGCCCCACCGGTCGGTGAAGGCGAAGTGAGCGCCGCCTGTCGAGTATGTCTGCCCTATCACGGGTCGTACGTTACGTGATCAACCCGCCGGTTACTTGAGGAAGTCCGGCACGTCCAGCTCCTCGGCCTCGCTGTCCTGGTACGGCCGGGCCGCAGGCACCTGCGGCGTGGCGGCCGGCGGGACGGGCGCCGGGGCGCTGTCCGCGGTGCTGTCGCCGGACAGGGAGCCGAGGCCGCTGAACGCGGGGCGCTCCGGCTCCGCGGACCGGGCCGGCCCGGTGTCCGCGACCGACTCGGCCGGGGACTCGTCGCGGCCGCCGTACGAGCCGAGGGCCTTGTCCCGGTTCTTCGACGGCAGTTGGCCGCCGTCGAAACCGGCGGCGATGACCGTGACGCGCACCTCGTCGCCGAGGGCGTCGTCGATCACGGCGCCGAAGATGATGTTCGCCTCCGGGTGGGCCGCCTCGCTGACGAGCTGGGCCGCCTCGTTGATCTCGAAGAGCCCGAGGTCCGAGCCGCCGGAGATGGACAGCAGCACGCCGCGGGCGCCGTCGATGGACGCCTCCAGCAGCGGCGAGGAAATCGCCATCTCGGCCGCGGCCACCGCGCGGTCGTCGCCGCGCGCCGAGCCGATGCCCATGAGCGCGGAACCGGCCTCCGACATCACGGACTTGACGTCCGCGAAGTCCAGGTTGATCAGGCCCGGGGTGGTGATCAGGTCGGTGATGCCCTGGACACCGGAGAGCAGGACCTGGTCCGCGGAGCGGAAGGCGTCGAGGACGCTCACCTGGCGGTCGGAGATCGACAGCAGCCGGTCGTTGGGGATCACGATGAGGGTGTCGACCTCGTCGCGCAGCGAGGCGATGCCGTCCTCGGCCTGGTTCGCGCGGCGCCGGCCCTCGAAGGTGAACGGGCGGGTCACGACGCCGATGGTGAGCGCGCCCAGCGAGCGGGCGATGTTCGCCACGACGGGCGCGCCGCCGGTGCCGGTGCCGCCGCCCTCGCCTGCCGTGACGAAGACCATGTCGGCGCCCTTGAGCACCTCCTCGATCTCCTCCCGGTGGTCCTCGGCGGCTTTGCGGCCGACATCCGGGTTGGCGCCCGCGCCGAGTCCGCGGGTCAGCTCGCGACCGACGTCGAGCTTGACGTCCGCGTCGCTCATCAGCAGTGCCTGCGCGTCGGTGTTGATCGCGATGAACTCGACGCCCTTGAGACCGACCTCGATCATCCTGTTGATGGCGTTGACGCCACCGCCGCCGATACCGACGACCTTGATGACCGCGAGGTAGTTCTGTGGTGCTGCCACGTCGAAGGCCTCTCGCCTCGAGTTACGTCTGCCGTTTGTGGGGGTCCCCGAACGCCGGTCGAACCCTAAGCGTGAAGTTTAGGGTTACCGCAGCATCCCGTACCTGGACTCTTGGAACGAGACACTAAGTCGACAAGGCTTCCGCGTTCAACGAACACGCCGAACCTCCCGTTTTTCTTTTCACCCTATGTGATCAGGCGTTGCGACCCCTCACGGGGGTCTGAACTGCGCATATGTGCGTCAACTCGACGACGCCGCCGGGGCGCTGGGAACGCTGACGTCGAAGTACCGCGCATCGCGCTCCGCATTCATGACCGCCGCGAGCGCCTTCGACTTCGCCGCGCCGCGCTCCGCGCTGCCCCACAGCACGGTGCGGCCTCCGGACAGCTCGAGCGTGACGGAGTCATATGAACGCACAAGGATAGTACGGGTGTCACGGCGCACGCTCTCGGAGAGCGCACCCGCGACCCGTACCGCGCTCTCGCGCAGCCGCTGCCTGCCGAAGCGGTCGAGGCTCGGTGAGTCCGCCACCTGCATCTCCACTATCGGCACGTTCTCGGGCGCCGTACGCACAGTGGCGAACCGCACACCCTCGTCGTCGACTTCCACGAAAGACTCCTCCTTGCGCAACAGCACCGCCGGCTGCCGCTCGGTGACCTTCACCGCGACCCGGTGCGGCCAGACGCGGTCGACGTCCACGGCACCGATACGCGGCAACTCCGCCGCCAGCCGGGCCTCGACCGCGTCCGTGTCGACGGTGGCCATCGGCACGTCCTCGGAGATCCGGGCCGCGTCCAGCACCTCGTCGGCGCTGAGCACGTCGGTGCCGGAGACCGTGACCTGCTCCACCCGCAGCCAGTTCGAGCCGTACAGGACCCAGCCGGCGAACCCGCCGAGCACGATCACCGCCAACAGCAGGGCGATCAGCACCCGACGGCCCGGCAGCCGCAGCCGCCGGCCGCGGCGGCCGGCCGGCCGCCGGGCGGCGGGCGGGCCGCTCGACCCGGCACCGCCGCCGCGTTCCTCGCGGCCGGCCACCGCCTTCTCGCGGACCGCTCCGGCCATCCCCGTACCCCCTTGACTGGTGTGGTGAGATCGCCGCGCCCTATGATCCCCGCCGGCCGTCCACAGCCTGGTACACCATGCCGACGAGGAGTTCGTCGGCATCCCTCCGGCCGAACTCCGCGGCGGCCCAGGACATCTCGTGCAGCCGCTGGCGGTTGGTGAGTACGGGCAGCACCTCCTGGCGCACCCAATCCGCCGTCAGCTCCGCGTCGTCGACCAGCAGTCCGCCGCCGGCCTTGACCACCGGCTGCGCGTTGAGCCGCTGCTCGCCGTTGCCGATGGGCAGCGGGACGTACGCGGCCGGGAGCCCGACCGCGGACAGCTCGGCGACCGTCATCGCGCCGGCGCGGCAGAGCATCATGTCGGCGGCGGCGTAGGCGAGATCCATCCGGTCCACGTAGGGCACGGGAATGTACGGCGGCATGCCGGGCATATTGTCGACCTGCGGCAGCTCGTTCTTCGGCCCGACGACGTGCAGGATCTGCACGCCGGAGCGCTGGAGGTACGGCGCCACCGATTCGACGACCTCGTTCAGCCGCCGGGCGCCCTGCGAGCCGCCGGAGACCAGCAGCGTCGGCAGGTTGGGGTTGAGCCCGAACGCGGCGCAGCCCTCGGCGCGCCTCGCGCCGCGGTCCAGGGTGGCGATGGAGCGGCGCAGCGGGATGCCGATGTAGTTCGCGTGCCGCAGTTTGCTGTCGGGTGTGGAGACCGCGACGAGCTTCGTGTAGCGCGAGCCGATCTTGTTGGCAAGCCCGGGGCGGGCGTTGGCCTCGTGCACCACGATCGGCACGCCGCGGCGCTTGGCCGCCAGATAGCCGGGCAGGGCGACATAGCCGCCGAAGCCGACGACGCAGTCGGCCTTCGTGCGCTCCAGCACCTCCTCGGCGGCCCTGATGGTCCCGCGCAGCCGTCCGGGGACGGTGATCAGCTCCGGCGTGGGCTTGCGCGGCAGGGGGACCGCGGGGATCAGCGCCAGTTCGTAGCCGCGCTCAGGGACCAGCCTGGTCTCGAGCCCGCGCTCGGTACCGAGCGCCGTGATGCCCACCGTCGGGTCCCGCCTGCGCAGGGCGTCGGCGAGGGCGAGCGCGGGCTCGATGTGGCCGGCGGTCCCCCCACCGGCGAGTACGACATGCACCGAATTTCACCGCTCTCCGCGACGGCCGCCCGCCGGCGGTCCGTCACCTTGTATTCCTGGCTCTCCTGGCCGTGCTCTCCGGCCTTTTTCCGGCGAGCACTCTTCTAGCAGACTGCAGCACCCCCGCGGGCCGCATGGCCAGCGCCGCCCGTGCCGCCGGTTCCTCGCGCGCGAACGCGATCAGCAACCCCACGGCGAACATCGCCGGCAGCAGGGCGGAGCCTCCGTAGGAGAACAGCGGGAGCGGGACGCCGGCGATCGGCAGCAACCCCAGGACCGCACCGATGTTGATCACGACCTGCGCCATGATCCAGGCGGTCACGCCCCCCGCGGCATACCTTACGAAGGCGTCCTCCGTACGTCCGGCCACGCGGATACCCGCATAGCCTAGGGCCGCGAAGAGTGCCAGCACCGACAGCGTCCCCGCCAGGCCGAGTTCCTCCCCGGTCACGGCGAAGATGAAGTCGGTGTGCGGTTCCGGGAGTTCGCCCCATTTTTCCATACTCGCGCCGAGTCCCGAGCCGAACCAGCCGCCGGACGCCAGGGCATAGATGCCGTGCAGGCCCTGCCAGCAGACGTCTCCGGGGCCCGGCTCGGTGGCGCCGATGCAGCGCAGCCGGTCCATCCGGTGCGGGCTGGAGGTGAACAGCACGACGGTCAGCGTCGCGCCGACCGCGATGACGGTGCCGAACAGCCGGGTCGGGGCGCCGGCCACCCACAGCAGGCCCAGCAGGATCGCGCCCAGGATCATCGCGGTGCCCATGTCGCCGCCGAGCATGATGAGGCCGAGCAGCAGCAGCGCGACGGGCACCAGCGGCACCAGCATGTGCTTCCACTGGGTGAGCAGCTTCTTGTCCTGTTTACGCGCCAGCAGGTCGGCGCCCCACATCACCAGCGCCAGCTTGCCGAACTCGCTGGGCTGGAGCTGGAACGGGCCGCCGAAGTTCAGCCAGTTGGTGTTGCCGTTGACCGACTGCCCTATCCCCGGCACCTGCACCAGGGCCATGAGGAACAGCGACATCGCCAGGATCGGGTACGCCAGCGCGCGGTGCAGCCGGATCGGGATGCGGGCCGCGACGAGCAGCAGGATGGTGCCGAGGGCGGCGGCGACGAGCTGCTTGCGGAAGTAGTACGTGGACGCGAGGCCGCTGTTGAGCGCCTCGATCTGGGAGGCGGAGAAGACCATCACCAGGCCCAGCACGGTGATCAGCAGACTGCCGCCGAGCAGCAGGTAGTACGCGGTGAGCGGCCGGTCCCAGGCCCGGCGTACGCGGCGCGCGAGCCGGCGCAGGCCATCGGGCCCCGCGCCCCCACGGCGGGCCGGGCGGGCGGCGGGGACGGAACGCGTCCCGCCGCGGGCGGGCCGGGGCGGGGTCTTCGACGCCGCGCCGCGCGCGGCAGCGGGCCGCCGCGCGCGCCGCTCCTGGTCCGCTCTGCTCATCCGCCGTCTCCTCGCTGGCACCGCACTCCGCCCATGGGCAACGAGGTTGCCACGCCGACGCCCCGCCCGGGGCCACGACGCGACGGTGCGCGGTTCCCTTCGGGGCGTCCGGGCCCCGGAATCTGTCGTCGATCTCACGTCCGCGGCCGGGGTACGGCCGCGCGCGGCGCGCCGTCCTCCGGTCGAAAGCAGGTGCGCCGGACGCGGGATCGCGCACGCGCGCGGCGCGCAGTCGCGGAGTCCGGCATGCACGCCCGCCGCGCGGCCGGGGCCCCTAGGCCCCGCCGGCGGCGAGTTCGTGCACGGCGGCGGTGTAGACCTCGCCGCGCACGTTGTAGTTCGTGAACATGTCCATCGACGCGCAGGCAGGCGCCAGCAGCACCGTGTCGCCCTCGCGGGCCAGCCGCGCCGCCTCGGCGACGGCCGCCGCCATCGCGCCGGAGTCCGTCCGCGCGATGTCCACCACCGGCACGTCCGGCGCCTGCCGGGCCAGCGCCTCGGCGATCAGCGCCCGGTCCCGGCCCAGCAGCACGGCCCCGCGCAGCCGCTTCGCCGCGCCCGCGACGAGGTCGTCGAAGGTGGCGCCCTTGGCCAGCCCGCCGGCGATCCAGACGATGCCGTCGTACGCGGCCAGCGAGGCTTCGGTGGCGTGGGTGTTGGTGGCCTTGGAGTCGTCCACGTACGTCACGCCGCCGATCTCGGCGACGCGCTCGATGCGGTGCGGCTCGGGGCGGAAGGCGCGCAGCCCCTCGCGTACGGCCGCGGGCTCGACGCCGTACGCGCGCGCGAGGGCCGCAGCGGCAAGGGCGTTGGCGACGTTGTGCGGGGCGGGCGGCTGGACGTCGGCGACGGCGGCCAGCTCCTGCGCGGTGCGCTGCGGGTCCGGCACGAACGCCCGGTCCACCAGCAGCCCGTCGACCACGCCGAGCTGCCCGGGGGCGGGCGCGCCGAGGGTGAACCCGACCGCGCGGCAGCCCTCCTCGACGTCGGCCTTGCGCACCAGTTCCTCGGTGACCGGGTCGGCGGCGTTGTAGACGCACGCCACCCTGTTGCCCTCGTAGATGCGGCCCTTGTCGGCGGCGTACGCCTCCATGGAGCCGTGCCAGTCGAGGTGGTCGGGCGCGAGGTTGAGGACGGCGGCGGAGTGGGCACGTACGGACGTGGCCCAGTGGAGCTGGTAGCTGGACAGCTCGACGGCGAGCACGTCGAGGTCCGCGTACGGGCCGTGGCCGGTGACGACGTCGACGAGCGGGACGCCGATGTTGCCGACGGCGGCGGTGCGCAGCCCGGCGGCGGCGAGCATGGCGGCGAGCATCTTCACCGCGGTGGTCTTGCCGTTGGTGCCGGTGATGGCCAGCCAGTCGGCGGGCGGCCGGCCCCCGGGCGAGGTGCCGCGCAGCCGCCAGGCCAGCTCCACGTCGCCCCAGACCGGCACCCCGGCCGCCTCGGCGGCGGCGAACAGCGGGGCGGAGGGCTTCCATCCGGGCGTGGTGACGACCAGTTCCGTGCCCTCGGGCAGGGTGTCGCCGTCGCCAAGGCGTACGGTCACGCCGAGCGGCGCCAGCTCCGCGGCCTGCGCCCGGGCCCGGTCGTGGTCCGCGCCGTCGACGACGGTGACCTCCGCGCCGAGCCGGTGCAGCGCGCGGGCGGCGGGGCCGCCGCTGACCCCGAGCCCCGCGACGGTCACGCGCCGGCCCTCGAACTCGAACTCGCTCATGCCGGCTCCCCGTCCGGGCCCAGGACGCTCACCTTCTGGCCGCCCAGCCGGCGTAGAAGATGCCCAGGCCGACGATCACGCACATGCCCTGGATGATCCAGAATCTGACCACCACGAGCACTTCGCTCCAGCCTTTCAGCTCGAAGTGATGCTGTAGTGGCGCCATTCTGAACACGCGTTTCCCGGTCATCCGGAACGACCCGACCTGGATCACCACGGAGAGCGTGATGAGGACGAACAGGCCGCCGAGGATGGCGAGGAGCAGTTCGGTGCGGGAGGCGATGGCCAGGCCCGCGAGCGCGCCGCCGAGGGCCAGCGAGCCGGTGTCGCCCATGAAGATCTTCGCGGGCGAGGTGTTCCACCACAGGAAGCCGAAGCAGGCGCCCATCAGCGCGGCGGCGACGACGGCGAGGTCCAGCGGGTCGCGTACGTCGTAACAGGCGGCCGGGTTGGTCAGGGTGTCGGCGTTGATGCACGACTCCTGGTACTGCCACACGCCGATGAAGACGTACGCGCCGAAGACCATCACCGAGGCGCCGGTGGCCAGCCCGTCCAGGCCGTCGGTGAGGTTCACGCCGTTGGACATCGCCAGGATCATGAACAGCGCCCAGATGACGAACAGCACCGGGCCGATCGACCAGCCGAAGTCCTGGGTGAAGGAGAGCTTCGTGGACGCCGGGGTCAGCTCGCGGGCGTCCTCGAAGTTCAGCGACAGCACCGCGAAGGCGATGCCGACGATGAACTGGCCGAGCATCTTCGCCTTCGCCCGCAGGCCCAGGCTGCGCTGCTTGATGATCTTGATGTAGTCGTCGAGGAAGCCGACCAGGCCCAGGCCGGCCATCAGGAAGAGCACCAGCAGCCCGGAGTACGTCGGCGAACTGCCGGTGACGACCTTGGTGATCGCGTACGCGATGATCGTGGCCAGGATGAACGCGATGCCGCCCATGCTGGGCGTGCCGCGCTTGCTGTGGTGCGCCTGCGGCCCGTCGTCCCGGATGTACTGCCCGTAGCCCCGCCGGGCCAGGAGCTTGATCAGCAGCGGAGTGCCGAGGAGGGAGAGAAAGAGCCCGAGGGCCCCGGAGAAGAGGATCTGCCTCATCGGGCGGCACCCTCCTCGAGCAGCGCTTCCGCCACGCGCCACAGTGCCTCGGATCTGGATGCCTTGACGAGCACGACATCTCCCGGCCGCAGCTCGCCGCGCATCAGGTCGACCGCCGCGTCGACGTCGGACACGTGCACCGACTCCTCACCCCACGAACCCTCGTTCTTCGCGCCCATGTCCAGCCAGGCGGCCTCCTGCCGGCCCACTGCCACGAGCTTGCTGATGCCCAGGCGGACGGCCAGCCGGCCCACGCCGTCGTGCTCGACCATGGCGTGGTCGCCCAGCTCCGCCATCGCGCCCAGCACGGCGAACGTCCGGCCCCCCGGCACCGTGCTGCCCCGGCCCATGGCCGCGAGCGCGCGCAGCGCGGCCCGCGTGGACTCGGGGTTGGCGTTGTACGCGTCGTTGACGACCGTCACGCCGTCCGGCCGCCGCCTGACCTCCATGCGCCGGCCGGACAGGGCCTCGGCGGCGGAGAGCGCCTCGGCGATCCGCGCCGGGGCCATGCCCAGCTCGTACGCGACGGCGGCGGCGGCAAGCGCGTTCGACACGTGGTGCTCACCGTACAGCCGCATGATCACACCGGCGCTGCCGGCAGGCGTGTGCAGGGTGAATTCCGGCCGCCCGTCATCGGTGAGCCGGACGTCCGCGGCCCGTACGTCCGCCTCGGGCGCTTCGCCGTAGTAGATGATGCGCGCCCGGGTACGGGACGCCATCGCGCGCACGAGCGGGTCGTCTGCGTTGAGCACCGCGACCCCGCCGTCCGCCCCCGGCGGCAGCGACTCCACCAGCTCGCCCTTGGCCGCGGCGATCTGCTCCCGGCCGCCGAACTCGCCGATGTGCGCGGTGCCGACGTTGAGCACGAGCCCGATGCGCGGCGGCGTCACGTCCGCAAGATCGCGGATGTGGCCGAGGCCGCGCGCGCCCATCTCCAGCAGCAGGTACCGGGTGTCGGGGGCGGCCTGGAGGGCCGTGACGGGATGGCCGATCTCGTTGTTGAAAGAACCGTGGGTGTAGACCGTCGGGCCGAGGCGCTGCAGCAGTTGGGCGAGGAGGTCCTTGGTGGACGTCTTGCCCGAGGAGCCGGTGAGCGCGATCAGCGCGGTGAGGGTCTCGTCGAGGCGGGCGACGACGTGCTTGGCCAGCGCGCTGAGCGCCGGGGGCACGGAGCGGACCACGACGGTCGGCACGCCCTCGACGGGGCGGGTGCCCAGGACGCCGGTGGCGCCGGCGGCGACGGCGAGGGCGGCGAAGTCGTGCCCGTCGACGTGCTCGCCGGTGAACGCGGCGAAGAGGCTGCCGGGTTCTGCCTGCCGCGAGTCGATGACCACGGGGCGGGTGACCAGCGCCTGCGGGTCGGACACGCCGTGCAGCTCACCGCCGGTCAGCTCGGCGACCTCGGCGAGGCTGAGCGGAATCACCGTACGCCTCCGGCGGGTTCGGCGGAATCTGGGCGCCCGGGGTCCGCCGGGCCGGGATCCGCGGAGCCGGCACCCGGCCGTTCGCGGATCGCCCGGCGCAGCTCGTCGCGGTCGTCGAACGGCCGTACGACACCGGCCGTGTCCTGGCCCTGCTCGTGGCCCTTGCCGGCGATCAGCACGGTGTCGCCGGCGCCCGCGCGGGCCACCGCGATGGCGATGGCGCCCGCCCGGTCGGCCTCGACCAGCACGTCGCCGCGCTCGTAGACCGGCACTTCCGCGGCGCCCGCGAGCATCGCGGCGAGGATCGCGAGGGGGTCCTCGGAGCGGGGGTTGTCGGAGGTGAGCACCGCGGTGTCGGCGAGCCGGGCGGCGGCGGCGCCCATGGGGCCGCGCTTGTGCGGGTCGCGGTCGCCACCGCAGCCGACGACGACGTGCAGCTTGTTCTCGGTGACCTTGCGCAGCGCCCAGAGCACGGACTCCAGCGCGTCGGGCTTGTGCGCGTAGTCGACGACGGCGAGGTAGCCCTGGCCCGCGTCGACCCGCTCCAGCCGGCCCGGCACGCCCGGCACGGCGGCCACGCCGCCCGCGGCGGTGGCCGGGTCGACGCCGGCGGTGACGAGCGCGGCGATGGCGGCGAGGGTGTTGGAGACGTTGAACGTGCCGGGCAGCGGGGCCTCGGCGGGGACCGCGATGCCGCCGGGGCCGACCGCGGTGAAGGTGGAGCCGAGCACGCCGATCTCCACGTCCTCGGCGCGCCAGTCGGCGTCCGGGTGGCCCTCGGCGGAGTACGTGGTCACGGGGTAGCTGCCGCCGGCCTCCGGGGCCGCGGCCTCCTCGGCGAGGCGCACCCCGTACTCGTCGTCGAGGTTGACGACGCCCGCCCGGGACCTGGCCGGGGTGAAGAGCTGCGCCTTCGCCCGGTAGTAGTCCTCCATGTCGGTGTGGAAGTCCAGGTGCTCGGGGCTGAGGTTGGTGAAGACGGCGACGTCGAAGAGGACGCCGTCGACCCGGCCGAGCACCAGCGCGTGGCTGGAGACCTCCATCGCCACCGACGCGACGCCGCGCTGCCGCATGACGGCGAACAGCGCCTGGAGGTCGGTCGCCTCCGGCGTGGTCCGCTCCGACTTCAGCCGCTCGTCGCCGATGCGCGTCTCGACGGTGCCGATGAGGCCCGTGAGCCCGGCGCCGTCCTTCTCGGCCGCCGCCCGCAGCCCGCCCTCGACGAGGTACGCGGTCGTGGTCTTGCCCGACGTGCCGGTGACCCCGAGCTGGAGCAGGTCCCGGCCGGGCTCGCCGTAGACCGCCGCGGCCAGCTCCCCCATCCGGCCCCGCGGGTCGCCGACGACCAGCACCGGCAGCCCGGTGCCGGCGGCCCGCTCCATGCCGGCCGGGTCGGTGAGCACCGCGGCGGCGCCGAGGTCGGCGGCCTGGGCGGCGAAGTCGGCGCCGTGCAGCCGGGCGCCGGGCAGCGCGGCGTAGATGTCGCCGGGGCGTACGGCGCGGGAGTCGTGGGTGATGCCGGTGACGGTGACGCCCCCGGCCTCGCCGGTGACTCCGGTGCCCAGCCGGTCGGCCAGATCCGTGAGCGGTACGGGGTCGACCTCGGCGGGGCGGGGCGCCCCCGGATGCTTCGCCGGGGCGCCCGACGCTTCCTGGTGGGACTGATCGGGGTGGGGCACGGCGGGCAGCGTACCGGGCCCGCCTGCCGCACTGCCAAGCCAGGGGGGGCGCGGTTCGCGGTTCCCCGGATCGTCCGTGATTGTGCTCACTGCGCAGGTCCGATCTTTCAGTTCTTATCCGCCGTCGGCCACGCCGCCGGCGTCCGTACCCTCGCCGCCGTCCCCGCCCGTGCCGTCGGTGCCGGCGCCGAACGTGACCGGCATCGGCGGCGCCTCGACCCCCGTGGGCGGCACCTGGAGCGTCTTGAGCGCGAACTCCATGACCTTCTTGTACACCGGGCCGCAGATCTGGCCGCCGAAGTAGCTGCCCTCGGTGGGGTTCTGGATCGCGCAGTACACGGTCACGCGCGGCGCGTCCGCGGGCGCGAAGCCCGCGAACGAGGCCGTGTAGCCGCTGTAGCGGCCGGTCTGCGGGTCCACCCTGTTGGAGGTGCCGGTCTTGCCGGCCGCGCGGTAGCCCGGGATGCGGGCCTTCACGCCGGTGCCCTCCTCGTCGTCCACGACGGACTCCAGCATCCGGGAGAGTGTCCCGGCCGTCTTCTCGCTGACCACGCGGTTCTTCTCCGGATCGGGCGCCGGGTCGAAGCGGCCGTCGGGGCCGCGGCTGCCGCGGACGAGGGTGGGCTCGATCCGTACGCCGCCGTTGGCGACGGTGGAGTACACGGAGGCGGCCTGCATGGCGTTCACGGACAGGCCCTGGCCGAACGGGATCGTGTACTGCTGCGCCGCGTCCCACTCGGCCGGGGGCTTCAGCAGTCCCGGGGTCTCGCCCGCGACGCCGAGGCCGCTGCGCCGGCCGAGGCCGAAGTCGCTGAGGTAGGAGTGGAGGACCTTGTTGGCCTGCCGCTGGTTCTTCCCCAACTGCTCGACGGCGAGGATGGTGCCGATGTTGCTGGACTTGGCGAGCACGCCGTTGAGCGTCAGGTACCAGGTCGGGTGCTCGACGTCGTCGTGGAAGGCGTGGCCGCCGCGCGGCAGCACGTTCGGCACCGTGACCCGGGTGTCCGGGGTCGCGGCCTCCTCCTCCAGCACGGCGGCCATGGAGATGACCTTGTTGACGCTGCCGGGCTCGTACGCGTCCTCAAGCGCCGGGTTGCCGAGGGTGCCGGGGGTGGCGCCGGACAGGTCGTTGGGGTCGAAGCCGGGTGCGTTGGCCATGGCCAGGATCTCGCCGGTGCGGGTGTCCTGCACGATGACGTAGCCGCGGTCGGCCTCGGAGGCGTCGACCTGCTTCTCGATGGCGGTCTGGGCGGCCCACTGGATGTCGCGGTCGATGGTCAGCTCGACGTCGGAGCCGGGCTCCGCGGGGTTCTCCTCGGCGTCCGCGGTGGGGATGCGGCGGCCGGCGGACTGGGCGTAGACGAGCCTGCCGTCCTTGCCGGCGAGCAGCTTGTCGTGCTGCCGCTCGACGCCCCCGCTCCCCTCGCCCTCGGCGTTGACGAAGCCCAGTATCCCGGCGGCCAGATCGCCGTTCGGATAGACGCGCTTGTTCTGCTCCTCCGCGAACACCCCGCCGAGCACGTCCTGCCTGCCGCCCGCCGCCTCGCGCTCGGCGGACTCGGACTTCAGCTTCTTGATCTCGTCCCAGACCTGCGGCGTCTGCTTCGACGCGAGCTTCACGTAGCGCGAGCCGGGCGCGGCGAGCTTGGCCTCCAGGTCCTTCGCGTCCGCCTTCAGCACGGGCGCGAGCGCCTCGGCGGCCCGCCGGGGCGCGTCCTTGACGCCGGCCTGCTTGCGCGTGAAGAGGAACGGGTCGGCCGTGATGTCGTACGCGTCGACCGTGGTGGCCAGCTCGACGCCGTTGCGGTCGGTGATGACGCCGCGCTCGGCGCTGAGCGTCATCGGCACGTACCGGTTGACCTGGGCCTTCTCCGCGTACTCGCCGGCGTCCACGGCCTGGACCTGGAGCAGCCTGGCGGTGAAGACCAGCAGCAGGAGGGTCAGGCCGACGCTGACGAGGCGCAGCCGGGGGCGCGGCGAGGCGAGGCGGATGCGGGGCCCCGCGGCGGCGGGGCGGGAGGACGCGCGGGTACGGGGCCGGGCGCCGGCGCCGCCCGCGGGGCGGGGGACGCGGCGGCGGGTGCGGTCGCCGTCGCCTGGGCTGCTGCCGGAGCCGCGGGTCGTCACGGTGCCTCCTCGGCGGCGGGCGGCGGGGCGGAGGGAGAGGCGGACGTGCCGGGGGCGGGCGGCGCGGGGGTCCCGCCCGCGGCGGCTTCCGCCGGCGTCTCCGCGTCCCCGGCCTTCTCCCCCGCGGGCGCCTCGTCCGCCTCGCCTTCCTTGTCCGCCTCGTCCTTCTTCTTCGCTTCTGCCGCCGCCGCTGCCTCCTTGTCCGGCTCCGGCTTGGGCTTCGCGGCGTCCGCCGGGCTCGGCGCGGGCGGCGGCGGGCCCGTCGCCGTCCACGGGTCGCCCCTGACCCCGCCCACCGGCGAGAGGAAGACCGGCGGCCCGCCCGGCACCATGCCCAGCTCCCGTGCCCGTTCCTCCAGCGCGTCGGGCGCCGACTGCTCCTCCACCTCCTGGCGCAGCCGCTGCTCCTCGTCCGTCAGCCGCGTCGTCTCCTTCTTCAGGTTGCCGACGCGGAACGAGCCCTGGTTGACCGCCGCGTTGAGCAGCAGCAGCGCGAGCAGACCGGCGCCCAGCAGGAGCACCACGAGCAGCACGAAGGGTGTGCGCGCCGCCGAGCTGCCGCCCAGCAGCCGGGCGCCGCCCTCGCGCGGGAACGCGATCCTCGGCCGTTTCACGGCGCACCCGCTCCGCTCCGGCTCACACGTCCTCCCGGATCCGCTCCGCCGCCCGCAGCCGCGCGGGGGCGGCCCTGCGGTTCTCCGCGATCTCCTCCTCCGCCGGCAGCTCCGCGCCGCGGGTGAGGAGCCGCAGCCGCGGCTGGTGGTGCTCCGGGACCACCGGCAGCCCGGGCGGCGCGGTACTCGCGGCACCGGCCGCCAGCACCCGTTTGACGAGCCGGTCCTCCAGCGACTGGTACGCGAGGACGGCGATCCGGCCGCCGACGGCCAGCGCCGCGACGGCCGCGGGCACGGCCCGTTCGAGCACCGCAAGCTCGCCGTTGACCTCGATGCGCAACGCCTGGAACGTACGCTTCGCGGGGTTGCCGCCGGTGCGCTTCACGGCCTGCGGCAGCGCCTCGCGGATCACCTCGACCAGCCGCGTGCTGCGCGCGAACGGCTCCTTCTCCCGCTCCCTGACCACGGCCTCGACGATGCGCCGCGCCTGCTTCTCCTCGCCGTACGCGCGCAGGATGCGCACCAGCTCGCCGGGCGGGTACGTGTTCAGCACCTCGGCCGCGCTCACGCCCCTGGTCTGGTCCATCCGCATGTCGAGTGGCGCGTCCTGCGCGTACGCGAAGCCGCGCCCGGCCTCGTCCAGTTGCATGGACGACACGCCCAGGTCGAAGAGGATCCCCTGCACATGGCCCACGGCCAGCTTGTCGAGCACGGCGGGCAGTTCGTCGTAGACCGCGTGCACCAGCGTCACCCGGCCGGTGTACGGGGCCAGCCGCCGGCCCGCGAGCTCCAGCGCGGCGGGGTCGCGGTCCAGCGCGACGAGCCGCAGCCCGGGGTGGGCGGCGAGCAGGGCCTCGCTGTGGCCGCCGAGGCCCAGCGTGCAGTCGACGGCCACCGCGCCGGGCGCGGACAGCGCCGGGGCGAGCAGATCCGTGGTGCGGCGGAGCATGACGGGGACGTGGACAGCGGCGCGTGCGTCGTTCACGGTGCCGCCTCCTGTCCCGCCCGATCGCCGAAGGGGAGCGGCCGCAGCCGTCTGCGCGGCGGCGCCGGCCTGGCCCGGAGCGGGCCGCCGGCCGCACGGGCGACGGGCGAACCGCATGAAAGAGGGCGCCACGGCTCCCACTTCGCGTCACTTTAGCCCACTGCACCCCCCGGTCAATCAAGCACCGGAGGCGCGCCCCGTCCCGGCGGCGCGCGCGTGCCGCCGGAATTGCTCCCTGTGGGCTACCTCACGCGGGCCGGGCAGCGGCGCCCCGGCCCGGATACCGTCGTCTGCATGACGCCCGCTGAGAGCACGTCGTCCGGTAAGAACGCCGTCGCCGCCCCCACCGTCACCGACCGGCTCGTCGCCGCCAACCGCGGGTACGCGGGCGGCTTCGAGGACCCCGGCATGGACGCCAAGCCCGTCCTGAAGGTCGCCGTGGTGGCCTGCATGGACGCCCGGCTCGACCTGCACGCCGCGCTGGGCCTGGAGCTGGGCGACTGCCACACGATCCGCAACGCCGGCGGCGTGGTCACCGACGACACCATCCGCTCGCTGACCATCAGCCAGCGCGCCCTGGGCACCCGCAGCGTGGTCCTGATCCACCACACCGACTGCGGCCTGCTCCGCATCACCGAGGAGTTCCGGTTCGAGCTGGAGGCCGAGGTCGGGCAGCGGCCGGCCTGGTCGGTGGAGTCGTTCCGCGACCTGGACCAGGACGTGCGCCAGTCGATCCGCCGGGTGGAGACCTCCCCGTTCCTGCTGCACGCCGACGACGTGCGAGGCTTCGTGTTCGACGTACGCACGGGGCTGCTCCGCGAGGTGTCCGCGGAGCAAATCACGGCGGGCGACTGACGAAACCGGCATTCGGCAGCAAGAATGCGGGTGTGGTGGCTCCGTTACGCCCCGGCCGGGCCGGCGGTGCACGGGCACCACGGTATCGGGGAGGGCCGGACCGCGACCGCGGCGCACGGCCCGTGCGACGGGCCGAGGAGGGCCGGTGACGACGTATGACGAGCGAGCGAGCCTCAGCGATCTGACCAGTACCGCGGACGATGTCCGGCGGTCGGTGGAGAGCGTGATCGAGGGCAAGCCCGAGGCGGTCAGGCTGTCGCTGACCGTCCTGCTCGCCGAAGGCCACCTGTTGATCGAGGACGTGCCGGGCGTCGGGAAGACCATGCTCGCCAAGGCGCTGGCGAAGTCCATCGACTGCTCCGTGCGCCGCATCCAGTTCACACCCGACCTGCTGCCCTCCGACATCACCGGCGTGAGCGTCTACGACCAGCAGAGCCGGGACTTCGAGTTCAAGCCCGGCGCGATCTTCGCCCAGATCGTCATCGGCGACGAGATCAACCGGGCCTCCCCCAAGACCCAGTCGGCGCTGCTGGAGTCGATGGAGGAGCGGCAGGTCACCATCGACACGCAGACGTACGAGCTGCCCAGCCCGTTCATGGTGGTCGCCACCCAGAACCCCATCGAGATGGAGGGCACGTACCCGCTGCCCGAGGCCCAGCGCGACCGCTTCATGGCCCGGCTGTCCATCGGCTACCCCAGCCCGGACGCGGAGCTGGAGATGCTCGACGTGCACGGCGGGGTCTCGCCGCTGGGCGACCTCCAGCCCGTCGCGCACGCGCACGACATCGTCAAGCTGATCGACGCGGTGCGTACGGTGCACGTCGCGGACTCCGTCCGGCGGTACGCGGTGGACCTCGTGACCTCCACCCGGCAGCACCCCGAGCTGCGGCTCGGCGCCTCGCCGCGGGCCACGCTGCATCTGCTGCGGGCGGCGAAGGCCGCCGCCGCGCTGGCGGGGCGGGAGTTCACGCTGCCCGACGACGTGCAGGCGCTGGCCGTGCACGTGCTCGCGCACCGGCTGCTGCCCACGGCGCAGGCCCAGCTCAACCGGCGTACGGCCGAGCAGATCGTCGTCGAGATCCTGCAGCAGGTGCCGGTGCCCGCCGCCGACATGCAGCGGCCGCCGCAGATGCCACCCGCGTACGGCGGCGGCGCGCACAGCCCGGACGGCCGGCGGTTCTGATGTCCGGCCAGCCCCCGCCCGCCCCCGCCGCGCCGCCCGCGGGCCAGGACGCCCAGGCGGGCGGGCTGCGTACGGCCCTGGCCGGCACCACCACGCGCGGCCGCTCGTTCCTCGCCGCCGGGCTCGCGGCCGGGGCGTGCAGCTACATACTGGGCCAGCCCGACCTGCTGCGGGTGGGGCTGCTGCTGGCCGCGCTGCCGCTGGTGTGCGCGGCCGTGCTGCACCGCACCCGCTACCGCGTCGGCGGCAGCCGCAAGCTGTCGCCCGCCCGGGTGCCCGCGGGCTCCGAGGCCCGGGTGCACCTGCGGCTGGAGAACGTCTCCCGGCTGCCCACCGGGCTGCTGATGCTCCAGGACCGGCTGCCGTACGTGCTGGGCCCCCGGCCCCGCTTCGTGCTGGACCGGGTGGAGCCGGGCGGCAAGCGCGAGGTGACCTACCGGGTCCGCTCCGACCTGCGCGGGCGCTATCCGCTGGGCCCGCTGCAACTGCGGCTCTCCGACCCGTTCGGCATGTGCGAGATGACCCGCTCCTTCAGCGCGTACGACACCCTGACCGTCGTCCCGCGCACCGAGGCGCTGGCTCCCGTCCGGCTGGCCGGCGAGGCCACGGGATACGGCGACGGCCGGCACCGCACCCTCGCCCTGGCCGGCGAGGACGATGTCATCCCCCGCGGCTACCGGCACGGCGACGACCTGCGGCGGGTGCACTGGCGCTCCACCGCGAAGTACGGCGAGCTGATGGTCCGCCGCGAGGAGCAGCCGCAGCGCGCGGGCTGCACGGTGCTGCTGGACACCCGGCGCGACGCCTACACCGGCGCGGGACCCGACTCGGCCTTCGAGTGGGCCGTCTCCGGCGCCGCCTCGGTCGCGCTGCACATGCTGGAGCGCGGCTACACCGTGCGGCTGATCACCGACGGCGGCGAGCTGGGGGCCGGCGTCGACGGGGCGCTGAACTCCCGCGGCCGCGAGTCGGCCGACGCGGCGGGGATACTCCTGGACACCCTCGCCGTCATCGACCACTCCGAGCGGGACACCGTCTCGGCCGCGTACGACGTGCTGCGCGGCGGGCACGAGGGGCTGCTCGTGGCGTTCTTCGGCGAGCTGGACGAGGAACAGGCCGCGCTCGCCGCGCGGATGCGGCAGCGTACGGCCGCGGGCGTGGCGTTCGTGACGGACGCCGCGGCCTGGGAGTCGCGTGCGGGCGCGCCCGGCGGCCCGAACGGCGCGGCGCCGGCGGGCGCCGAGCGGGTGCGGCAGCTCCGCGAGGCGGGCTGGACTGTGCTGTCCGTACGGCCCGGAATGACGATGGGCGACCTGTGGCGGGAGGCCGGCAACCAGGCCGGCCAGCTCGCCGCGGCGGCACGCGGAGGCGAGAGCTGAGATGAGCGGACGGGCCCGGCTCACGATCTGCGCGGCGGCGGCATCCCTGCTGACCGCCACCGCGCTGCTGCCGCTGACCGACAGGATGACCTGGTTCTTCAAGGCGATCTTCGTGGTCGTCGTGATCGGCGGCGTCGGCATGATCGCCCGCCGCATCCCGCTGGCGCGCCCACTGACGGTGCTGGCGCAGACCGCGGTCACGGTGCTGCTGCTGACGATGCTCTTCACCGCCGACCAGGCGACCGGCGGGGTGATCCCCAACCCCGCGGCGATAGAGGAGTTCCGCCAGCTCTTCCAGGAGGGCAGCGACGACGTCTCGCGCTACTCCATCCCGGCGCCGGTCACCGACGGCATAGAGCTGATGCTGCTCTCCGGCATCGCCGGGGTGGCGCTGCTGGTGGACGCGGTGGCGGTGACGTTCCGCAGCGCCGCGCCCGCGGGGCTGCCGCTGCTCGCGCTGTACTCCGTCGCCGCGGGGCTCAACCAGGGCGGGAGCTGGCTGACGTTCCTGCTCGCCGGCGCCGGCTATCTGCTGCTGCTGCTCGCCGAAGGGCGGGACCGGCTGGCGCAGTGGGGGCGGATGTTCGGCGGCGGGCAGTCCACGGGCGCGCCGGGCGCCGCGGAGCCCGGGGGCGGGCGGCCGATGGCCCCGGTGCGTACGGGCCGGCGGATCGGCGCCGTGGCGCTGGGCTTCGCGCTCGTCGTACCCGCGGCGCTGCCGTCGCTGGACGGCGGGCTGCTGGACGGCAAGACCACCGGTCCCGGGCAGGGGCCCGGCGGCGGTACGGTCACCGCGATCAACCCCGTGGTGCGGCTGCAGCAGAGCCTGAACCAGCCGGAGAACCGCGAGGTGTTCCGCTACCGCGCCGAGGACGGCGCCCAGAACTCGGCGCTGTACATGCGCTTCGTCGCCCTCGACCGGTTCGACGGCACCTCCTGGCAGCCCTCGCGCCGCAGCATCGAGGACATCCCCGACCCGCTGCCCACCCCGCAGGGCTACTCCAACAGCCAGATCAGGTCCGCGCCCCTCACGCTGAACGTACGGGCCGACGACGACTTCCGGCAGCAGTGGCTGCCGATGCCGTACCCCGCGTACCAGGTGCGCATAGGGGGCGACTGGCGCTACGAGCCGGAGGGCCGGTCCGTCGTCGGCGACGGCGGCACCACCACGGGCGGCGCCGAGTACCAGGTCACCAGCCTGCTCATGGCGCCCACCGCGCGCCAGTTGGCCACCGCTCCCCCGCCGGACCCGGCGCTGAGCGAGGAGTACACGCAGGTGCCCGACTCGCTGCCGGACGAAGTCCGCCGGCAGGCGCAGGAGATCACCCGCGGCTCGGCGAACAACTACGAGCGGGCGCTGGCGCTGCAGGACTACTTCACCACCAACTTCGTCTACGACACGGAGACCAACCTCGACGCCTCCGACCCCGAGGCGATCCTGCGGTTCCTGGAGGACAAGCAGGGCTTCTGCGTCCACTTCTCGTTCACGATGGCCGCGATGGCCCGGACCCTCGGCATCCCCGCCCGGGTCGCGGTCGGCTTCGTGCCGGGCACCGCGCAGAGCGACGGGTCGATGTCGGTGGGGCTGCAGGACGCGCACGCCTGGCCCGAGCTGTACTTCGAGGGCGCCGGCTGGACCCGCTTCGAGCCGACCCCGACCCGCGGCACGCTGCCCGACTACACGATGGAGAACCAGCCGAACGGCGGCGGCGACCCCGCGAACGAACTGCCGGACCCCGGCAGCTCGGCGGCCCCGACCCCGACCCCCTCGGCGTCGGAGGACGAGTGCCCGGCGTCGCTGCGGCGGGTGGACGGCTGCCCGGACGACGAGGCGGCGGGCGGCGGGGCCGCGGGCCCGACGGACGGCGGACCGCCGGCGGCGGGCATCGCGGCGGGCGCGGCCGGGGTGCTGCTGCTCCTGCTCCTGCCGTCGCTGCCGGCCCTCTGGCGCGTACGGGAACGGGGCCGACGACTCCGCCCGGGCGCGGGACCGCTGCCGGCCTGGCGCGAACTGATCGACTCCGCCTGGGACTTCGGGCTGCCGCCCGACGAGTCGCAGACGCCGCGGACGACGGCGGCGGCGCTCATCAGGTTCGGCAGCCTGGACGGCGCGGCGGCGCAGTCGGCGCTGCGGGTGGCGGGGGCGGTGGAGCAGACGCTCTACGCGCCGCGCCCGCGGCAGGTCGACGGGCTGGCGGAAGACGTGCGGAGAGCGCGGGCGGCCATGGGCCGCGACGCGGGCGCGGCCGCGCGGCTGCGCGCGGCGGTGGCGCCGCGCTCGTCGGTGCGGCTGCTGTGGGCGGTGTCGGCGCGCTGGGCGTCGGTGACGGGGCGCTGGCGCGGGGCGCTGCGGCGCGCGGGCGCGGCGCTGCGGCCGTCGCGGCAGCGGGCGTAGCGCGTAGGGCGCCAGGACGAAGTGGACCGGAACGGCCCCGTCGCGCGGTTGCGCGGCGGGGCCGTTCGGGTGGCGCGGGGGGCTGCGGCGGGTACGGACACGGTTCGCGCGGGCTTGGTACGGACACGTATCGCGCGGACTTCTGAGGGGGCACGTCTCGCGCGGAGTTCGTACGGACGGTCGGGCGCGGGCTTCGTCCGCGGAGGGCGTAACGGGAATGGCACACTCCGCGAGGAGCGGTCGCCGGGGAGCCGGTCATACCCGGCCTACGGGCACCCGGCAGGACCGAAGGGGGTACCGCGTGCTGAGAGCTCCCGCGGGCCGGGCCCGGGGAGCTCTGCACGGGGAGGGACCTGGTGGCCTAGCGTCCCTCGTCGCGGCGGCGCTGCCACCGCTCTTCGATCCTGTTCATCATGGAACGGCGCTGCCGGGTCCTGCGACGCTGCTGACCGCCCTGAGGGGCCGCGGCATCGCCCGGCTGCTGCTGTTGCTGTTCGGCCGGGTTCGCAGTCCTGCGCCAACCGGTGACGGCGAGCACCGCACATCCCAGCATGACGAGGAAGCCCACCACGCTGACCCAGATCTGCTGCGCGACCATTCCGGCCATCAGGAGCGCGATACCCACCAGGAAACCGGCTACCGCTTGGTACACCCGACGGCGGGTGTACGTGCGCAGCCTGCTTCCCTCAAGCGCTGTCGCAAACTTGGGATCTTCTGCGTACAGCGCTCGCTCCATCTGCTCGAGCATGCGCTGCTCGTGCTCCGAGAGCGGCACGGAGTCCTCCTACTCGTCGGTCGCTTGGGGACGACCGGGACGCGGCACCTCCAGGATAGGCAGGTATGCGCCCCCGTGAAACCCGCCCCTCTGCGCCAAATCCGCCGATCCGCGGCGCGGATCTGGGCCTGCCCGCCGCAGCAGGCCCTGACTCAGATCATACGGCGCGCCGGGGCCGAACGGGTGGCCTGTGGCCTACTGCACCTTTGCCCGCGGGCGGACCGGTTATCACTTCCGGCCGCCCAGAACATGAAGCTGCGCCGCCACCGGCTGGAACGCCGGCGACTCCGCCGCCGCCCGCTCCAGCTCCAGCAGCGCGTCGAGCGCGCCCGGCTCGGACTCGGCAAGGCCGTCCGGCACCAGGTCGGAGAAGGTGCGTACGCCCTGTACGGCCCGCACCTCCACGCCGGCGGCGGCGACCAGCCGGGTCAGCTCCTCCGGGGTGAACCGGCGCGGCACCGGGTCCGCCTCGCCCCAGCGGCCGTCTCCGCCCGTGAGCGCGCGGCGGGCGGAGGAGAAGTGCCCGGCGAGCGCGCGGGCCAGCACGGCGCCGCCGAGACCCGCCGCCAGCACGCTGAGGAGGCCGCCGGGCCGCAGCGCGGCGACGGCGTTGGCGAGGCCCGCGGCGGGGTCGTCGACGTACTCCAGGACGCCGTGGCAGAGCACCGCGTCGTACGCGCCGGGCTCGGCGACGTCGAACAGGGCGTGGATATCGCCCTGCACGCCGCGCACCCGGTCGGCGACGCCGGCCTCCGCGGCGCGGCGCTGCAGCCCGAAGAGCGCGTTCGGGCTGGGGTCGACGACCGTCACCCGGTGCCCGAGCAGGGCGGCGGGCACGGCGAAGCCGCCGGTGCCGCCCCCGGTGTCCAGTACGTCGAGCGCCTGGCCGCCGGCCGCGGCCTCCGCGCCGCCCTGCCCGGCGGCTCCGTGCCGGGCCAGGGCGTCCTCCAGCGCCTCCCAGACGACGGCGGCACGCAGCGACGCGCGCGGCAGGTGGTCGTGCGGTGTCGTACGGGGCATGGAGCGCTCCTCGAAGATCGGGCGTGGCCCAGCTTAGAGGCTGCGCATCCGCGTCCCGTGCCCCGCCGGGCCCGCCCGCAGGGGCCCCTCCGGCGGCCCCCGGCACCCCGGCACCACCGGGGATCGCCGGAGGGCCGCCGGGGACTCCTGACAAGTCCTTGCCAGCCGGGTCGCCGCACGCCGCGTCAGCGCGTCTCCGGGCCCGGTTGGGGACGTATCAGCGGCTGGACGACGAGCATCCGCTCGACTATGCGCGTGAACATGCCTGCCGCGCGCAGGAGATCGGCCGCCTCCTCCGCGTCGACCGCATCCCTGATGCCCGCCTCCGCGCGGGCCCGCAGCCGGGCGCCGGCCGCGAACATCGCGCTCCACTCGGCGAGTTCCGGCGCGACCTCCGGCAGCACCTCCCACGCGCTGCGGATGCGCTGCCGGCGCCGCGGGGTCGGCTCCGGCCGCCCGCGGACCGCGAGGACCGCCGCGGCAGTGCGCAGCGCGGCGAGGTGGGCCAGTGAGTAGCGCTCGTTCGCCGTCTCCATCTCCGCCGCCTCCGCCAGACCGGCGTGGGCTTGCGCGAGGAGCTCCAGCGCCGCCTTGGGCGCACTGCCCGGGCGCAGGACGGGGTGGACATCACTCGGTGGGGCGTAAGCCGGCTCGGCTGCCATGGCTTGCCTCCTGTCAGCGTCAGTCCTTCAGTCGTTCGTTCGTATGTGCCCATCGTGGCGCACCCCACTGACAATCGGCCTGAACTGCCCCGCTACCTGCGACGATGCCCCCGACCACACCCTCCGCGGCAATTGCGTCGACCAGTGCCGCCCCGGGGTGGAACGGCGCCCCGGCCGGGGCGGGCACCCGTGGAAACGGGCGCTGCCCCGGCGCGAAGCGATCCCCCGTCGCTCCACCACCGGGGCAGCTTCCCCCATTTCCCCCGTTCCCCCCTCGTGGGCCGGCACCGAGGTCCCGTTCCGCCACCCCGTGTCGGCGGTCCGTGGCCCCGTACTGCGTCCGTCCCACGTCCTCAACTTTGCCGTTTGTGCAGGTCGGGGCCCATCCGCTCGGATACTCAAGCAGGTATCTGAGTACGCATACTTACGACTGAGTACGCACCCCCAGCTCCACCGCTCCCGCCCGCGGGCCTGCCCGGGGCCCGGGATAAAGTCCGGGCCATGGCAGAGATCGCGGTAGTCGGTGCGGGCATGGGCGCCATGGCCGCCTCCGCGCGGCTGGCCCTCGCGGGCCACCGGGTGACGGTCCACGAGCGCTCCGGCACCCACGGCGGCGGCGTACGGCGGCTGGAGCGCGACGGCTTCGGCTTCGACACCGGACCCGGGGTGCTGTACCTCCCCGCCGTCTACCGCGACCTGTTCCTCAAGACGGGCCGGCGCAAGCTGGAGAAGTGCGTGGACCTCGTGCCGGTGGACCCGGCCGAGCGGCACGTCTTCCCCGACGGCACCGCCGCCACCCTGCCCAACGCCTCCCGCGCGGGCGTCGTACGGGCCCTCGACGCCGCCGCGGGTCCCGGCGCGGGCGAGGCGTGGACCGCCCTGCTCGACCGGGGCCGCCGGGTCTGGGAGGCCGCCCGCCGCCCGCTCGTCGAGGAGCCCCTGCCCGCGGACCCCGGCGCACTGGCCGCCGACCTGTACCCCGCGCCCCCGCCGCCCGCAGGACGCGGGCTGCTGCGCCGCCTGCGCGGCCCCCGCCCGGCCGCCCCGCCCGCCACCGTGGCCGGCGTCGGCGCGGGCGAGCTGGGCGCGTACCCCGCGCTGGGGACGATGCTCGCGCAGCACGCGCTGGCCTACGGCTTCGACCCGCGGCACGCCCCGGCGGGCGCGGCGATGCTGCCGTACGTGCAGGAGACCTTCGGCGGCTGGTACGTGCGGGGAGGCATGCGGGCGCTGGCGGACGCGCTGTACGAGCGCTGCCTGGAGCGGAAGATCGAGTTCGCGTTCGGCGCGGAAGTGGTCGCCGTCCGGGTCGGCGGGGACGGCCGGGCCGCGGGCGTCGAACTGGCCGGCGGCGGGCGGGCGGACGCCGGCGCGGTGATCGCCGGGGTGCCGCGGGCCCGGCTGGCGGAGCTGGCGCCCGGCGCGTACGCGGACGGCGGGATCCCGGCGGCGGCGCGGGCCGTACCCGCGCGGATGACCGTGTGCCTGGCGCTGCGCGGCGCGCGGGACGGCGACGCCGTGCACCGTACCGTCGTGCACTCCCCTGATCCCGCGCGCGAACTGGCATGGATCTTCGACGGCGAGCAGCCCGGGACCGATCCGGCGCCCACCGTCACCGTGCTGCGGCCCGACGACCCCGCGCAGCGCCCGGACGCGGAGCACGAGGCCGTGACGGTGACCGCCGTCGTCCCGGCCGGGGCGTGGGCGGCCGAGGGCGGCGAGAAGGCCGCGGAGGCGTTCGCGGACCGGATGGTGGCGGCGGCCGGGCGGGCGGTGCCGGGGCTGGCGGAGCGGGTGCTGTGGCGCGAGGTGCGTACACCCGCGGACACCGCGGCGGAGACGGGCGCCCCGGGCGGCGCGGTGCCGGGGCCCGCGCTGGCGGGGGCGGGGGGCGCGTATCTGCCGCTGCCGAACGCCACGGCGGTGCCGGGGCTCTACGCGGTGGGCGGCTGGGCGCACCCGGGCGGCGGTCTCGCGCACGCGGGGATGTCGGGGGCCCTGGTCGCCGGGCTGATCATGGAGGGCGCGGACTTCCGCGGCTCCCGCTGAGGGCGCGCGCGGGCGGCGCGTGGGCCGGCAGTCGGGGCGGGTGACCGCCGGGGGTCAGTAGCGGTACTGCTGCTGCTCGTAGCCGGGGTAGCCCTGCTGCTGTGCGTACGGGTCCTCGGTACCCAGCGGGTCGGCGTCGCGCTGCTGCGGCATCCAGACGCTGTCGCCCGCCGTCCCGTATGCCTCCTGGCCGTACGCCGGCTGCTGGCCGGTGTCGTAGCCCTCGGAGTACTGCTGGCCGTACTGCTGCTGCTCGTAGCCGGGGTAGCCGGCGCCGCCCGTGTCGTACTGCTGCCCGCCGCCCTGCGTGGAGTCGTAGTACTGCGGCGGGGCCGGGGCGGCGTACTCCGTGCCGCTGTAGGGGTCCGCGTAGCCGGCGCCGGGGGCGGGCGCGGGCGCGTCGTACCCGGCGTACTGGTGCTCCGTGCCGTAGCCGCCGGTGTCCGGGTATATCTGCTGGTCCTGCCCGTAGCCGCCCGTGCCGGCGCCGTTGGTGGCGTAGCCCCCGGGCTCGTAGCCGGAGGTGGTCCCGTGGCTGCCGGTGTCGTAGGCGGAGGTCGTGGCGTGGCTGCCGGTGTCGTACGCCGACGTGGTGGCGTAGCTGCCGGAGTCGTAGGCGGAGGTGGTCGCGTAGCTGCCGGAGTCGTAGCCGGCGCCGTTGCTTCCGTTGCCGTACGCGTCGTAGCCGCCCGCATACGTCTGCTGCCCGGGGGCGGCGCCCGCGAGGGCCTGGTCGTCGCCGAAGGGCGAGAACTGCGAGGTCTGTTCCTGCGCCGCGGGCGGCACGCTCTCCGGCTCGTACGCCGGGTAGGCGGCCGGGCGCTCCGGGGGCGGCGGCGCCTGGCGGCCGTCGTACGCGCCCTGGTCGTACCCCTGCGCGTCGTACCCCTGCGCCTCGTACCCCTGCGCCTCGTACCCCTGCGCCTCGTATCCGCCGCCGTAGTCCTCGTCCTCCCCGCGCCTGTTCATCGCCCAGCCGCCGGAGTAGCCGCTGCGGTAGGAGAGCGTGACCTTGACCTGGCCGAGCGCGAACACCACCACGCCGAGACCGATCACGACCACCGAGGGCATGAGCACGCCGAGCACCACGCAGAGGAAGCCGACGAAGGCCAGCGCGCGCCAGCGCAGCGGGGCCTTGTACTGCATCAGCACTTCCCAGAGCAGCCACAGCGCGACAAGCCCGAACATGGCATAGAGGGCCAACCAGGCCAAGTCGCCCATCACGTGCCTCTCTTCCGCCCCCGCTTGGTGGTGCCTGCCCTCAGGACGGCCGGTGCAGTCCGAGGTTCTGGTAGATCTCCAGCGTTGCCGTGGAGTGGTTCAGCGTAATGAAGTGCAGTCCGGGGATTCCCTCGGACTGCAACCGCTCGCACATGTCCGTGGCGTACTCGATGCCAATGGAGCGTACCGCGGCCCGGTCGTCCTCGACCGCGAGAACGCGATCCGCCAGCTCCGGCGGGAATCTGGCCCCGCTCAGCTCGGCGAACCGCTGGATCTGGCGGGCGTTGGTGACCGGCATGATCTCCGGGATGATCGGCGTCTCGCAGCCGGCGGCGGCCACCCGGTCGCGCAGCCGCAGGTAGTCGTCGACGTGGAAGAACATCTGGGTGATCGCGTAGTCCGCGCCCGCGCGGCACTTGTCGACGAAGTGCCGGATGTCGGTGTCCCAGTCCGTGGACCGCGGGTGCCGCTCGGGGAAGGCGGCGACGCCGACGCAGAAGTCGCCCGACTCCTTGATCAGCCGGACCAGGTCAGCGGCGTACGACACCCCCTGGGGGTGCGCGACCCACTCCCCCATCGGGTCGCCCGGCGGGTCGCCGCGGACCGCGAGCATGTTGCGGATGCCGGCGTCCGCGTACTGGCCGATGACGTTGCGCAGTTCGGCGACGGAGTGGTCGACCGCGGTGAGATGCGCCACGGGCGTGAGCGTGGTGTCGGTGGCGATGCGCTCGGTGGCGCGGACGGTGCCCTCGCGGGACGAGCCGCCGGCGCCGTACGTCACGGAGACGAAGGTCGGTTGTACGGCCTCGATGCGCCGTACGGCGTTCCAGAGGGTCCGCTCGCCCTTCTCGGTTTTCGGGGCGGCGAACTCGAACGAAAACGACTGCTTGCCGGATGCGAGCAGTTCACGAACAGTGACTGCGCGATCATTCCTGGTCGAAGCGATGCCGGTGGCCATACGCGGCAGGTTAACCGCCGGTCACCTCCGGACCCAAGACGGCCAGCTCAATTGCCCGGCCGGGACCCGGCGCCCCGGGCCGCCCGGACGACTACCGGACGTCACCGTTCCGTGCGGCGCGCAGCCGCCGTACGAACTCGCCCGCCGCAGCTCCGGGGTCCTCCGCGGCCGTGAGGGCGCGCACGACGACGACCCGGCGGGCGCCGGCCGCCAGGACCTCGTCGAGGTTTCCGAGGTCGATTCCGCCGATGGCGAACCAGGGGCGGTCGGTGCCGAGCCCCGCCGCGTACCGGACGAGGCCGAGGCCGGCCGCGGGGCGCCCGGCCTTGGTGGGGGTGGGCCAGCACGGGCCGGTGCAGAAGTAGTCGACGCCGGGCTCCCGGGCCGCGGCGCGGGTCTCCGCCTCGGCGTGGGTGGAACGGCCGATCAGCACATCCTCGGGCGCGGCGCCCAGGATGGCGCGGGCGGCGGGCACGGGCAGGTCGCCCTGGCCCAGGTGCAGCACGTCGGCGCCGGCGGCGTGCGCCACGTCGGCGCGGTCGTTGACGGCGAGCAGCCGGCCGTGCCGGCGGCAGGCATCGGCGAACACCTCCAGGTGCGCCAGCTCCTCGCGGGCCTCCATGCCCTTCTCGCGCAGTTGGACGATGTCCACGCCCGCGGCCAGCACGGCGTCGAGGAACTCGGGCAGGTCACCCTGGCGCGTACGGGCGTCGGTGCACAGATAGAGCTGCGCGGCGCCGAGCCGCGCGCGGGCGTCGGCGGTGGCGCGGGCGGCGGTTCCGGCCGTCATGCGGCACTCCCCCCTCGTACGGTCCCGTACGGTCGCGGGGCCGGACCCGCGGCTGCGCGCCCGGCCCCGCGAGGTTACACAGCCAGTGCCTGCGCCCTGCGCTTGACCTCCGTCCCGCGGTTCTCGCGCAGCGCCTGCGCGGGAGTCCCCGGAAGCGAGGGGTCGGGGGTGAACAGCCACTCCAGCGCCTCCGCGTCGCTGAAGCCGTCGTCCTTGAGCAGCGTCAGGGTCCCGGTGAGGCCCTTGACGACCTTCCCCTCGCCGATGAACTCGGCGGGCACGTGCAGCGCGTTGTTCTCACCCCGCCGCACCGCGATCAACTGGCCTTCCTTGACCAACTGCCGCACGCGGGTCACCTCGACGCCGAGGTTCTCCGCGATGTCGGGGAGGGTGAGCCAGGAGGGGACGAGAGCATCGATCTTCGCATCAATCTCGGTCACACCCCCCAGCCTGCCATCTCGGACCGCCTCCCGGTACAGGGCAGCGCCAAAGGGAGGCATATCACCGCGAAGCATCCCCGGATGCGGGGATGCCGGCGCTGCCCGCGGCGCGCCGCGTGCGGTCACAGCGCGGCCGATTTCAGCGGTACGGCCGCGTCGGCGGCCCGCTCGCGGTCCAGCGCGGCGCCGGCGTGGATCAGCTTGCGCCCCTGGGTGAGGTCCCGCGGCCGGCCCACGGCCAGCAGCGCGATCAGCCGGCCGGCGCGCAGCCAGCACACCGACCACGAGGAGCCGTGCGGGTCGCCGCGCCGGAGCAGTTCGTCGCCGTCCGTGTGGTGGCCGACGTACTGCACGAAGCGGCCGAACTGCTCGGACCAGAAGTACGGCACCGGGTCGTACACCCCGCCCGGCGCGCCCGCGATGTCCGCCGCGACCGTCGTCGGGCCCTGCAGCGCGTTGTCCCAGTGGTGGATCAGCAGCCGCTCGCCGTAGCGCGCGGAGGGGAACGACGCGCAGTCGCCGACGGCCCAGACGCCGGGCACGTTCGTACGCAGCCGCTCGTCGGCCCGCACCGCCCCGTCGCCGCCCAGCTCGACGCCGGAGCCGGCGAGCCAGGCCGTGGTGGGATGGGCGCCGATGCCGACGACGACGGCGTCGGTGGTCAGCTCCGTACCGTCGTCGAGGACCACCGCGACCGGGCCGCCCCCGCCGGCGCTCTCGACGCGCTCGACCCGGCGCCCCGTCAGCAGCCGGGCACCGCTCTCCTCGTACCACGCGGCCATCGGCGCCGCGACCGCCGCGGGCAGCGCCGCCGCCAGCGGATGCCCGGCGGCCTCCACGACCGTCACCTCGCAGCCCTGCTCGCGCGCCGCGGTGGTCAGCTCCGCGCCGATCCAGCCGGCGCCGACAACCAGGATCCGGCTGCGCCGCACCAGCACCGCGCGCAGCCGCGCCGCGTCGTCGAGGGTGCGCAGCAGGTGCACGCCGGGCGTGGCGCCAGCCGGGACGCCGGGCAGCGGGACGGGGGCCGCGCCGGTGGCGAGCACCAGGTTCCCGTACGGGACGGGCCCGGCGTCGGTCTCCAGCACCTGCCCCGCGGTGTCCAACCGGTCGGCGTGCAGCCCCAGCCGGAGCCCGATGCCGTACTCCGCGAAGTCCACCTCGAACGCCGAGCCCTCCGCCTTGCCGAGCAGCACCGCCTTCGACAGCGGCGGCCGGTCGTACGGGTCGTGCGGCTCCGCGCCGACAAGAGTGACGGCGCCGGTGTATCCCTGCTCGCGCAGCGCCACGGCGGTCTGCACGCCGGCCATCCCCGCGCCGACGACGACGGTGCCCGCGGCGGGGTCCGCGGCACGGCTGGGGCGGCTGGCGGCCCGGTCGGCGGGGCCGCGGTCGGCTTCGGCGTCGGTCACACCGATCACTGTATGCCGCACCCGTCGGCCCACGCGCGCACCGGCCCCGCTCGCGAGGCTCCCTTACAGCAGCCGGGCGTACGGAGTTAGGGTGGCCGGGAAGACTCGCGGGAGCCCGGCGCACCGGGCTGAGAGGGGGGCTGGCGGCCCCCGACCGTACGAACCTGATCCGGGTCATGCCGGCGAAGGGAGGGGCGAACGCGCCCATGCAGCCACGCGACACACCCCCGACGGAACCCACCACGACACCCCAGGCGCCGCCCGCGGCGGGCCCAACCGGCGCGCCGCGCACGGCGGATGCCGCGTACGACGTCCTCGTCGTCGGCGGCGGCGTCATCGGCCTGGTCACCGCCTGGCAGGCGGCGCGCCGCGGGCTGGCCACCGCCGTCGCCGACCCGGCCCCCGGCGGCGGCGCCGCGCAGGTCGCGGCCGGAATGCTCGCCGCCGTGACCGAACTCCACTACGGCGAGGAAGCGCTGCTGGCGCTCAACCTGGCCGCCGCGGAACGCTATCCGGCCTTCGCCGCCGAGCTGGCGGAGGCGTCCGGCCGGGACATCGGCTACCGCCGCTGCGGCGCGCTGTCCGTCGCGCTCGACGCGGACGACCGTGCCCAACTGCGCGAACTGCACGGCTTCCAGCAGCGGCTGGGGCTCTCCGCGCAGTGGCTCAGCGGCAGCGAGTGCCGCCGGCTGGAGCCGATGCTCGCGCCCGGAGTACGCGGCGGGCTGCGCGTCGACGGCGACCACCAGACCGACCCGCGGCTGCTGACGGCGGCGCTCGTCACCGCCTGCGAGCGGGCCGGGGTCGCCTTCCACCGCAGCCTCGCGGTACGGCTGCGGATCGCCGGCGCGGGCGCGGACGAGCGGGCGGCGGGCGCGGAGCTGGCGGACGGCACGCGGGTCGATGCCGGGCAGACGGTGCTCGCCGCGGGCAGCCGGAGCGGCAGCCTGGCGGGGGTGCCGGAGGCGGTACGGCCGCCGGTGCGGCCGGTGAAGGGGCAGGTGCTGCGGCTGCGGATGCCCGACACCGGAACGCCTTTCCTGTCCCGTACGGTACGGGCCGTGGTGCGCGGCAGCAGCGTGTACCTGGTGCCGCGGGAGAGCGGCGAGCTGGTCGTCGGCGCCACCAGCGAGGAGCTGGGCTGGGACACCACCGTCACCGCGGGCGGCGTGTACGAGCTGCTGCGCGACGCGCACGAGCTGCTGCCCGGGCTGACGGAGCTGCCGCTCGTGGAGACCGGCGCCGGGCTGCGCCCCGGCTCCCCCGACAACGCGCCGCTGCTGGGCCCCACCGCGCTGGCGGGGCTGCACCTGGCCACCGGCCACTACCGCAACGGGGTGCTCCTCACCCCCGTCACCGGCGACGCGCTCGCCGCCGTCCTCACCGGCGGCGAACTCCCCGACGTGGCCCGCCCGTTCGCGGCCACCCGGTTCGGCCGTACGCACCAGCAGCACGAAGGGCGGCAGCACGCATGACCGAGGACGCCACGCAGACCCGTACCGAAGCCCGAACCGACGCCCCCGCCGACGCGCCGACCATCACCGTCAACGGCGCACCCCGCGCGATCGCCGCGGGCCTCACCCTCGGCGCCCTCGTCGCCACCCTCACCGCCGCGCACCGCGGCGTCGCCGCCGCCGTCAACGAGGACGTCGTGCCGCGCGGCGACTGGCCCACCACCACCCTCGGCGACGGCGACCGCGTCGAGATCCTGACCGCGGTCCAGGGAGGCTGACCACCGTGACCAGCACCGCCCCCGCCCCCGTCCCCGCAGACCTCACCGGCGCGGACCCGCTCACCATCGCCGGCGTCCGCTTCTCCTCCCGCCTCATCATGGGCACCGGCGGCGCGAGCAGCCTCGACGTCATGGAGCGCGCCCTCCTCGCCTCCGGCACCGAGCTGACCACCGTCGCGATGCGCCGCGTCGACCCCGGCGTGCACGGCTCCGTGCTCGACGTGCTGCGCCGCCACGGCATCCGCGTGCTGCCGAACACCGCCGGCTGCTACACCGCGGGCGAGGCCGTGCTCACCGCCCGGCTGGCCCGCGAGGCCCTCGGCACGGACTGGGTGAAGCTGGAGGTCATCGCTGACGAGCGGACCCTGCTGCCCGACCCGGTCGAGCTGCTGGCCGCCGCCGAGACGCTCGTCGACGACGGCTTCACCGTGCTCCCGTACACGAACGACGACCCCGTGCTCGCCCGCAAGCTGGAGGACGCCGGCTGCGCCGCCGTGATGCCGCTGGGCTCCCCCATCGGCTCCGGACTCGGCATCCGCAACCCGCACAACTTCCAGCTCATCGCCGAGGCCGCCGGGGTGCCCGTCATCCTCGACGCCGGCGCCGGCACCGCCTCGGACGCCGCCCTGGCGATGGAGCTGGGCTGCGACGCGGTGATGCTGGCGTCCGCCGTGACGCGGGCGCAGGAGCCGGTGCTGATGGCGGAGGCGATGCGGTACGCGATCGCCGCGGGCCGGCTCGCCGCGCGCGCCGGGCGCATCCCGCGCCGGCACTTCGCGCGCGCCTCCTCCCCGGGGGCGGGCGTCGCGGAGCTGAGCCCCGGGGGCAGCCGGGACGAGGGCCCGGGGCCGGATCCGGAGCGGCCCGCGTTCGCGTGAACTGCCCGGCCCCGTACCGGCACGCCATCGGGAACGTACTGCAGCACAACGGTGACGGGAACGCGTCCCTCACCTCGTAGACTGCGGTTCGTGGACACGACTCTGGACCCGTCCCCCCATCCGCCGGGAGGGTGGGGAGACCCCATGGTCGGGCAGATGCTCGACGGGCGCTACCGCGTCGACGCGCGCATCGCCGCCGGCGGCATGGCCACGGTCTACCGCGCGCTGGACACCCGGCTCGACCGGGTGCTCGCCGTCAAGGTCATGCACCCGTCGCTCGCCGCCGACGCCTCCTTCGTCCAGCGGTTCATCCTGGAGGCCAAGTCGGTCGCCGGTCTCGCCCACCCGAACGTCGTGGGCGTCTACGACCAGGGCACCGACGGCCCGCACGTCTTCCTGGCCATGGAGTACGTCCCGGGCTGCACCCTGCGTGACGTGCTGCACGACCGCGGCGCGCTCCAGCCGCGGGCCGCGCTGGACATCCTGGAGCCCGTGCTCGCCGCGCTCGGCGCCGCGCACCGGGCCGGCTTCGTGCACCGCGACATGAAGCCGGAGAACGTCCTCATCGGCGACGACGGCCGGGTCAAGGTCGCCGACTTCGGGCTCGTCCGCGCCGTGAACACCAACACCACCGCCTCCACCGGCGCCGTGCTCGGCAGCGTGTCGTATCTGGCGCCCGAGCAGATCGAGCGCGGCGCCGCCGACCCCCGGGTCGACGTGTACGCCTGCGGCGTGATGCTCTACGAGATGCTCACCGGCGCCAAGCCGCACGCCGGCGAGCATGCCGCGCACGTGCTCTACCAGCACCTGCACGAGGACGTCGAGCCGCCGTCCGCCGCCGTGCCCGGGCTGCCCGCGCAGTTGGACGACCTGGTCGCCACCGCCGCCGCCCGCCGCAGCGAGGCGCGCCCCGCGGACGCCGTGGAGCTGCTGTCGGCCGTACGGAGCGCCCGCGCGCAGCTCACCGACGAGGAGCTGGACGCGGTGCCGCCACAGGCCGTCGCCGAGGAGCGGATCGGCTCCGAGGACCGTACGGCCGTGGTGCCGAGCCCGGCGGCCACGCCGGCGCAGGAACGGCTGAACGTCACCAGCGTGCTGGAGACGCCCGCCGCGGCACCGGCGGGCACCGCCGGCCGCCCGCCGGGCCCGCCGGCGCCTGGCGACCGGGCCCGGCCGGGCCGCCCCAAGCCGCGCCTCGGGCTGCTGGCGCTGCTGGCGGCGGTGCTCGTACTCGGCGTCGGCACGGGCGTCTGGTACATAAACTCCGGGCAGTTCACCAAGGTCCCCTTCGTGCTCGGCAAGACCGAGGCCGAGGCGCGGAGCATGCTCTCCGGCGAAGACCTGGACGCGGACGTCAAGGAGGACTTCAGCGACACGGTGAAGGCCGGCCTCGTCATCCGTACCGACCCCGAGGGCGGCCACCGCATCCGCCAGGGCGACTCCGTGACGCTCGTGCTCTCCAAGGGCCCGGAGATGGTCGAGATCCCCGAGCTGTACGCGGTCCCGCTCGACGAGGCCAAGGACAAGCTGAGCGACGCCGGGCTGAAGCCGGGCGTGACGCGGGAGGCGTTCAGCGAGGAGCTGCCCGCCGGGCGCGTGATCAGCACGGACCCCGAGGACGGCGAGAAGATCAAGGCAGGCCGGGCGGTGGCGATGGTCGTCAGCCGCGGCGCCCCGATCGAGGTGCCGGACGTCGTCGGCGACGACCAGAGCGACGCCGCTGAGGAGCTGCGCGAGGAGGGCCTGACGGTCGAGGTCGCCACGGAGACGGTGTACTCGGAGGAGGACGCCGGCACCGTCGCGGAGACCTCGCCCGAGCCGGGCACCGAGCTGGGCGGGGGCGACAAGGTCACGCTGACGATCTCCAAGGGCCCCGAGCTGCTGGAGGTCCCGGACGTGGTCGACATGAGCGTGGACGACGCCGAGCAGACGCTGGAGGACGCCGGCTTCCGCGCCGACGTGAACCAGATCTTCTTCGGCGACACCGTCTGGCGGCAGTCCCCGGGCGACGGGGAAGAGGCGCCGCGTGGCAGCGAGATCACCCTCTGGGTCAGGTGACGTGTCCTCCCGTACGCCCCCTGAACGAGGCTCCGACCGGCCCGCCGCCCGCGCCCGCAACCCCGTCGGCAGCCATGTGCCCGTCGCCGGCGGGCTGGCCGCGAAGGGCCTGGCGCACGCGCGCAAGATCGGCGCGGAGGCCGTCCAGGTCTTCGTCGCCAACGCCCGCGGCTGGGCCACGCCGCCCGGCGATCCGGCGCAGGACGAGGAGTTCCGCAACCGGTGCGCCGAGGACGGCATCCCGGTGTACGTGCACGCCCCGTACCTGATCAACCTCGGCTCGCACACCCCGGCGACCGCGGCGAACTCCGTCACCTCGCTGCGGCACTCGCTGCGCCGCGGCCGGGCGATCGGCGCCCGCGGCGTCGTGGTGCACACCGGCTCGGCGACCGGCGGACGGCCCCGCGAGACCGCGCTCGCGCAGGTACGGGAGCTGACCCTGCCGCTCCTCGACGAGCTGGGCGACGACCCCGACGCGCCCGAGCTGCTGCTGGAGCCGACCGCGGGGCAGGGCTTCTCGCTCTGCTCCCGGCTGCCGGAGCTGGGCGCCTATCTGGACCTGCTGGACCGGCACCCGCGGCTCGGCGTCTGCCTCGACACCTGCCACGTCTTCGCCGCCGGCCACGACCTGGCGGCGAGCGGCGGCGCGAAGCAGGTGCTGGACGAGCTGGTGGAGGTGGCCGGCCCGGGGCGGCTGCGGTTGCTGCACGCGAACGACTCCAAGGCCGCGGTGGGATCGTGCCTGGACCGGCACGAGAACATCGGGGCCGGGCAGATCGGCGCCGAGGCGTTCCGCGAGCTGATCCGGCATCCGGCGATGGCCGGCGTACCGCTGATCATCGAGACCCCCGGCGGCGGCCCGGAGGGGCCGAAGGCGGCGGCGGACATCGCGCTGCTGAAGGAGCTGCGGGAGCCGGCGGGGCCGTAGCGGGGGCCTGCGGGGCGGGGCTGGGGGCTGTCGTCGATCTCGCGTCGTTCGCCCGCAGGGCGGGCGGCGCAGGGGGTACCGCCCACGCCCCCAGGGCGTAGGGGGAGGCCGGTGCGTGCGATCGCAAGGCGGAGGGCCGACCGCACAGTGGGCCTGTCCGGTCGATCCGACAACGCAGCAAGCGTGCGTGCCAGGCTCCCCCACAGCGCGCTGCGCGCACGTGGGCGGTACCCCCAGCCGCAGACGGGAGATCGACGACAGACCCTAGAGGTCCGGGCCGTCGCCCGGTTCCTCCTGGTACGAGTAGCGCTGCTCGCGCCACGGGTCGCCGACGTTGTGGTAGCCGCGCTCCTCCCAGAAGCCGCGGCGGTCGGCCGTCATGTACTCCACGCCCCGCACCCACTTGGGGCCCTTCCACGCGTACAGGTGCGGCACCACGAGCCGGACCGGGAAGCCGTGCTCCGCGGTCAGCGGCTCGCCGTCCTTGTGCGTGGCGAAGATCGTCCGCTCGTCGGCGAAGTCGGCAAGACGCAGGTTGGAGCTGAAGCCGTACTCCGCCCAGACCATCACGTGCGTGACCTCGGGCGCGGGCGGCGCGAGCGCCAGGAGCGTACGGGCCAGCACCCCGCCCCACTCGGCGCCGAGCATGCTGAACTTCGTCACGCAGTGCAGATCGCCGACCACGGTCGCGTACGGCAGGGCCGTGAACTCGTCGTGCGTGAGGGAGCGCTTCGCGCCGTTCGCCGTGGCCCCGAAGATCTGGAGCTCCCAGCGGTCGGGCTTGAACCGCGGCACCGGGCCGTAGTGCGTCACGGGCCAGCCGCGCTGCAGCCGCTGGCCAGGAGGCAGGTCCCCCTCGTGGCGCTCCGACTGACCCATGACCCCATGGTGGCAGACGCTTGCGCATGGTCATGACCGGGGGCGGGCAGGGCCGGACGACGGCAACCCGGATAAGCCTGCACTTACTGGATCGTCCGGGCCCCGGGTGCGAGGATGCGCCCTGACCTGCCCGACCCACGCGGAGAGGAGTCCCGGCTATGCAGGGCGACCCCGAGGTGCTGGAATTCCTGAACGAGCAGCTCACGGCCGAGCTGACGGCGATCAATCAGTACTTCCTGCACGCGAAGATGCAGGAGAACTTCGGCTGGACGAAGCTGGCGAAGTACACCCGGTCCGAGTCGTTCGACGAGATGAAGCACGCGGAGATCCTGACGGACCGCATTCTGCTGTTGGAGGGGCTGCCGAACTACCAGCGGCTCTTCCACGTCCGGGTCGGGCAGACGGTCACCGAGATGTTCCAGGCCGACCGGCAGATCGAGGTGGAGGCGATCGACCGGCTCCGCCGCGGGATCGAGCTGATGCGCGCCAAGAGCGACATCACCTCCGCGAACATCTTCGAGGCGATCCTGGAGGACGAGGAGCACCACATCGACTACCTCGACACCCAGCTCGACCTGATCGAGAAGCTCGGCGAGGCGCTCTACATCGCGCAGCAGATCGAGCAGCCGGACTGAGCCCTCCGGGTACGTGCCGGGGTCAGGCGGCCTCGGGCACCAGCGCGGCGCCGGCGGCGGCCTCCACGGGGGCTTCGAGGGCGATCGCGGCATCGACGGTGACCTCGGCGTCGACAGTGGCCGGGGCGTCGGCCGTGACCGCGTTCTCCGAGGCCGCCCGGCTCCCGGCGATCGCCTGGCTCCCGGCCGCCACCGGTGCCGCGCCCTCGCCGGCCGGCTGCCTGCCCTCCAGCAGCTCCCGGCGGGCGCAGCCGGCACCGCGGCCGAGCAGCGCCTGGATCCGGCGCACGCACGAGCCGCAGTCCGTGCCCGCCTTGCACTCCGAGGCGATCTGGCGCGGCGTGCAGTGCCCGGCCGAGGCGTGCGCGCGCACCTGCTCCTCGGTGATGCCGAAGCACGAGCACACGAACACGCGGAACCCCCGGGCCGAGACGATTAGGTAACCCTAACCTTACCCGGCACGAGGGTCCCGTGAAAGAGCCGCCCTGGCGTGACGTGCGTTACGCCGCGGCGGGACCGCTCACTGGTCCCGGTACATCTCGGCGACCAGGAATGCCAGGTCGAGCGACTGGCTGCGGTTGAGCCGCGGGTCGCACGCCGTCTCGTAGCGCTGGTGCAGGTCGTCCACGAAGATCTCGTCCCCGCCGCCCACGCACTCGGTCACGTCGTCGCCGGTCAGCTCCACGTGGATGCCGCCGGGGTGGGTGCCGAGCGACTTGTGGACCTCGAAGAAGCCCTTGACCTCGTCCAGCACGTCGTCGAAGCGGCGCGTCTTGTGGCCGGAGGCGGCCTCGAAGGTGTTGCCGTGCATCGGGTCGGAGACCCACGCCACCTGGGCGCCGGACGCCGTGACCTTCTCCACCAGCGCGGGCAGCCGGTCGCGTACCTTGTCGGCGCCCATCCGGGTGACGAACGTCAGCCGGCCCGGGATCCGCTCGGGGTCGAGGCGGTCGATCAGCGCGAGCGCCTCCTCCGGGGTGGTCGTCGGGCCCAGCTTGACCCCGATGGGGTTGCTGATCCGCGAGGCGAACTCGATGTGCGCGTGGTCGAGCTGCCGGGTGCGCTCGCCGATCCAGACCATGTGCCCCGAGACGTCGTACAGCTCGCCGGTGCGCGAGTCGGTGCGGGTCAGCGCCGACTCGTAGTCGAGGATCAGGGCCTCGTGCGACGAGAAGAACTCGACGGTCTTGAACTCCTCCGGGTCCACGCCGCAGGCGTGCATGAAGCTCATCGCCCGGTCGATCTCGCGCGCCAGCGCCTCGTACCGCTGGCCGGAGGGCGACGAGCGGACGAAGTCCTGGTTCCAGGCGTGCACCTGGCGCAGGTGGGCGTAGCCGCCGGTGGTGAAGGCGCGCACCAGGTTCAGCGTGGCCGCCGAGGCGTGGTACATCCGCTTCAGCCGCTGCGGGTCCGGCGTGCGGGACTCGGGGGTGAACTCGAAGCCGTTGACGGAGTCGCCCCGGTAGACGGGCAGGGTGATGCCGTCGCGGGTCTCGGTGGGCTTGGAGCGGGGCTTGGAGTACTGCCCGGCGATCCGGCCGACCTTGACGACCGGGACGGACGCGGCGTACGTGAGCACGGCGCTCATCTGGAGCAGCGTCTTCAGCTTGTTCCTGATGTGCTCGGCCGAGACCGCGTCGAACGCCTCCGCGCAGTCACCGCCCTGGAGCAGGAAAGCCTCGCCCCGGGCGACGGCGCCCAGTTGGTCACGCAGTTGGTCACACTCGCCGGCGAAGACCAGCGGCGGATACGACTGCAGCTCGGCGGTCACGTCGCGCAGAGCCGCGGGGTCCGGCCAGTCGGGCTGCTGCGCCGCGGGCAGGTCGCGCCAGGTCTGGGGGATACCGGCGGCGCTCGTGGCGGGTTCGGCGTTGACAGTCACGGATCCAAGATTACGGGTTCGCCCGCACTGTCCCGGCCGGTGACCGACAGATGAGACGGAGCAGACAGTGAACGGTCGGACGCGCCGGGGTGGGCTAGGGTTTCCGCCATGTACGCGCTCGATGCCCGCACCTGGTGGTGGCCCGTCCGACCGGCGGCCACCTGAATCGCGCGTACCCACGAAGACTCCGCGAAGGCCGCCCGAGGGGCGGCCTTCGGTGTTTCCGCGGGTCGGTCCCTCTGTCGCAGGAAGGAACGACCCGTGCAGCATTCCCCCAGGTCACGCCCGCAGGACCGGCCGGAGGACGGGGACGGCGAGCCCCGATCCGCCGCCCAGGACCCGGCTCCGGACGCCGCCCCGGATACCGCCGCCCTGGTCCGCCGGCTGCTGGCCGACGGCGCGCCGCCGTTCGCCGTCCTCCGCCGCGGCACCCCGGGCCGCCCCGACGCGCCCGTCGAGGTCCTCCTCGGCGCCGTCCACGAAGTGGACCGGCTCGCGGACATCCCCGACAGCCCGGCGCCCGGCGCCGTCGGCGCGCTCGCGCTCGTGCCGTACCGGCAGATCCGCGAGCGCGGCTTCGACGTCCGCGACGACGGCACGCCGCTGGCCGTGCTCGTCCCCGACGAGGTCCACGAGCTGCCCGCCGCCGCGCTGCTCGACGCCCTGCCCGCGCACGGCGTCCGCGTCGACGGCGGCGGCTTCGACGTGCCGGACGAGGAGTACGCGGGCATCGTCGGCCGCGTACTCGCCGACGAGATCGGCACCGGCGAGGGCGCCAACTTCGTCATCCGGCGCACCTACGAGGGCCGCGTCGACGGCTTCGGCGCCGCCGACGCCCTCGCCCTCTTCCGCCGGCTGCTGGCCGGCGAGCAGGGCGCGTACTGGACCTTCGTCGTGCACCGCCCGGGCGTGCGCACCCTCGTCGGCGCCAGCCCCGAGGTGCACGTGCGGATGACCGGCGGCACCGTCGTGATGAACCCCATCAGCGGCACGTACCGCTACCCGCCCGGCGGCCCCGGCAGAAGCGGACTGCTCGCGTTCCTGCACGACGCCAAGGAGATCGAGGAGCTCTCCATGGTCGTCGACGAGGAGCTGAAGATGATGTGCACGGTCGCGCGGGAGGGCGGCGTGGTCGTCGGGCCGCGGCTGAAGGAGATGGCGCACCTGGCGCACACCGAGTACGAACTGCGCGGGCGCACCGCGCTCGACGCGCGCGACGTGCTGCGCGAGACGATGTTCGCCGCGACGGTGACCGGCTCGCCCGTGCAGAACGCCTGCCGCGTCATCGAGCGCTACGAGGCGGGCGGCCGCGGCTACTACGCCGGCGCCCTCGCCCTCCTCGGCCGCGACGCCGGCGGCGCGCAGACCCTGGACTCCCCCATCCTCATCCGCACCGCCGACATCGCCGCGGACGGCCTGCTGCGGGTGCCCGTCGGCGCCACGCTGGTCCGCGGCTCCCGGCCGGCCGACGAGGTCGCCGAGACTCACGCCAAGGCCGCCGGGGTGCTCGCCGCGCTCGGCGTACGGCCCGCGCCCCCGCGGCCCGCGGACGGGGCCGGGCCGCGCTTCGCGGCGGACCCGGAGGTGCAGGCGGCGCTGGCGGCCCGCAGGACGCACCTGTCGCCGTTCTGGCTGCGCATGCAGCGGGTGCAGGATCCTTCGGCGGCGGGAGCCGTGCCCGGACGGGTGCTGGTGGTCGACGGCGAGGACACGTTCACCGCGATGCTCGCGCACGTCCTGCGCGCGTCCGGCGCGGAGGTGGACGTACGCCGCTTCGACGCGCCCGGCGTACGGGACGCAGCGCTGGCGCACGAGGGGCCCGTCGTGCTCGGGCCGGGCCCCGGCGACCCCGCGGACACCGCGGACCCGAAGATGCGCTTCCTGCGCGGGCTGGCCGGCGAGCTGCTGGCGGGACACCGGCACGGCCTGCTCGGCGTCTGCCTGGGCCACGAACTCCTCGCCGCCGAGCTGGGGTTGCCCCTGGTCCGCAAGGACGTGCCGTACCAGGGGGCGCAGGAGGAGATCGACTTCTTCGGCCGGCCGGAGACGGCCGGCTTCTACAGCACGTACACCGCGCGCTGCGACGACGCCGCCGCGGCCGCGCTGGCGGCGCGCGGCGTCGAGCTGAGCCGCGACCCGCGCAGCGGCGACGTGCACGCGCTGCGCGGGCCCGGCTTCGCCGGGGTGCAGTTCCATCCGGAGTCGGTGCTGACGCTGGACGGCGACCGGCTGGTGCGGCAGTTGCTGGCGGCGGTGCTGGTACGGGGCTGAGGGTGCGGGCCGGCGGCGGGCGCGGTGCGGGCCGCCGCCGGCCCGCACCGCGGCTCAGCCGAAGAAGACGCCGACCTCCTCGTACAGCTTCGGGTCCACGGTCTTGATCCGCGCCGTGGCGGCGGCGAGCGGCACCCGCACCACGTCCGTGCCCTGGAGGGCGACCATCTTGCCCCAGTCCTCGTCGTGCACGGCCTCGATCGCGTGCAGCCCGAAACGGCTGGCGAGCCAGCGGTCGTACGCGCTGGGCGTACCGCCGCGCTGCACGTGCCCCAGGACCGTCGTGCGGGCCTCCTTGCCGGTGCGCCGCTCGATCTCCTTGGCAAGCCACTCGCCGACGCCCGACAGCCGGACGTGGCCGAAGGCGTCCAGGGACTCGTCCTTGAGCACCATGTCGCCGTCCTTGGGCATCGCGCCCTCCGCCACGCACACGATGGGTGCGTAGCTGGCCTTGAAGCGGGAGGTCACCCAGCCGCAGACCTTCTCGACGTCGAAGCGCTGCTCGGGGATGAGGATCACGTTCGCGCCGCCGGCGAGCCCGGAGTGCAGGGCGATCCAGCCGGCGTGCCGTCCCATCACCTCGACGACGAGGACGCGCATGTGGGACTCGGCCGTGGTGTGCAGCCGGTCGATGGCCTCGGTCGCGATGTTGACCGCGGTGTCGAAGCCGAAGGTGTAGTCGGTGGCGGAGAGGTCGTTGTCGATGGTCTTCGGGACGCCGATGACCTTGATGCCGTACTCGTCTGCGAGCCGCTGGGCGACGCCGAGGGTGTCCTCGCCGCCGATGGCGATGAGGGAGTCCACCTCCAGCTTCGCCATGTTCTCCTTGATGCGCTTGATGCCCCCCTCGACCTTCAGGGGGTTGGTGCGCGACGACCCGAGGATCGTTCCGCCGCGCGGCAGGATGCCGCGGACGGCGGGGATGTCCAGGGTGACGGTGTCGGCCTCCAGCGGTCCGCGCCAGCCGTCCCGGAAGCCGGTGAACTCGTACCCGTACTCCTGGACGCCCTTGCGGACGACGGCCCGGATGACCGCGTTGAGCCCGGGGCAGTCACCGCCACCGGTCAGTACTCCTACCCGCATCACAGGTTCCCTTCTGACGGTCGTGACCCCGCTGCAGCAACGCTAACGGTGATCCACCTCACACGACACGGAGCGAGCGGGATTCACGCACCAACCTGTCAATTAGGGGGCGGACTTCACCCGGAGGGGGGACCGGGAGGGTATGAGGGAGACGGGCTCAGTCGTCGTCGAGGCCGCGCTCGATGGCGTAGCGGACGAGCTCGACGCGGTTGTGGAGCTGGAGCTTGCCGAGGGTGTTCTGCACGTGGTTCTGGACCGTGCGGTGGGAGATGACCAGGCGTTCGGCGATCTGCTTGTACGAGAGCCCCTTGGCGACGAGGCGCAGCACCTCGGTCTCGCGGTCGGTGAGCTTGGGCACCTCGGGCTCGTCGGCGTTCTCGGCGACGGGCTCGCCGGCGAGCCGGCGGTACTCGCCGAGCACGAGGCCGGCGAGGCCGGGGGTGAACACCGGGTCGCCCTGGGCGGTCCGGTGGACGGCGTCGGTCAACTCCTCGGTGCTGGCGGACTTCACGAGGTAGCCGGTGGCGCCGCACTTGACGGCTTCGAGGACGTCGGCGTGCTCGCCGCTGGCGGAGAGCACGAGCACCCGCACGCCGGGCTGGGCGCCGACGACCTCCTTGCAGACCTGCACGCCGGGCAGCCCGGGCAGGTTGAGATCCAGCACGAGCACGTCCGGCGCGGCGGCGCGCGCCCGCCGCACGGCCTGCGGCCCGTCGCCGGCGGTGGCCACCACGTCGAACCCGGCGGCCGCCAGGTCCCGGGCCACGGCATCACGCCACATGGGGTGGTCGTCGACGACCATCACCCGGACCCCACCGCTGCCTTCTCCGCCCACCTCGACTCCCTCCCTGCCACTACCGGACGGACACCGTCCGGGAACCATGGTGGCGCATGTATCCCGCCTCGGCACGTATCGCCTCCCGCGGGGACGTACGGACGACGGCGCTCCGGAGCAGGTGAGAGCGTGCGGGCGGACGCGGGAATGGACATGTAACGCCTCCGGCGGGGGCGTGCGGACGAGAGGGCGGCGGAGCGGCGGGCACGACCGGCGCGGCACCGCCTTCGGCGGGAGGCGCCCGCCGGGGGTGTACCCGGAAGGGGGAACCGTCGGGTCTCGCCGCCTTCGGCCGCGGGGGTCATCTGGGGAGGGGGGCGGTCTGTGGGGGGAGGCTGAGTTCTACTTCCGTGCCCTGGCCCGGGGTCGAGACCCACTCCGCCGTGCCGCCCAGGTCCCGCAGGCGGCCGCGGATGGACTGGGCCACCCCCAGGCGGCCCTCCGCCTCCGCCGCCGCCAGGCGGCCCCGGGGGATACCGGGGCCCTCGTCCCGTACGGTCACCACCACCGTGCCGTCCGGCTCCTCCTCCAGCAGCACCCACGCCCGCGCCTCCGCGCCCACGTGCGCCCGTACGTTGTCCAGCGCCGCCGCCACCGCCGCCGCCAACTCCCGGGCCGCGTGCGCCGGCAGTGCCACCGGCGTGCCCGGCTCCGCGACCGAGACACCCGGGCCGCCCAGCGACAGCAGGAGCAGCCTGAGGGACAGCTCCTCCGCCTCCCCCTCCGGGCCTGCGGGTTCAGGGACCCCGCCCGCCGGACCGGCGGAGCGTTCCGCCGGCGGCGCCGTCCGCTGTCCCGGCAGCGTCGCGCCCATCACCAGCGTCCGCAGCGCCGCCTCCTGCTCCCCCGCCAGCCGGCCCAGTTCCTTCGCCTCACCGCCGATCGCCGCCCCGCGGCGCTGTACCAGCGCCAGCACCTGCAACACGCTGTCGTGGATGTCGCGCGCCAGCCGCTCCCGCTCCCGCGTGGCCGCCTCGATCTGCAGCGCCCGGGCCAGCGTCCGCTCACTGGTCCGCGCGACCTCCACGATGTAGCCGATCGCCGTCGACGCGACCATCAGCAGCACGATGTTGTGGAAGTTGTCCTGCACGACCTCGCCGCGCTGCACGATGTTCGACAGCCCCACCGCCGCCGACGACGCCGCGCCCCAGCGCCAGCCGCCCTTGACCGCGAAGCCCAGCACCGAGCCCGCCGCCCAGATCGACGGCAGCGTGCTCGCGCCGTCGTCGATGCGCGCCGGCGTCTCCACCGGGATCGTCAGCAGGATGCCGGTCAGCGTGAGCGTGATGTCCGCCGCGAGGAAGGGGTACGTGCAGCGCTCCGCCGACGAGACCCGGCGGAAGGTGACCAGCGTCCACAGCGTGAGGACCGCGAAGTACGCCCAGCCCAGCGCCGGCCGCGCGACATCGTCGTGGCGGGGTACGAACTGCGCCACCGCGTACGCGAGCGTCAGCACCCGGAAGTACGTCAGCGCCTGCCACAGCGGCTGCTCCACCGACATCCGCCGCTTGCTCTGCCCGGCCATCGCCCCGACTCTCCCTCCCGCACGCGGACCGCCGCGCTAGGCGGCGTCGCGCCGCCCGCCGGCACCGGAGCCGCCGTCGGCCTTCTCGGCCGCCTTCTCCTCCGCCTTGCGCCGCTTGGCGTCGTCCGCCATCCGCCGCTTGGCCGCCGTCGCGTACTCGTCCACGTACTCCTGGCCGGAGAGCTTCATGATCTCGTACATGACCTCGTCGGTCACCGAACGCAGGATGAACCTGTCGTGCTCCATGCCCTGGTAGCGCGTGAAGTCCAGCGGCTTGCCGATCCGGATGCCCGGCCGCATGACCTTGGGCACCACCTGCCCCGGCGGCTGGATCTTCTCCGTGTCGATCATCGCCACCGGCAGCACCGGCGCCCCGCTGAGCAGGGCCAGCCGGCCGAGGCCGCCGGGCTTGCCGCGGTAGAGGCGGCCGTCGGGTGAGCGCGTGCCCTCGGGGTAGATGCCGAACAGCTCGCCGCGCTCCAGTACCTCAAGGCCGCTCTTGATCGCCGCCTCGCCGGCGCCCCGGCTGCCGGAGCGGTCGACGGGCAACTGCCCGACGCCCTTGAAGAAGGCCGCCGTCAGCCGGCCCTTCACGCCCGGGGTGGTGAAGTACTCCGCCTTCGCGATGAAGGTGACCTTCCGGTGCAGCATCGAGGGCAGGAAGAACGAGTCGGAGAAGGACAGATGGTTGCTCGCGAGGATCGCGGCACCGGTCTCCGGCACGTTCTCCATGCCTTCCACCCAGGGACGGAAGACGAGCCTCAGGCTGTTGCCGAGAGACATCTTCATCGCGCTGTAGAACAACCGGGGCCTCCTGCGATCCGCTCGTGTGACCATAGCGCTCCTGGTAGGAGAGCGGTATCCGGGGGCGCGGGCGCCGCCCGCGGGCGGCACGGGGCGCCCGCCGGGTCCGCGGGGGGCCGTCCGTCCGTACGGGGCAGTACGCTCAAGGACAGCGCCAGGCACGTATCCGCCGCCCGCCTGACACGATCGGAGTCCCGCCATGCCGGTCCTTCCCGGAGCCGAGCCGTTCCGCCAGCCGGGTGGCGAGACCGGGGTGCTGGTCTGCCACGGCTTCACCGGCTCACCCCAGTCCGTACGGCCATGGGCCGAGCATCTCGCCGCCCGCGGCCTGACGGTCTCCATGCCGCTGCTCCCCGGGCACGGCACGCGCTGGCAGGACCTCCAGGTGACCCGCTGGCAGGACTGGTACGCGACCGTGGACCGGGAGCTGCGCGAGCTGTCCGACCAGTGCGCGCGGGTCTTCCTGTGCGGGCTGTCCATGGGCGGCACGCTGATGCTGCGGCTCGCCGCCCTGCACGGGGACGCGGTCGCCGGCGTGGTCGTGGTCAACCCGCTGAACAAGCTGCACGGGGTGCTGCCGAAGGCCCTGCCCGCGGCCCGTTTCCTGGTACGGAGCTCGCCCGGCGTCATCGACGACATCGCCAAGGAGGGCAGGACCGAGACCGGCTACGACCGCGTGCCCCTGCACGCCGCGCACTCGCTGCGGCAGTTCCTCGCCCGCGTCGACGGCGAGCTGCCCCAGGTGACGCAGCCGCTGCTGGTGCTGCACAGCCGGGTCGACCACGTCGTCTCGCCGGTGGACTCGGCCCGCATCCTCGGCCGCGTCTCGTCCCGGGACGTCACGGAGACCGTGCTGGAGGACAGCTACCACGTCGCCACGCTCGACCACGACGCGGAACGGATCTTCACGGCCACCGACGACTTCATCGGCCGGCTCACCCCGCCGGCCGACGGCAGCGAGCAGCGGAAGGAGGCCCGGGCTCGTGGCGGAGCGTAACCCGGACCGGGAGGACCCGCAGCAGGGCGACGGGCCAGCGGAGACGGAGCCGGCGGGCGCGGAGCCGACGGGGTCCAGCGGCGCGCCGCTGGACGAGGAGGCCGCCTGGGCGGAGATCGTCGCGGCGTTCGACGAGGACTCCGTGGAGCCGCCGCACGAGCGGGCGGCGCGCGCGGCGGCCGAGGACGAGGGCCCGGCGGGCGGCGCGGAGGGCGGCCCGGCGGACGCGGGCTCCGGCGGTGTCGCCACCGCGGAGGGCCCGGCGGACCCGGACGAGGACGACGGCCCCAAGGACGGCGGCGCGAAGAGCGGCGGCCCCGGGGGCGGTGACGGCGCGAGCTTCATCGTCTTCTCCGCCGGTACGGGACCGCGCGACTGGGAGGCCGCCGAGGCGTCGGACGACGACCTCGACGAGACCGACGAGGGCCACTTCGTACCGCCGGAGCCGCCGCCGCTGCCGAAGGCCGACACGACGACCAAGTTCGCCTGGCTCGCGGTCCTCGGCGGCCCGCTGCTCCTGCTGGGGATGCTCATCTTCCAGCAGCCGATGACCTGGTGGTCGTCGGTGCTCGGCATCGGCGGCTTCCTCGGCGGCTTCGCCACGCTCGTCGCGCGGATGCGCCCCGGGGGCGACGATGACGACGAGCCGCCGGGCGGCGGCGCGGTGGTCTAGCCGGCCCCGGGGACACCCCCGTCCCCGTGACGGAACCCGTTCGGTCGCCCGGGCGAAGTAGTGGTGCAAGGCCCGGTTGCGGGCGGAGTCCACCACGTTCTGGAGGCGCTCGATGGGGGGCATGACGGGCGTTTACACGGAGCCGGAGGGCGACGCGTCGATCGTCGCCAGGTCCCGTACGGAGCCGGAGGCGTTCGCCGCGGTCTTCGACCGGTACGCCACCGACGTCCACCGCTACGCGGCCCGGCGGCTCGGCGACGAGGCGGCCGACGACATCATGGCGGAGACGTTCACGACCGCCTTCCGGCTGCGCGACCGGTTCGACCCGGAGCGCGGCGACGTGCGCCCGTGGCTGTTCGGCATCGCGACCCACCTGGTGAGCCGGCACCGGCGCGCGGAGGCCCGCCGGTTCCGGGCGCTCTCCCGGCTGCCGGCCCCGGCCGAGACCGACGAGCCGCTCGCGGACCGCGTCGCCGCCCGCGCGACGGCCGACGGCGTGCGCCGCGAACTGGCCACCGCGCTGGCCCGGTTGTCGCCCGCGCTGCGCGACGTCCTGCTGCTGGTGGCGTGGGCGGACCTGGCGTACGAGGAGGTGGCCCAGGCGCTCGACGTGCCCGTGGGCACGGTGCGCTCCCGGCTGCACCGGGCCCGCGGCCGGTTACGCAAGGAACTGGGCGCCAGCGGCGGCGTGCGCGCCGCCGCCGGCACCGAGACCGGCCATGCGGACGAGGGGCGGAAGGAGCGCGGACATGGATGAGCTGAAGCTGCTGCGGGACTGGGACGCGGGTACGCGGCCGCCGCGCGAGACGGCCCGACTGGCGGCCCGCGAGAGGCTGCTGGCGGCGGCCCGCGCCGAGCCGTCCCGGGCGGAGCGGGTGAGCGCGCCCGGCCCCGTACCCCTGCGGCCCCGGGCGCGGCCCGCGCCGGTCCCGCTCCGCGGGCCCGGTGCGGGCGGGCCATCCCGCCGTACCGTCGTACGGAGCCTCGTCGCCGCCGGTGCCACGGCGGCGGCCGTCGGCGGGCCGTTCGCACTGCTGGCCGGGGACGGCGCCGCCGGCCCCGCCGCGGACGGCGCCGACGTGCTGCGCCGGGCCGCACGGCTGGAGCGGGAGAAGGAGCGCATGCGGGCCCCGGTCGAGCCGCGCCGCGGCCAGTACGTCTACACCCGGGTGTTCGTCCGGGAGACCGCGGACGACACCGGGAAGTCCGTGACGTTCACGCCGGAGTGCTGGATCGCGGCGGACTCGTCGCGCCGGTCGTGGCTCAGCGTCGGCCGCAGCGGCCGTTGGGCGAAGGCGGAAGAGCTGGTCGGGCTGTGGCCGCCGACGGACTGGCGCACGATCGCCGGGATCCCCACCGACCCCGGGGCACTGCTGAAGTTCCTCAGCTCTCCCTTCGAGGGCGGCGAGCGACGTCGGGTCCCGGCCGGTGACTTCGGCGGCTACGAATGGCAGCAGTCGTTCTTCTTCGTCAGCGGCCTGCTCACCTGGGTACCCGTGCTGCCGGACGGACTGCTGCCCGCGGTGTTCGAGGCGGTGGCGGAGTCCCCGGGCCTGCTCGTGGCGGACGGGGCGGAGGACGCCCACGGCAGGGGCGCGCTCACGATCACCTACCGGGATCCGCAAGGCTCGCCCGAGTACCTGCTTTTCGCCTCGGACAGCTACGAGTACCTGGGGATGCGTTCGCGGCGCTTCTCCGGCCCGAACGAGGCCAGGACGTTCACGCAGCTTTCCTACCTCGAAACCTACGGCGTCGTGGACGAGGTCAAGAAGCGGCCGTAGCCGGGCCGGAGGCCGGGACGCGGAGCGCGGCCAGCACGGGGAGGTGGTCGGTGGCGACGCGGAGGTCGGCCGGGGAGAGACCCGGCAGGCCCTCGGGGACGCCGCAGCCCAGCACCTCGACCGCATCGGTCGCGAGCACGGCGTCGATGCGCTTGCGCGGGTTGAGCGCGGTGGAGGTGCGCTTCCCGCCCCAGGGGCTGACGACCCAGCCGTCCTGCAACTCCGCGGCCAGCCGGCGGAACGCCGGGCCCTTGGGGCGCTCGTTGAGGTCCCCGGCGACCGCGACGTGCGGCTCGCCGAGCGCGCGAACGTGCGCGAGCACCAGCCCGGCCTGCTCGTAGCGCTCGGCCTTGGCGAGGCTCAGGTGCGTGCTGACGACGGCCAGCCGGGCATCGCCGAACCGCAGCACCGCCGTCGCCAGACCGCGCTGGTGCAGGCCGCGGGTGCGGGGCAGCAGGGTCTCGTCGGTGCGCTCCACATGCGCGCGCAGACCGGCGAGGAGCATGGGCCCGGCGCTGGTGGCGCCGCCGGTGACGTACAGCAGGCCGGTGGCGCGGGCGAGCCGGGCGGCCTTCTTGCGCCAGCGGAAGAAGCGGGGCGCTTCCTGGATGCAGACGACGTCGGGGGCGCAGGCGCGGATCACCCGGGCGAGGGCGGCGTTGTCGTCGCGCATGGAGCGGATGTTGTAGCTGAGCAGCCTGACGACGGCGGAGCCGTCCGGCTCGGTGCGCGAGGCGGGGAGATCGGGCAGCAGCACGGGGGTGAGACTACCGGGGTACGGCGGTGAGGGGCGGCCGCCGCGGGCCGGGGCGTCGCGGAAGCCGGGGACCGTTCCGTACCGGAGGCCGTGGGCCCTCGTGCCTTCGGGTGCTCGCACCGTCCGGCACGCGGGCCGTCACCTCATCCGCGCCGGCCCGGCCTCAGCCCTGGCGGGCCAGGTCGGCGGCGCCGACGAGGCCGGCACGGCCGCCGAGTTGGGCGGCGAGCACCTGCGCGTGCGGGCGCCACTGGCTGCCGACGAGCCAGCGCCGGAACGACTTGCGGATCGGGTCGAGGACGAGGTCGCCCTCGTCCGAGACGCCGCCGCCGACGATGAACGCCGACGGGTCGAAGAGCGACGCCAGGTCCGCGAGCCCCGCGCCCGCCCAACGGGCCAGCTCCCGGAACGAGTCGACCGCCACCGGGTCGCCCCGCCGGGCCGCCTCGCTGACGTGCCGCCCCTGGACGCCCTCGGGCGTGCCGTCGCCGAGGCCGAGCAGTATCTCGGCGGACTCGGGGGTGGCGGCGGCCCGCTGGTGCGCGTACCGCACGAGGGCGCGGCCGGAGGCGTACTGCTCCCAGCAGCCCTGGCTGCCGCAGCCGCACAGCAACCCGTCGGGCACGACGCGGATATGACCGAACTCCGCGGCCACGCCGAAGCGGCCGCGGTGCAGCCGGCCGCCGATGATCACGCCGCCGCCGAGGCCGGTGCCCAGGGTGATGCAGACGACGTCGTCGTGGCCCTGTCCTGCGCCGAAGCGATACTCGCCCCAGGCGGCGGCGTTGGCGTCGTTCTCGACCACGACGGGCAGGCCGATGCGCTGCTCGACCTTGTCCTTGAGCGCCTCATGGCGCCAGTTGACGTTCGGGGCGAAGAGCACGGTGGCGCGCTTGTCGTCCACGTACCCGGCGGCGCCGATGCCGACGGCCTCTGCGGGAGCGACGGACGTGACCTCCTGGACCACCGCGCAGATAGCGTCCACGACGCCTTCGGGTGTTTCGGGGGTCGGTACCGTGCTCGTCCGGATGATCGAGCCCTCTTCGTCGACCACACCGGCCGCAATCTTGGTGCCGCCGATGTCGACGCCGATGGTGAGTCCCATGTCTCCCTCGGTTATTCGGTTCGAACCCCGCTGCGCCTCCTCACATTACCGGAGGCGGCGCGGGGCCCGGCCGTCAGTCGAGGTCGATCTGCTTGGGGCTGCTGGGGGGTTCGTCGTCCCGCGACCAGTCGGCTTCCTGCCGCTGAACTGCGGCGCGGTAGGCGGCGGCGATCTCCGTGCCGGCGGTGGCGAGGTGGTCGAAGATCTGCGGATTGCGCTCCACGACAGGCTCGACGACGGTCTTCACGGAGGCGAGGAACTGCTTCGCGAACTGCTGCGCGGCGGTCTGCGCGACGGCGGCGGTACCGCCGGTCGCGCCGGGGGCGCGGAGTTCGGAGACCTTGTCGGAGAGGGAGTCGAAGAAGCGGCGCAGCTCTTCGGCGGCGCTGACGGGCTCGGGCCCGTAGACCGCGCGCCGCCGGGCCTGCTCGGCAGCGAAGTCCTCGGCACACGCCTGGGCCCACGCGTCCGGGTCCGGGACGGTGGACGCCGCACCGGGTTCAGGGCGCTCGATGGCATCACTCATACATCGACGGTACCCGACCGCGGACTTCACGTTCACTGCCGCGCAGAGGGTTGTGTGCCCGGGGAGGAGGGAGGCGGGGGTGGCGGGGGTTGTGCCGCGGTGTGGAGGTGGACGGGACGGAGGAGGCGGACCGGCGGTGCGGTGGGGACGAGTCCGGTGGGGCGGAGCGGGTGGGTGCAGCGGACGGTGCAGCGGGGGTCGGCAGGCGGCGGCGGTGCCGATCGGCCTGGTGCCGGGGTGACCGTCCGCCGGGCGGTGTGCGGAGGCGCGGCGGGGCGGGGTGAGGCTCACGCCCGGCCCGGCGCCTGCGCGGGCGGCGGGGTCGCCCCGCGGGCGGGGCCGGGGAGGCGGGGGCAGGAGCCCGGCAGGGCGCCCCGCAGCGGTGGCGGAGCCGCGTACGCACCCCGCCGGCCGGGGAGCCGGCTCGGCGGAGCGACCAAGCGCACGAGCCGGGCGCGGGGCGCCTGCGCCGCGGGGTCCGGTACGCATGCGCGGGGCCGGGAGGCCGTCCGGCGCGGGGGCGCGGCACGGAGTCCGGTCGTCCGCCGGGCGGAGCTGTCCGGGCCGGGGCGGCTCGTCTCGTCAGCCGGGGTGGGGCCAGACCGACGGATCCGGGGTGAAGCGGATGTGGAGTTCGGCTTCGTGGAGGCCGGCGCGGGTGATGGTGCAGCGGCGGAGTGCGGCCGGCAGCGGCAGGGCGCGGCGGTGGCCGGCCGCCGTGACCAGGAGTTCGTCGCCGCGGCGTACGAGGGTGAGGTCCCCCCGTTCGACTCCCGGCAGCGGCAGGCGGTACAGCAGCACGCCCTCGTCGGCCAGCAGGTCGTCCACCACCGCGGGGTCCCCGGGGTCGATCGCCGCGGGCCGTGCGGCCGGCGGCGCCACCGCCTCCGCCAGCGCCGCCAGGGCCACCGCGCCCTTCGGCTCCGGGCCCAGGTGGGGCAGCACGCAGAACCTGGCGCCCGCCTCCCTCAGCTCCGCGGCCAGCTCCTTGGCCACGCGGTGCTGCTCGTCCGCCAGCGTCGCGTACCAGGCGTCGTCCGAGCCTCCCGGCAGCACCCGGTTCGCCACCACGGCCTCGACCGCGCAGCCCTGCAGCGCGTACGCCGCGCGCGTGCGCCGCAGCTCGCGCGCCCCGCGCGGAGTGGCTTCGAGTACGAGCCGCACCCGCGTCCCCGCGGCCTCGGCCGCCTCCCGTACGGCCTCCAGCCGGTGCTCCCAGCGGGCCGCCGCCTCGTACACCCGCCCCGCCGGCACCGGCGCCCCGAGCAGCCGCCCCAGCAGCGGCCGCAGGCCCCGCGCCGCCTGCCGCTCCGCGGGCAGCAGCCGCCGCAGGTAGCGCACCAACTGCTCCGGCAGTGCCAGCGCCCGCAGCGTCTCCCACGCGGCGGGCATGTCCACGACGGCCAGATCCCACGCCCCGGACGCGGCGGATTCCCCGGCCGGGGGTACGCCGCCGTCCGCCGCCCCGGTCTCGTACAGCGCCACCAGCGCCCGCAGCACCGCGAACTCGCGCGAGCCCGGCAGCGGCGTCAGCTCCTCCGCCGCCAGCGGCGTCGCGCCGAGCAGCTCCAGGGTGTCCTCGTGCTGCTCCTGCCAGACCGCCAGCGACTCCGTCGCCGACTCCGCCCCGCGCAGCCGCGCCGCCCACAGCCCCGTCTCGACCCGGACCGGCTCCGTCCACGGCGGTGCCTCGCCCGACCGCTCTGCCGCCGGCTCCGCGCCCTGCCGCTGCCCCGGGATCTGCGCCTCCGGCGCGCCCGTCAGCAGCCCGCCCGCCTCCCGGTCGGCCGTCAGTAGCAGCACCCGGGCCCCGTCGCGCGCGGCCCGCAGCGCCGTCGCCGCCGCGACCGTCGTACGGCCCGCGCCGGCCGCGCCGGTGACGAGGAGAGTACGCACGCGACCCGTCAGTCCGTACCCGAACCGGAACCGGAGCCGGCGGAAGCGCCCGGCACGCTCTCGACGCGCTGCTTCAGCCCGTCCAGCGCCCGCTCGATGATGATCTTCTCCATCTTGCGCTTCATCATCCCGAGCATCGGGATCTTGACGTCGACGGTCAGCTCGTACGTCACCTCGGTGCGCTCGCCGCCCGCCAGCGGGCGCAGCAGATACGCCCCGTCCAGCGCGCGCAGCATCTGCGACTTCTCCAGCGTCCACCGCACCTCGTGCGGTCCCGCCCAGGTGTACGCCAGCGTCTGTTCGTCCCGGATCGTCTTCGCGTCCAGCACCAGCAGCACGCGCACCGCGCGCCCCTGTTCGTCCGCTTCGAGCACCTCGGTCCGCCGCACCTCGCCGGTCCACTCCGGGTAGCGGTCGAAGTCCGCGATCACCGTCATCACCGCGTCCGGCGCGGCGTCGATGGTGATGCTCGACCTGGTGTGCTCTGCCATGCCTTGGCTCCTCCGTCAACCGTCCGCGCTGAAGGTTACCGCGCCCGGGTCACCACTCCAGAACCCACGGCTTCCCACGGGACGCGAAGTGCCCGACGTTCACGCACTCCGTCGCCCCGATCCGCATCCGCCGCGCCAGCGGCTGGTGGACGTGGCCGAAGAGCGCGTACCGCGGCCGCACCTTGTGCACCGCCTCCAGCAGCGCCTCGCTGCCGCGCTCGAAGCGGCGCGCCACCGTGTCGTAGCAGAGGTCGGGGACGAGCGGCGGGATGTGCGAGCAGAGCACGTCGACGTCGCCGAGGGCGGCGACCTTCGCGGCGTACGTCTCGTCGTCGATCTCGTACGGCGTGCGCATCGGCGTCTGCAGGCCGCCGCCGACGAAGCCGAAGACCAGCCCGCCGATCTCGACCCGCTGGCCGTCGAGGACGGTGGTGCCCTCGCGGGCGAACTCGGGCCACAGCCGCGGGATGTCGACGTTGCCGTAGGTGGCGTACGTCGGCGTGGGGAAGGCCGCGAACAGCTCCGCGTACTGCTTGCGCACCGCCTTCTCGATCTCTCCGCGCTTGTCCATCCCGGCCCACAGCGAGCGCACGAACTCCCGGTGCTCGTCGAATCTGCGGGCGGTGCGCAGCTCCACGCTGCGGGTGGTGTTCGCGATGCCGAAGAGGTCGGGGAAGATGCCGCGCGAGTGGTCGGCGTAGTCGATGAAGAGGATGAGGTCGCCGAGGCAGACCAGCGCGTCCGCACCGTCGCCCGCGCGGGCCAGATCTGCGCTGTTGCCGTGCACGTCGCTGACCACGTGGACCCTCATGCGATCACCCTACTTCCGGCGCGCACGCCGCCCGGACGGCGCCCGTGCGGCACCCGCACGGCGGTGAGCGGCGCCACTGCCGCAAGGCGCCCCCGTGGGGATAGGGTCGCAGGTGGCCCACCGGAACGTCGAGGAGCAGCGTCTTGCGAGAGTTCGCCCTTCCCGCCCTGTACGAGGTCCCGGCGGACGCCAACCTTTCGGACCTCGTCCGCACCAACGCCGCCCGCACCCCCGGCCTGGCGGTCGTCGCCCGCAAGACCGCGGCGGGCGACTGGCAGGACGTGTCCGCCGCGGACTTCCTCGCGGAGGTGGAGGCGGCGGCCAGGGGCCTGATCGCGGCCGGGCTGCGGCCGGGGGACCGGATCGGGCTGATGTCCCGTACGCGGTACGAGTGGACGCTGCTGGACTTCGCGATCTGGACCGCGGGCGGCGTGACCGTCCCGGTGTACGAGACCAGTTCGGCCGAGCAGATCCACTGGATCCTCGGCGACTCGGGCGCGGTGGCGTGCGTGGTGGAGACCGCGGAGCACGCCGCGGCGGTCGAGTCGGTCCGCGGCCGGGTGCCGCTGCTGCGCCAGGTCTGGCGGATCGACGGCGGCTCCGGCCCCGAAGGGGACGGCCGGGGCGCGGTCGCCGAGCTGACCGCCGCCGGGGCCGAAGTGTCCGACGCCACGCTGGAGGAGCACCGCTCCGCGGCCGGCGCCGACTCCCCCGCGACGCTCGTCTACACCTCCGGCACCACCGGCCGCCCCAAGGGCTGCGTCCTCACCCACGGCCACTTCCTCGCCGAGTGCGGCAACGCGGTGGAGCAACTGCGCCCGCTCTTCCGCTCCGGCGACAGCTCCATCCTCCTCTTCCTGCCGCTCGCCCACGTCTTCGGCCGGCTGGTGGAGATCGCCGCGATGGTCGCCCCGATGAAGCTCGGGCACGTGTCGGACGTCAAGAACCTCACCGGCGACCTCGCCGCCTTCAAGCCGACGCTGCTGCTCGGCGTCCCCCGCGTCTTCGAGAAGGTCTACAACTCCGCCCGCGCCAAGGCCGGGGCCGACGGCAAGGGGAAGATCTTCGACAAGGCGGCCCACACCGCCATCGCGTACAGCCGCGCCCTGGACACCGGCGGCCCCGCCTTCGGGCTGCGGCTGCGGCACGGGCTCTTCGACAAGCTCGTCTACGCCAAGCTGCGCGCCGTCCTCGGCGGCCGCGCCACCCACGCGATCTCCGGCGGCGCCCCGCTCGGCGAGCGGCTCGGGCACTTCTACCGCGGCATCGGCTTCACCGTCCTGGAGGGCTACGGGCTGACCGAGACGGCCGCCGCGATCACCGTCAACCCGGTGCAGCGTCCGAAGATCGGCACCGTGGGACAGCCGCTGCCCGGCTGCACCATCCGCATCGCCGACGACGGCGAGGTGCTGGTGCGCGGCGGCAACGTCTTCGAGGAGTACTGGGGCAACGAGGACGCGACGGCCGCGGCGCTGGACGGCGAGTGGCTGCGCACCGGCGACCTCGGGAGCCTGGACGAGGACGGGTATCTGTCCATCACCGGGCGGAAGAAGGAGATCCTCGTCACGGCGGCGGGCAAGAACGTCGCCCCGGCGGTGATGGAGGACCGCATCCGGGCGCACGCGCTGGTGGCGGAGTGCATGGTCGTCGGCGACGCGCGCCCGTTCGTCGCGGCGCTGATCACGCTGGACGAGGAGTTCCTCGCCCGGTGGGCGGAGGAGCACGGCAAGCAGGGCCGGACGGCGGCGGAGCTGGCGGACGACTCGGAGCTGCGGGCGGCGGTGCAGTTGGCCGTGGACGACGGGAACGCGCAGGTGTCGCGGGCGGAGTCGGTGCGCAAGTTCCGCATCCTGCCGGGGCAGTTCACGGAGGAGTCGGGGCATCTGACGCCGTCGCTGAAGCTGAAGCGGGGCGCGGTGGCGAAGGACTTCGCGGAGGAGATCGAGGCGCTGTACGAGCGGTAGGGCGCGCAGGCGTACGGGTCGCGCGCGGGCCGGTGCCGAACGCCGGTCGCGTACGGGCCCGGTGGGGCCGGTGCGTACGACCACGGCCAGGCCCGTACCGTACGCGCCGCTCCGCGGCCTCACAGCAGCGACGTCAGCCGCTCCGCCAGCAGGTCCCAGCGCCAGCGCTCCGCCACCCACGCCCGCCCGCGCGCGCCCATCCGCGCGCGCAGGTCCGCGTCGCCGAGCAGCCTCACGATGTGCTCCGCCGCCTGCGCCGCCTGGCGCTCCGCGCCGCCGCGCACCACCCACCCGGTCTCGCCGTCGAGCACCGCGTCCGGGGCCCCGCCCGAGTCGCCCGCGACGACGGGCAGACCGGTCGCGGACGCCTCCAGGTACACGATGCCCAGACCCTCCACGTCGAGCCCGCCGCGGCGCGTGCGGCACGGCATGGCGAACACGTCGCCCGCGCCGAAGTGCGCCGGCAGTTCCTCCCACGGCACCGCGCCCGTGAAGCGCACCGAGCCGGCGACGCCCGTGGCCGCCGCGAGCTTCTCCAGGTCACCGCGGTACGGACCGCCGCCGACGATCAGCAGCACCGCCTCCGGCAAGGACTCCCTGATCCGGGGCAGCGCGCGGATCAGGGTGTCCTGGCCCTTGCGGGGGACGAGCCGGGAGACGCAGACGACGACCGGCCGGTCCGCGAGCCCGAGGCGGGCGCGTACGGCGTCGCCGCCAGAGCCCGGGTGGAAGGCGGTCTCGTCGACGCCCGGCGGCAACTGCGCCATCCGCGCGGCGGCCTCGGGGGTGAGCGCACGGGCGATCCGGGCGCGGGTGTACTCGCCGAGGTACGTGAGCGTGTCCGCCGACTCGCCGATGCGCCGCAGCAGTTGACGGGCCACCGGCAACTGCGCCCAGCCGGCCTCGTGCCCGTGCGTGGTGGCCACGATCCGCTCGGCGCCCGCGCGCCGCAGCGCCGGCGCCATCAGCCCCAGCGGCGCGGCCGCGCCGAACCACACCGAGCGGCAGCCGTGCGCGCGCAGCAGCCCGGCCGCGCGGCGGGTGACGCGCGGGGTGGGCAGCAGCACCGTGGTGCGGTCGCGGATCACCTCGAAGGGCTGGCGGGCGTCGAAGTCCCGGGTGGCGGCGCGGCCTTCGGCGTCGCGCTTCCAGGTGGAGGCGTAGACGACGACCTGCTCGGGGTCCAGCCGCAGGCACATGCTGTGCAGGAAGTTCTGGATGCCGCCGGGGCGGGGCGGGAAGTCGTTGGTGACGACGAGGGTCTTGCGCGGCGGCCGGTGGGTCGGCGGCTTGCGGGTCGGTGGCTTGTGCATCGCGGCCGACAGTACCGGGGCCCGCGGTGCCGGGGACCTGCGGCCGGGCGGAGCCGTGCCGTAGTGTCGTCGGATTCGCAGTGTCGTCGGACGCGCACGGGGGGCGGGGCGGAGGTCGAGCCATGGCACGGGTCGCGGCGCCGGTGGCGGCGTGGGCGCTGACCCGCGCGGGCCTGCTGCTGCTCGTGCTGGGTGTGGTGACGCTGCCCGGGCCCGACGTCACCAGCGACGTCGAGGTGATCTACCGCGGCTGGTACGAGGTGCTGCGCACCGGCACGTTCCCGGCCGACGACGTGAGCTGGCAGTACCCGCCGGGCGCGGCGCTCCCGGTGCTCTCCCCCGGGCTGCTGCCGTTCCTCGGCTACGCGCACGCGTTCTTCGCGCTGGCCTGCGCGGCGGACGCGGCGGTGCTGGCGCTGCTGCTGCGGGCCGGGGGCGGCGCCGGGCGGTCGCGGGCGGGGGCGTGGTTCTGGGTGGCGGGGGTGCCGCTGCTGGGACCGACCGCGTACGCGCGCTACGACGTGATGGTCACCGCCGTCGCCGTCGCGGCGCTGCTCGCCGCGGCCCGGCGGCCGGCTGTGGCGGGGGCGCTGGCGGGGTTCGGCGCGATGCTGAAGGTGTGGCCGGTGCTGGTGCTGCTGGGCGCGGCGCGCGGGCGGGCGACGCGGCTGTCGTGGGGCGCGGCGGCGGGTACGGCGGCGGGGGTGGCGCTGCTGGCGGCCGTGGCGATGCCGGGGGCGTTCGACTTCGTCACCGCGCAGCGCGACCGCGGTACGGAGGTGGAGTCGCTGGGGGCGTTGGTCTTCCACGTCGGCAGGCACCACGGCTGGGAGGGGACGGTGGAACTGCACTACGGCTCCATGGAGTTCCTCGGTCCCGGCGTCGGCGTGGTCAGCGACCTGGCGCTGGGGCTCTCGGTGCTGGCGATGGGCTGGCTGGTGCTGTGGCGGCTGCGGGCGCGGGAGTTCACGGCGACGACGGGGTGCGAGGCGGCGTTCGCGGGGGCGCTGCTGTTCACGACCACGAGCCGGGTGATCAGCCCGCAGTACCTGCTCTGGCTCGTCGGCCTGGCGGCGGTGTGCCTGACGGTGCGGGCGGCGCGGATGGCGCTGCCCGCCGGGCTGGTGCTGGCGGCGACGGGGGTGACGCTGGCGGAGTTCCCGGTGTGGTTCGGGGAGGTCGTGGGGAGCACCGGGTTCGGGATCGCGCTGCTGGCGCTGCGGAACGGGCTGCTGGTCGCGGCGACGGTGGTGGCGTGCCGGCGGCTGTGGCGGTCGACGGCGGGGCCGTCGGCCGGGCCGGGGGACGGGGAGGCTCCGGTGCCGCGGCAGCGTGCGGCGCGGGAGAACGGCCTGCTGACGTGGTGAGGTCCGCGTACCCGGGTATCCCCTTCGCGTTCTATGCGCCGCCGCCCGCCTTGAAGAGGAGCAGCAGGAACGCGGCGAAGAGGTGGCCGACGAAGATGTAGACGATGAGGCGGATCACCAGGCCGCGGGGGAATCTCTCTTCAATCCGCTTGGACACGGCGGTCTCCTTGGGGTCAGTGCCGGGTGCCGTCGCCGAGGCACAGCCCGGCGACGGCGCTCTGCAGCAGCGTGTGGACGAAGAGCAGCGCGAGCCCGCCGGGCTCGGCGGCGGCGATGCGGTGCGGGGTGAGGGAGTCGAACTGGGCGCTGTCCCCGGGGTCCAGCAGGTGCTCCCGGTCGCCGAGCACGAGCCGCATCCGCCCGTCGAGCACGTAAAGCCACTCCTCGCCGGGATGGACCCGGACGAGATCGCGGTGCTCGGCGTCGTACGGCACGGACACCCGCAGCGCCTGCATCCCCCGGTCCGTCCCCCCGGCCTGCCGGTACGACCACCCCCCGGCCTCCCGCACCGGCACCTCGGCCCCCCGCACGACGGAGGTCTGCGCCGAGGACACCTCGCCGAGCAGTTCGGAAACCGTCGTACCGTAGACCCGGGCCAACTTGAGCAGCACCGGCAGCGAGGGCTGCCGCTGCCCGGTCTCCAGCCGGGAGAGATGAGCCGGCGAAAGCTCGACCCTGGCGGCCGCGGCCTCCAGCGTCAGCCCGGCCCGCCGGCGCAGCTCGCGCAGGTGGGGGGCCTGAGGGTGGTCGGTGCTCATACCGGCCATTGAGCCACCGCGCGTGCCCCAGAGTCAAACACCTTGCCTCTCAGGCAAAAACTCGCGCGTGGCGCTCAGCCCAACTCGTGGTCCAGATACGTCCGCCACCGTGCCGTGAACTCCCCGAGACTCACGCCCAGCTCCGCCCGCAGCGCCGGGCCGACGGCCTTCTCACGGGACTCCGCCCCGCCCACGGCGCGGTAGAGCGCCACGAGGCGGTCCGGGGTCCACTCGTCGGCGACCATCCGGGCCGCCAGCCACGCTTCGCCGTACGCCACGGCGACCCGGTCTCCGCCGCCTGTGGTGAAGTCGGCGGCGGCGGGGAGGTCCTGTGGCAGCCGGCCCGCGGTCACCGCGCGGGCGAGTTCGGGTGCGCCCAGGCGGGGGTCGCGGTCGGCGCTGCGGAAGGCGACCCAGTCCGCGAAGCCCTCGGAGAGCCAGAGGGGCGTGGCCGGGGAGGTGTCGGCGCGGGTGGCGACGTGGACGGTCTCGTGGGTGAGGACGATACGGCGGCCCAGGGTGCCGAGCGTGTCGTACGCCTCGGGGTTGACCACGACGCGGTCGGCGGGCGTGCGGTCCCGGTGCCGGCCGGTGGTGACGGCGGCGACGCCCGCGTAGGCCGTGGGCCCCGCGCCGAGCAGTTCCCCCATCGCCGCCTGCGACGCGGGCACCAGCACCACGACGCGGCGCGCCCACGCGCCGCCCCACGCGGCGGAGACGTCGGGCACCGCGCGGTCGGCGACGGCGGCGATGTCGCGCAGTCGGGCCTCGGGGTGGCCGGCGCCGAGCACGAGGCTGCGGGTACCGCGTACGACGGCCAACGGGCCCTGGTCCCACGGCTGCGGGCGGCTGCCGGGCGCGGGTCCCGCGACGTACCAGCGGCTGTCGCGGCGTACGAACTCCAGCCGCTGGCCGGCGGTCGCGTCGCCGGTGTCGTAGCCGCGGAGGCGGTAGGTCAGGCGGACGTCGGCGGTGGTGCGGTCGGCGGTGGCGGGCACGGTGTCGCGCGCGGGGTCGTCGAGGCGCTGGGTCCAGGCGGCGAGCGGGAGGGCGTCGAGGTTGCGGAAGGCGGTGCGCTGCTGCTGCCGGTACGGGCCGGACCGCGGGTCGACGGTGCCGAGGTACGCGGCCTCGTCGCCGTCGCGGACGGCGGCGGAACGCTGCCGTAGCAGGTCGGCGATGGCGCGGGTGGCGTCGCCGGGCTCACCGCCGTCGCCGCAACCGCCGAGCAGCACGGCGACCAGCCCGGCACAGAGCACCAGCACCACGGTCCGTACGCCTGCCACACCGACGAGCGTACGACGCTCCGGCGGGCGGGGGCGCGGCGCGGGTGACCGGGGCCGCGTTGTCAGAGGGGCGGCCTACCCTGGGGCGGGAGTGCGGGGGACGTAAGGGGGACGTAGCGGATGCATGGGGGTGCGGCGGATGCGTGGGGGCGCGGCGGCAAACCGCGCCCCCGTCCGCCGCCTACGGCCGGGTCACCGAGGCGACCGGCATCATTCCCACCGGGTCGTAGCGCACCGACGCGCCCGGGTACGGGGCGTGGACGACCTGGCCACCGCCCACGTACATCGCCACGTGGCTCGCGTCCGCCCGGTACGTCACCAGGTCCCCCGGCTTCGCCTGGCCCAGCGGCACCTGGCGGCCCGCGTAGCGCTGCGCCTGCGACGTGCGCGGGATCGACACCCCGGCCTTGCCGTAGGCCCACTGCGTCAGCCCCGAGCAGTCGAACCCGCCGGGGGCCGCGCCGCCCCACACGTACGGGGTGCCGATCGCGCCCCGCGCCGCCGCCACCGCGAGCGCGCCGCGGCCGGAGGCCGGTGCCGGGGCCGGTGCCGGTGCGAGGTCGGGCGCCGGGGCGGAGCGGGAGGCGCGGTCACCGCCGGTGTCCGGGCGCTCCTCCTTCGGCAGCGAGTTGAGGAGCCGCCGCGCCTCCGCGAGCCGGTCGGTGACCTCGCGCTTGTGCCCGGCCAGCGCGTCGCGTTCGCGCTCCAGGTCCGCGAGGGTGTCCCTGGCCCGTACCCGCTGCTGCTCCAGCCCGCGCTGAAGGCTGACGAGTTGGCGCAGCCGGCCGCTCTGCCGGTTGCCGATGCGCTCCAGGGTGGCGGCCTTCTCCAGATAGCCCTCGGGGCTCTCCGAGAGGATCAGGGTCAGGTTCGGGTCGATGCCGCCGGAACGGTACTGGGCACCGGCGAGCGAACCGAGTTCGGTGCGCATCCGGTTGATCCGGGCGAGGTCGCGGGCGGCGCGGTCCTGGAGGAGTTCCGCCTTGCGGCGCAGCTCCTCGGTGCGCTCCTTGGCCGCGTTGTACTTCTCGGTGGCCCGCTCTGCCCGGGCGTAGAGGTCGTGTACGCGCTCCCTGGCCTCGGCGTGGTCGTCGGGGGCGGCCAGGGCCGCGTCGGAGAGACCGGAGAAGACGGCGGGCGAGCCGGACAGCGCCGCCGCCGCGGCGGCGGCGAGGACGCCGGTACGCAGCCGGCCGGCACCGCCGGGCCGGGTGGATCGTCGATGTGCTGACACGCGGCAGACAGTAACCACGCGACTACGCGCGGACCAAGAACCGCCCCCGGGCGCGATGTCGGCGCCCGGGTGCCGACGCAGGTCACCCGCGGGGCGTTCGAAACGCGCGGTGTCGGCAATTCGCCCGAACGGGCGGCACGGCGGCCGCAACGAACCGCGGCGCACGCAACAGGCGCCGCGGCCGGCGTCAGACGCGCGCGCCCCACATGAACGGCATGTTTCCGACGGCCTCGTAGCGCACGACCGCGCCCGGCTTCGGAGCGTGGATGATCTGGCCGTTGCCCGCGTAGATGCCCACGTGGTGCAGGTCGCTGTAGAAGAACACGAGGTCCCCGGGCTGGAGCTGGCTGACCGAGGATATCCGGGTGCCGACGTTGGCCTGGTCCTGCGAGATGCGCGGTAGCGCGACGCCGGCCTGCGAGAAGGCCCAGCCGGTGAGGCCCGAGCAGTCGAAGGAGCTGGGGCCGGTGGCGCCGTAGACGTACGGGGCGCCCAGCTTGCTCTGCGCCGCGGACAGGGCGGCCGCGCCGTGGGAGGAGCCGGGGGCGACGTCGCCGAGGTCGACGCGGTCCTCCGCCTCGCGGCTGGCGCGCTGCTCCTCTTCCGCGAGCGCGGCCTGCTCCTCCTCGGTCAGCTCGTTGAGCAGCGCGCGGGCGTCGCTCAGCTTGTCCTGGACCTTCTTCTTCTGGGAGCCCAGCTCCTTGCGGGTCTCCTCCAGGTCCTTGAGCTTCTCGCCCGCCTCCTGGCGCTGCTGCGCGAGGCTGCGCTGCTTGTCGGCGATGCGTTCCAGCGACTCGGCCTGCTTGCCGCTGACCCGGTCCATCGTGGACGCCTTGTCCAGGTAGGTGTCCGGGTCGGAGGAGAGGAAGAGCTGCACGGAGGGGTCGATGCTGCCGCTGCGGTACTGGGCGGTGGCCAGCGAACCGAGGCCGTCGCGGAGGTCGTTGAGCTCCTGCTGGCCGCGGGCGGCCTTGTCCTGGAGCTCCTTGACGTCCTCTTCGAGCTCGTCCTGCCGCTCCTTGGCGCCGTTGTACTTCTCCGTGGCGCGCTCGGCGTCCTCGTACAGGTTGTCGACCTGCCGCTTGACGTCGTCCTTGTCGGGGGCTGCTTGCGCGCTCTGGGTGGAGAGGGCGACGGCCGCGGCGGCGGTCGCGGTGAAGACGGTGACCCTGGCCCGGTTCGGCTGCTTCGGTCGACGGTGGGACGCCACGAAGGCGAGCTCCTCTTCCTCCAGCCGCCCGACCGTGGCTTTGGGGATGCCCCGGTACCGGCGGGACCTTCGTCGTCGCCCCGGTTGAGCGATCGACAGCACGAAGGTTCGGGCCAGACACTAACGAGGCACGGGTGATCCGTTCAAATCCCTCAGGCAAAAAAGTCCCCCCGAAGCGCGTTTCTTTACTCACATCACACGGCCAGTAGTCACTGTTCGACAACGAGTTGGACTCGGAGCGGCGAACTGTCCGCACCCGCGAGGGACGGCAGGGTTGTCCGAACTCGCCCGTGTTTCCCCGGGTTGTCAGCTCCGCGCAAGCCGCTTGAGGAGCAGCGCGGACGATACGGGCCTGGCGCCCGCGGCGGCGACGCCGTCGGCGACCTCGCGGTCGGCGGAGACCACCACGACGGGTCTGCCGGTGGGTTCGGCCCGGACGAGCCGGCGGATCAGCTCGTCCGCGGTCTCGCCCGGCTTGCTGAACAGCACCCGCACCCCGCGCGGCGGCGCGAGCAGCACCGGCGCGGCCAGCTCCGCGCCGTCGAACACGCACGTCACCTCCGCGCCCGTCTGCGCGGCGAGGCCGGCGAGGCCGCCGAGCAGGCGCAGGCGCTGCTTCTCCAACGGGAGGGTCGGATAGCCGGTCTTGGTGACGTTGTAGCCGTCGACGACCATGTGCGCCTGCGGCAGCGCGAGCAGTTGGTCGAGGAGCGCCGGGTCGGTGGCGGACAGGGCGCGGGCGGCCACGTCCTTCGGCGACATCGTGCCGGGCTCGACCGCGCCCACGGTGTCCGCCGGGGTCATCCGGGCGGGCGGCAGGGCGAGTTCGCGGCGGAGCCCCTGGGCGGCGTCGAGTACGGTGTCGAGGAGGAGCCGTACGCGCATGTCCTCCACGCTGCGCCCCTCGCGGGCGGCCCGGCGGCTGGCCTCCAGGCCGGACTCGGCCTCGCCGAGGCGGGCGCGGAGCCGGCGGGCCTCGCTCTCGGCGGCGGCCAGGTGGGCGGCGGCCTCCTCGCGTCCCGCGGCGGTCTCCTGCTGGAGTTTGCGGACGGCGGCCTCGCCGCGCTTGACGTCGCTGAGCGCGCTGCGCAGCCGCCGGTGCAGGCCCTCGTTCTCGCGCCGCAGCGCCTCCAGTTCGTGCCGGGTGCGCTCCGACTCGCCGCGGGCGGCGGCGCGGGCCTCGGACAGTTCCGTACGCAGCCGGGCCAGCTCGCGGGCCGCTTCCTCGCCGGCCCGCTCGGCGCCGGCGCGCTGCTCCTCCTCGCCGGCGGCGGCGATGAGCTTGACCCAGCCGGGGGGCCGCAGCAGGTACGCGAGGGCCGCGACGTCGACGGGCTCGGCGGCGGCCGGCGGGCTGCCGCCGCGCAGCGCGGCGGCCAGCTCGGGCTGGAGCTCCGCGGCCCGCTCGGCGATCCGGTCGCGGAAGGCGGCGTCGGCCTCCAGCGCGGCGGCGATGGCGTTGCCGGCGAGCTTGACACGGCGGGACGGGGTGAAGCGGGCGTACTGCCGCAACTGCGGCGGCAGCTCCGCGACGGTCAGGCCGCCGAAGGACTCGTCGGCCAGGGTGACGATCCGGCGGCGCACCCCTTCGGGCAGCGGGCCGTCGAGCACCTCGGCCGCGTCCTCCTCGGAGGATTCGCCCGAGCCTTCCCTCGGCTCCACCACCGGTCACCCTTCCGCTTCAGCGATCCCCGCGGCTTCGGCCGGTCCTTCCGGCGCCGGCGCCGGCCCGGCGCACCGACCGTCGTCGCAGGCCGTGCCCCCACCCTACGACCTGGAGCGAGGTCTTAGGCAGACAGATAGAGTGAGCGCCGCACGCGGGTCCGAGAGGGAGAGCGAACACATGATCACTGCGATCGTTCTGATCAACACCGACGTGGACCGCATTCCCGAGATCGCGGAGTCGATCGCCGCGATCGACGGGGTCAGCGAGGTGTACTCGGTCACGGGGGCGCACGATCTGATCGCCATCGTCCGGGTGGCGCGCCACGACGATCTGGCCGACGTGATCCCGGGCCGGATCAGCAAGGTCCCGGGCGTGGCGGGGACCGAGACGCACATCTCCTTCCGTACGTACTCGCAGCACGACCTCGAAGCGGCGTTCGCCATCGGCCTGGAGGAATAGCGCGGTGTGCGCTCGGGGCCGTAGATGAAGAATCTCTCATCCGTCCTTCACGCTGTGCGGCACCCGCCGGCCGCAGCCTCGGACGCATGGCTTTCTCGAAGCGCATGGCCGCACTGACCGCCGTGGTGGCGATCCCGCTGGGCGTCGCCGCGACCAGCTACGCCCTGACCGACGACCCGGAGGACCCCAGTCCGCCCGCGCGGGTGGAGATGGAGGGCGGCTCGTCCTCCCCGCCGGAGTCCACCTCGCCGTCGACCGGCACGTCGCCGGGCGAGGAGACGGGCAGGGAGACGGGCAAGCAGACCGTCTCGCCGCCGCCGGTGCGCGACGGCCCCTCGACCGATCCGTCGGGCAGCGCGAGCGGTGACGACGACGCGGACGACACCGGGGACGACTCCGGCGGCGGCAACGACGACGATGAGCTCGACGACTGATCGATGATCTCCGCGCGTGCCCGCATTCTGCTGCTGCTGCTGGTGGTGATGACGGCAGCCCTGGCCGCCGTCGCCGGCACCACCCGCTCCATCCTGCTGCGCGACCTGGAGCACCGGGTCGACCGGCTGCTGGCACAGGAGACGCGGGAGTTCGCCAGCCTCTACGAGCGGGGCGTCGACCCCGAGACGAGCCGCCCCTTCACCGACCCGGAACGGCTGCTGACCGTTTTCCTGGAGCGGCAGTACGCCGACCCGGACGAGGAGTTGCTGGGCCTGGTGCGCCAGCGCGACGGGCCGAAGCAGCTCGTCCAGCCGCGGGATCTGACGATGTCCCAGCCGCTGGAGAACGACAAGGCGGGCCGCAGGGCGATCTTCGAGTCCGGCGACCGCACGGGCTCCCTCGACCGGCCCTCGGGCGAGGTGCGCTGGGCCAAGGTCGGCATCGGCGCGAAGGAGGAGCCGGACGCGGCGGCGTTCGTCGTCGCCATCCACACCGAACGCGAACGCGAGCAGGTGAGCGATGTGTTCGTCATCATGCTGATGATCTCGGCCATGGCGCTGGTGGTCGTCAGCGCCATCGGCTGGGCGGTGGCGGGCCGCATCCTGGCGCCCGTACGGCTGGTGGGACAGACCGCCGCGCAGTTGACGGAGCAGGACCTGACCCGGCGGATCCCGGTGCGCGGACGGGCCGACCGGGACGAGACGGCAGCGCTCGCGGCGACGTTCAACGCCATGCTGGACCGGCTGGAGCGGGCGTTCGCCGCCCAGCGGGAGTTCGTCGATGACGCCGGGCACGAGCTGCGTACGCCCATCACCATCGTGCGCGGGCACCTGGAGCTGATGGGCGATGACCCGGCGGAGCGCGAGGAGACGCTGCGGCTGGTCACCGACGAACTGGACCGGATGACGCGGATCGTGGAGGACCTGCTGCTGCTCGCCAAGGCCGAGCGGCCGGACTTCGTCGAGCCGGAGCCGGTGCAGTTGGCGGAGCTGACCGCGGACGTGTTCGTCAAGGCCAGGACCCTGGGCGAGCGGGACTGGGAGCTGAGCGAGGTCGCCGAGGGCGAGATGCGCCTCGACCCGCAGCGCGTCACGCAGGCCATGGTGCAGCTCGCCCAGAACGCGGTGCAGCACACCGCGCCCGGCGGGCGGATCCGGATCGGCTCGCGGACCGCGGAAGGGCACGTCGAGCTGTACGTCGCCGACAGCGGCCCCGGCATCCCGCCGCAGGACGCCGACCTCATCTTCGAGCGCTTCCGCCGCGGCACCGCCCGCCGCGGCTCCCGCGGCGGCGGCGCGGGCCTGGGTCTGGCCATCGTCAAGGCCATCGCGGAGGGCCACCGCGGGCACGTCGAACTCAGCCCCACCGAAGGCGGCGGGGCCACCTTTACCCTGATCCTTCAGGAGGGTCTGTGATGAACCGGATTCTCATCGCCGAGGACGAGGAACGCATCGCCTCCTTCGTGGAGAAGGGGCTGCGCGCCAACGGCTTCACCACCACCGTCGCCGCGGACGGCGACACCGCGTTCGAGTTCGCCCTCACGGGCGGCTTCGACCTGGTCGTCCTCGACATCGGGCTGCCCGGCCGGGACGGCTTCACCGTGCTGCGCCAACTGCGCGAGGCGCGCTCGACGGTGCCGGTGATCGTGCTCACCGCGCGGGCGTCGGTCACCGACACCGTCGCGGGCCTCGAAGGCGGCGCCGACGACTACATGACCAAGCCGTTCCGGTTCGAGGAGCTGCTCGCCCGGGTGCGGCTGCGGCTGCGTACCGCCGCGCGGGCGCCCGAGGTGACGGTGCTGCGCAGCGGCGACCTCTCGCTCGACCTGCGCACGCGCCGGGCGCAGGCCGGCGGGCGCATGGTGGACCTGACGGCCCGGGAGTTCGTGCTCCTCGAACTCTTCCTGCGCCACCCCGGGCAGGTGCTCTCGCGCGAGCAGATCCTCTCCCACGTGTGGGGCTACGACTTCGACCCCGGCTCCAACATCGTGGACGTGTACGTGCGCGCGCTGCGCAAGAAGATGGGCGCCGAGCGGGTGGAGACCGTACGCGGCATGGGTTACCGGCTGCCGGCCCGCCGGCCGGATGAACCCGGGCTGTCGCGCTGACACTCGTTCGGATGACGCCCGGGTAAAAGGTGAAATCTCCTTAATCTTCGGCTCATCAGAGGCTCACGGCCGCCGCGGAGGCTCTTTCCCGTGAGCCTCTCCCTGCGCCAGACCGCGACGTTGTGCGTGGCCCTCAGCATCTGCGCCCTGCTGGCCGTCCCGGGCAACGCCCCGGGGCTGACGGCCGACGGGCGCCTGACCCTCGCCGTGTTCGCGCTGGCGACCTGCGCCTGGATCGGCACGCCCATCGACGACACGTTCATCGCGCTGGGCGCGGGCCTCGCGCTCGTCGTCACCGGGGTGCTGGACAGCGAGACGCTGTTCGGCACCCTGGGCGACGAGACGGTGTGGCTGCTGATCTGCGCGTTCGTGCTCGCCGCCGCGGTGGCGGGTACGGGCCTCGCGGGCCGGGCGGCGGTGTTCCTGGTCACCGGGGCGCACTCCGTACGGCAGTTGGTGCACCTGACGACGGCGGCGCTCGTCGTCACCGCCTTCGCCGTGCCGGCCACCTCCGGCCGGGCGGCGCTCGCGCTGCCGGTGTTCCTCGCCCTGGCCAGGGCGCTGGGCGAGCGGAAGCGGCTGGTGGTGATGCTGGCGCTGCTCTTCCCCACCGTCATCCTGCTCTCCGCGGTGGCGACCCTCATCGGCGCCGGGGCGCACCTGATCACGGTGTCGGTGCTGTGGGAGGCGACCGGGGAGCAGATCGGCTTCACCGAGTGGCTGCTGCTCGGGCTGCCGCTGGCGATCGCCAGCGCCCATCTCGCCGCCGAGGTGGTGCTGCTGACGATGACGAGGCGCGCGGACCGCAAGGGCCCGGTGCACCTGACCGCCGAGCAGATCCAGGAGCACACGGAACAGCCGGTCACCGGGCCGCTGTCGCAGGCCGAGGCGCGCTGCGCGCTGCTGCTGGGCACGGTGGTGGTGCTGTGGTGCAGCGAGCCGCTGCACCGGGTGCCGCCGGCGGTGGTGGCGCTGATCGGCGCGGTGGTCGCGGCGTCGCCGGCGATAGGGACCGTACGGCTGAAGGACGCGCTGCGCACGGTGCCGTGGTCGCTGCTGCTGTTCATGGCGGCGACGATGGCGATGGGCATCGCGCTGTCGGAGTCGGAGGCCGCCGCGTGGCTGGTCTCCGGGCTCCCCGGCGGCTCTTCCGTGCCCGCGTGGGCGTTCCTCGCCGGGGTGGTCGCCGTGAGCACCGCGGCGCATCTCGTGCTGCAGTCCCGCTCCGCGCGCTCCAGCGTGCTCGTCCCGCTGGTCATCGCCGCGGCGCTGGCCGCCGGGGTCAACCCGGTGGCCGCCGCGCTGGCGTCCACCGCGGCGGCGGGCTTCTGCCAGACGCTGCCGGCGTCCGCCAAGCCCGTCGCGCTCTTCTCCGGCATACCGGGTGTGGCGACGTACACGCCGCGGGACCTGCTGCGTACGGCCGCGGTGCTGGCGCCGCTGACGGCGGCGCTGGTGCTGCTCTTCGCCCTCGCGGCCTGGCCGCTGCTCGGCGTGCCCGTCCTCGACGACTGAACCGCCGCCCGCCGGCCGCGGACTCCCGTACACCGCTCCGACCCTCAGGAGACCTCATGCTCGACCGCCTCGTCGTCGCCCCCAGCGGCTTCAAGGAGTCCCTGTCCGCCGAGGCCGCCGCCGAGGCCATCGCCGAAGGCGTCGGCCGGGTGCTGCCGGACGCCGCCGTCGACCTGATCCCGCTCGTCGACGGCGGCGAGGGTACGGCGCAGGCGCTGGCCGCCGCGACCCGCGGGCGGCTCGTCCCGTACGCCGCCACCGGACCGCTCGGCGACCGGCTGGAGAGCCACTTCGCCCTCCTCGGCGACTCCACCACGGCCGTGGTGGAGATGGCGGCCGTCGCGGGTCTCGCGCTCGTGCCGCGCCCGCGGCGCGACCCGGGCGGCACCACGACGTACGGGGTCGGCGAGCTGATCCGCGCCGCGCTCGACCGGGGCGTACGCCGCATCATCGTCGGCTGCGGCGACTCCGGCACCTCCGACGGCGGCGCCGGGGCCCTGACGGCCCTGGGCGCCCGGCTCCTCGACGCAGAAGGCCGCGACCTCGCCCCCGGCGGCGCCGCCCTCGCCCGCCTCGCGCGCATCGACTCCGCGGGCCTCGACCCCCGGCTCGCCGGGACGGAGCTGCTGGTGGCCTGCAACCCGTACAACGTGCTCTGCGGCCCCCGCGGCGTCGCCCGCGTCTTCGGCCCGCAGAAGGGCGCCTCCCCGCAGCAGGTCGAGGAGCTGGCCGCCGCCCTCGACCGCTGGGCCGACGTCCTCACCCGCGACCTCCCGGTCCCCGGCACGGACCTGCGCCTGGGTGCCGGCACCGGCGCGTCCGGCGGCCTCGGCGCGGGCCTCGCGGCGGTCGGCGCCCGCCTCCTGCCGCGGTTCGAGGTGCTCCTCGGCCACCTCGACCTCGACGCCCGGCTGGCCGCCGCCGACCTCGTCATCACCGCGGAGGGCGCCCTCGACCACCAGACCCCGCGCGGCAAGGTGCCCGCGGAGGTGGCGCGCCGCGCCAAGCTCCACGGCCGCCCGGTCCTGGCCCTCGCCGGGACGATCGGCGAGGGCGCGGAGGAGGTCCACGGCACGGGCGTCGACGCCTACGGGACCATCATCCCCGGCCCGATGGCGCTGCCGGAAGCCCTGCTGCGCGCCCGGGAGTTCCTGGCGGACGCGGCCGAACGGACGCTGCGCATGGTGCTGATCGGCAGCGCGCTGGCCGGGCGGCCTGCCGGGACCGGCAACCCGAGGTAGCCGCGGGCCCCTGCCGGGCTCAGGCCACCGCGGGTGCCGCGGCGGAGGCGGGGACGCAGCGGCCGTCCACCGTGCGGTACGACCACCGCGCCCCGTCGCGCACCAGCGACCCCAGCGCCGCCAGGAACCGGTCCACGTGCTCGTCCGGCGTGCCCGCCCCGAAGCTCACCCGCACCGCGTTCAGCGGCCGCTCACCGTCCGCCGCGCCGCCCCCGCACTCCGCCGACTCCCCCGCCTCGCCGAGCAGCGCCCGCACCAGCGGGTGCGCGCAGAACAGCCCGTCGCGCACGCCGATCCCGTGCTCCGCCGACAGCGCCGCCGCCAGATGCGAGCTGCTCCATCCTTCGACCACGAACGAGATCACCCCGACCCGCGCCGCGTCCGCGCCGAACAGCGACAGCACCCGCACCCCCGGCAGCGCCGCGAGCCCGTCGAGCACCCGCGCCACCAGCGCCCGCTCCCGGGCGACCAGTTCGCCGAACCCGGCCTCCGTCAGCGCCTTGCACGCCGACGCGATCGCGTACGCGCCGATGACGTTCGGCGACCCCGCCTCGTGCCGCGCCGCCGTCGTCTGCCACTCGACGTCCACTCCCCCGTCCACCGCGCGCAGCACCCGCCGGCTGGCGCCGCCGCCCGCGAGGTACGGCGGCGCGGCCTGGAGCCAGTCCGCCCGCCCGGCGAGGACGCCGGCGCCGAAGGGCGCGTACAGCTTGTGCCCGGAGAAGGCCACCCAGTCCACGCCCAGCTCGGCCACGTCCACCGGGTGGTGCGGCGCCAACTGCGCCGCGTCCAGGACCAGCCGCGCCCCGTGCCGGTGCGCCGCCGCGGTCAGCTCCCGTACGGGCCACAGCTCGCCGGTGACGTTCGAGGCGCCCGTCACGCACACCAGCGCGGGGCCGTCGCCGACCCGCGCGGCGAGCGCCGAGTCCAGCGCCGCCACGGCCTGCTCGGGGCTGCCGGGCGCGGCGAGCACGGTGACCCGGCCGGCCGCGGACCCGTCGTGCTGCCAGGGCAGCAGGGCGGCGTGGTGCTCGGTCTCGAAGACGTAGACCTCGGTGCCCGGCGGCAGCGCGGTCGCCAGCAGGTTGAGCGAGTCGGTGGTGGAGCGGGTGAAGACGACCTGGTCGTCGGGGCGGCAGCCGAGGAACCCGGCGACCGTCGCACGGCTGGACTCGAAGAGTTCGGTGGAGAGTTGGGAGAGGTACCCGGCGCCGCGGTGCACGCTGCCGTAGTACGGCGCGTAGGCGGCGACGTCGTCCCAGACGCGCTGGAGCGCCGGGGCGCTGGCGGCGTAGTCCAGGGCGGCGTACTCGGCGTCGCTGCCGGTGACGAGCGGGGCGCGGACATCCCGGCCGAGGACGGGCAGACAGGCGGGGGTGAGCGTGGACGCGGACATGCGGAACTCCCGTGAGCAGGCGTCGAGATGTGCGGGGTGACGGGCCCGTACGGCCCGGAAAGGACGCGCGCGACGCTCGGCGGAGACCCTGCGGATAGACGCGCGCGGCGGCGAGGGGCTGAAGGCCCCTAGCGCATTCGCTTGCTCACGGCGGTACTCCCTCGGCCGACCAGGACCCCTGGATTCGCGAGGGGTCCGCGCTTGCCGCAGACCTCGCTGCCTGCGGCCCGGTCATCACCCGGGGCACCCCGCCACGGACGGAGGGTTGCCGGACAGCGGGCCGGGGCCTTGATCGCTGTCGCTCGTGACCTGGTCAGGAGTATGCGCACCGGAGAGCCGCGGCGCAACCCGGTTGCCCGGACTGTCCGCAACCCTCCGGATTTCGGCAGGGGCCGCCCGTACCGGGAAACCCCCGCCCCGCCTCAGCGGTTGCTGGCCGCGACCCAGCGCTCCAGCGCCCGCAGCGCGGAGCCCGAGTCGATCGACTCCGCGGCCCGTACGATGCCCGCCGCGATCCGGTCGGGCAGCGGGCCGTCCGCGTCGGTGTCCAGGGCGGTGAGCGCCGCCGCCGCGTTCAGCAGCACCGCGTCGCGCACCGGGCCGGTCTCGCCGGCCAGCAGCCGGCGGGCGACATCGGCGTTGTACGAGGCGTCCGCGCCCCGCAGCGCCTCCACCGGCACCAGCTCGATGCCGACGTCCCGGGGGTCGAAGCGCTCCTGCCGCACCGCGCCGCCGCGCACGGTCCACACCTGGGAGGTGGCCGTCGTCGTCAGCTCGTCCAGCCCGTCGTCGCCGCGGAAGACGAGCGCCGAGGTGCCGCGCTCGGCCAGCACCCCGGCCATGATCGGCGCCATCCGGGCGTCCGCGACGCCGGTGGCCTGCGCGCCGACCCTGGCCGGGTTGGTGAGCGGGCCGAGGAAGTTGAACGGGGTGCTGACCCCCAGCTCCTTGCGGGTCTGCGCGACATGCCGCATCGCGGGGTGGAACTTGACCGCGAAGCAGAACGTGATGCCCGCCTCCTCCGCGACCTCGGCGACCCGCTCGGGCGCCAGGTCGAGGTTGACCCCCAGCTTCTCCAGCACGTCGGAGGCGCCGGAGGCGGAGGACGCGGCCCGGTTGCCGTGCTTGACGACCTTGGCGCCGGTCCCGGCGACGACCATCGCGGACATGGTGGAGATGTTGACCGTACGGGCCCGGTCGCCGCCGGTGCCGACGACGTCCACGGTCGGCCCCGGGACGGCGATGGTGTTGGCGTGCGCGTACATCGTGCGCACGAGCCCGGAGATCTCCGCGACCGTCTCGCCCTTGGCGCGCAGGGCGACCGCGAACCCGGCGATCTGCGCGTTGCTCGCGGTGCCCGACATGATCTGGTCCATGGCCCAGGCGGTGTCCTCGGCGCCCAGGTCCTGCCCGGCGATCAGCGCGCTGATGACATCCGGCCAGGAACGCGCCGCCGTGCTGTCGCCTCCTGCTGCCGTCTGCACGCTCATGGCACACCGTCCCGGGGTCGTCTCAGTTGTCGGGCGTCAGCCTATCGACCGCAGAGTACGCCGAAGGGCCCCCGTCCAACTGCTGGACGGGGGCCCCGGCGGTGATCGCCCGGCGGCGGACAGGCCCTAGTGGTGCCCGTGACCGCTGGTGATCTCCTCGTACTCGCGCCTGGTCGGCTTCGCGATCTGACCGGACTCGCCGTAGTAGCCCTGCGACAGCCTGGCCCGCAGCTTCTCCACCGGGCCCTGCTTGCGCACCACGCCGTTGTCGTCGACCGTCGGGCCGAGCTCCAGCGGCGCGTGCTGGTCGTGCGCGGTGAGTTTGTGCATCTCGTCCTGCGACAGCGACTCGTGCACCTCGATGAACTCGCCGTGCGGCAGCCGCTTGATGATGCCCGTCTCCCGGCCGTGCAGAACCTTCTCGCGGTCCCGCCGCTGCAGCCCGAGGCAGATGCGCCGGGTGATCCAGAAGGCCAGCACCGGGGCGGCGAAGAAGGAGACCCGCACGAACCACGTGATCGACTCGATCGAGAGGTGGAAGTGCGTCGCCCACAGGTCGTTGCCACCGGCCATCAGCAGCACGAAGACCCAGGTCAGCCAGGCCACCCCGAAGGCGGTGCGGGTCGGCACGTTGCGCGGGCGGTCCAGGGTGTGGTGCTCGCGGTGGTCGCCGGTGACCCAGGTCTCGAAGAACGGGTAGGCGACCATCGCGATCGGGACGAGGCCCACGATCATCAGCGGGATGAACACCCCGAAGTTGATCGTGTAGCCGCCGGGGATGTTCCATTCCCAGCCGGGCATGAACCGGATCAGACCCTCGGTCCAGCCCATATACCAGTCCGGTTGGGCTCCGGTGGAGACCAGATCAGGTCTGTACGGTCCCAGATCCCAGACCGGGTTGATGGTGAACATCCCCGCGATCACCGCGACCACGCCGAAGACGAGGAAGAAGAACCCGCCCGCCTTCGCGACGTAGATCGGCATGAAGGGCGCGCCCACGACGTTGTCGTTGGTCTTCCCGGAGCCCGCGAACTGGGTGTGCTTGTGGTAGAAGACCAGGATCAGGTGGAGCACGAAGAGCCCCAGCATGATGCCCGGCACCAGGAGCACATGGATGGCGAAGAATCTCGGGATGATGTCCGTCCCTGGGAACTCACCGCCCCACAGGAAGAACGCCAGGTAGGTGCCGATCACCGGGGTGGCCAGCGTCGCGCCCTCCATGAAGCGGACGCCGGTGCCGGAGAGCAGGTCGTCGGGCAGCGAGTAGCCGGTGAAGCCGGCGATGCAGCCGAGGACCAGCAGCGTGAAGCCGAAGAGCCAGTTGACCTCGCGCGGCTTGCGGAACGCGCCGGTGAAGAAGACGCGCATCATGTGCGTCGCCATGGCGGCGATGAAGATCAGCGCGGACCAGTGGTGGATCTGCCGCATGAGCAGCCCGCCGCGGACGTCGAAGCTGATGTCCAGCGTGGAGGCGTACGCCTCGGTCATGTGCACGCCGTTCATCGGCGCGTACGAGCCGTGGTAGGTGATCTCCGCCATGCTGGGCTTGAAGAACAGCGTCAGGTACACACCGGTCAGCAGCACGATCAGGAAGGTGTACATGGCCACTTCCCCGAGCAGGAAGGACCAGTGGTCGGGGAACACCTTGCGGATGTTCTTGCGGCCGGCCGCATGCAGGCCCAGGCGGGCGTCAGCCCAGTCCGCGACCCGCTCGCCTCTGCCGGGTGGTTTGCGGCGTGTATCTGTCGTGGTGGTGCTCATCCGCGCTCCCAGAAGCTGGGGCCTACCGGCTCGTCGAAGTCGCCGAGCGCGTACAGGTAGCCCTCGTCATTGACCGTGATCCTAAGCTGCGGCAGGGGGTGACCCGCCGGGCCGAAGAGCACGCGCGCGCCGTCGGACAGGTCGAACGTGGACTGGTGGCACGGGCACAGCACGTGGTGCGTCTGCTGCTCGTACAGGCTGACGGGACAGCCGACGTGCGTGCAGATCTTGGAGTAGGCCAGGATGCCCTCGTGGCCCCAGTCCGCCGACTTCGGGTCCTTGATGTCGCCCGGGTGGATCCGGACGAGCATCAGGGCCGCCTTGGCGATCTCGGTGTTGAAGTTGTGGTCGCCTTCCTTCAGCCCCTCGGGCTTGGCGAAGGAGAGCGAACCGACGGTGATGTCCTCCGGGCGCAGCGGCTCGTCGGTGTTCATGTTGATGAGCAGCTTGCCCTTGCCCCACAGGGTGTGGCGCAGCTTGGTGCCCGGCAGCGGGCCGAGGTCGCGCAGCAGCACGACGCCGGCGAGCGGCACCAGCGTGAGCGCGCCGAGCATGGTGCGGCGGATGATCTTGCGGCTGCCGATCGCCGATTCCTCGGTGCCCTGGCGCCACTGGGCCTTGGTGATGGCCTTGGTCTCTTCCGAGGACGCGATCTGGTGCCGCTCCTGGATGACCTCCACGTCCGACATCAGCGTGCGGGACCAGTGGATGGCGCCGGCGCCGATGCAGAACAGCGCGAGGCCCAGGGTGACGCCGAGCGCGAAGTTCAGCGCGCTGATGTGGCCGAGCGGGAAGATGTAGACGATCTTGTCGACGTCGATCGCGACGAACGAGGCGATGAAGCCGACGGTCGCCAGCATCGACACCGTGAACAGCAGCGAGACGGTGCGCTCGGAGCGCTTGGCGGCCCGCTCGTCGATGTCCTGCTTGCGCGGCTCGTGCGGCGGCAGGCCGGGGTTGGCGAACGGGTCGCGCTCCTCGACCGCGACGCCCCCGCTCTCCTCGCCCTCCCGGACGGTCGGCAGGTGCTCGCCGTTGTTCTCGTTCTCGGAGCCAGCCTGGCTACTCATGACTTCTTGGCCTTTGCAGAGCGGGCGGTGATCCAGATCGTCAGGATGACGAGGGAGCCGAGCCCGAAGACCCAGGCGAAGAGACCCTCGCTCACGGGGCCGAGGCCGCCGAGGCTGAAGCCACCGGGCGACTCGGCCTCGTCGCCGCCGACCTCGTCGAGGTAGGCGATGATGTCCTGCTTGTCCGAGGTGGTCAGCAGCCTGTCGGGGAAGGACGGCATGTTCTGCGGCCCCGTCTGCATCGCCTCGTACATGTGCTTCGGATCGACGCCGTCGATGTTCGGCGCGTACTTGCCGTCCGTCAGGGCGCCGCCCTTGCCGGTGAAGTTGTGGCACTGCGCGCAGTTGGTACGGAACAGGTCACCGCCGCGGGCGACGTCGCCGCCCGCCGGGTCGTACTGGCTCTCCTCGGGGACCGCAGGGCCCGGGCCCAGGGAGGCGACGTACGCGGCGAGCTGGTCGATCTCCTTCTGGGTGTAGATGCTCGGCTTCTTCGGCGCCTGGGCGCCCTGCTGCTGCAGGGGCATCCGGCCCGTGGAGACCTGGAAGTCCACCGCAGCCGCGCCGACGCCCACGAGGCTGGGGCCGTCGCTGGAGCCCTGCCCGCCGGTGCCGTGGCAGCTCGCGCAGCCGACCCGGTAGAGCTTCTGTCCCTCTTCGACGGCGAGGGACTGTGCGCTGGTCTCGTCGGCCTGCGCCTTACCGGTGGGCGCGAATGTGGCGTACAGCCCCCCGGTGGCCGCCAGCGCGATGAGTAGGACGACGAGCGCCGCCAGCGGATGGCGCCGTCGTGCGGAGAGCTTTTTCACGGATTACCCCGGTATCAGGATCTTCAGCGTCGGTGTGCTTCTCGGTGCCGGCTCCCCGGCCGGTTACTTGATCAAGTAGATCGTGGCGAAGAGGCCGATCCAGACCACGTCGACGAAGTGCCAGTAGTAGGACACCACGATCGCGGCGGTCGCCTGCTGGTGCGTGAACCGTCTGGCCGCGTAGGTGCGTCCCAGGACCAGCAGGAAGGCGATCAGGCCGCCCGTCACGTGCAGGCCGTGGAAGCCGGTTGTCAGATAGAACACGGAGCCGTACGGGCCGGAGGAGAGCGAGATGCCCTCGTGCTTCACCAGCTCCACGTACTCGGTGACCTGCCCGGCGATGAAGACGGAACCCATGATGAAGGTCACCGTGAACCACATGCGCAGCTTCTTCACGTCACCGCGCTCGGCGGCGAACACGCCGAGCTGGCAGGTGAGGGAGGAGAGCACCAGGATCGTGGTGTTGCCGAGCGCGAACGGAACGTTCAGGGCCTCGGACTGTTCCTTCCAGTAGTCCGCTCCCATCACCGAACGCAGGGTGAAGTACATCGCGAAGAGGGCCGCGAAGAACATCAGCTCGGAACTCAGCCAGATGATGGTTCCGACGCTGGTGAGGTTCGGCCGGTTGACCGACGGGTGCGCGTGCCCGGTCTCTACTGCTGCTGTTGCTGTCGCCACGTCCGACATTATGTCGGTCCCTTATCTCCGCCTCACTCCGGGGGGTGCCGTTCGGAGTGTCAAGGCACCGCAGAGGGGCCCTGGACTGCACCGCCGCACCCCGGGCGGAGTAGCATCCGCGGTGAGAGCGGTGCCCGAGAACCACCGGAGGAAGCATGGAGTCGACGGCCGCAGGACCGGTCAGCGTACTGGTCTACAGCGACGACGCGAACACGCGCGAGCAGGTCCGGCTCGCCGCCGGCCGCCGCCCCGCGGCGGACTTGCCGCCGGTGGAGTACGTCGAGTGCGCCACGCTTCCCGCGGTGCTGGCGGAGCTGGAGCGGGGTGGCATCGACGCCTGCGTGCTCGACGGCGAGGCGGTGCCCGCCGGCGGCATGGGCGTGTGCCGGCAGATCAAGGACGAGATCTTCCAGTGCCCGCCCGTCCTGCTGATCATCGGCCGCCCGCAGGACGCCTGGCTGGCGACCTGGAGCCGGGCGGAGGCCACCGTGGCGCACCCGGTCGACCCGGCGGCGCTCGCGGACGGTCTGGCGGAAGTGCTGCGGCTGCGGCCGGCCGTACGCGCCTGAGGGCGGCCGGCGCCGGCGGACCCGGCGCTCCCCCGCCGGGCCGTAGGGCTCGGCGGGCCGCTCAGACCCCGGGCCGCAGCCGGCTCGCCTCGGAGGGGCCGCCGCCGTCGCGTACGCCGGGCGTCAGGGCGCTGCCCTCCTGCCACTTGGTCCAGGAGAGGTTCCAGTCCCCGAAGCCGTTGCCGAACGGGGCCATGTCCTCGCCGTAGCTGTTGACGACCTCCACGATGTCGCCCGGCCGTACGGTCTTGAAGAACCAGGCGGCGTCGTCTGTGCTCATCCCGGTGCAGCCGTGGCTGACGTTGGCGGCGCCCTGCGAGCCCACGGACCACGGGGCGGCGTGCACGTACTCGCCGCTCCAGGTGACGCGGGTCGCCCAGGACACCTGGAGGTCGTAGTCCTCCCCGGTGCCGCCGACGCCGATGCTGGCGCCGGTCATCCGGACGCTCGACTGCTTCTCCAGCACCACCTTCTTGCCGTTGCGGGTCTCGAAGCCCGCCTTGCCGGTGGTGACCGGGATGGTGTTGATCTCTTCTCCGTTGCGGTACACGGTCATCTCGTGCGAGGAGGCGTCGGTGACCGCCTCAAGGCGGTCGCCGATCTTCAGTTCGAGGGGTTTCGCGGCGCTCGCGTAGACGCCCTCGCGCACCTTGACGCCCTCCAGCCGGCTCTCCAGCCGGACCCGGGCGCCCGCGGGCCAGTACTCCTTGGGGCGGTAGTGGAGTTCCTTGTTGCCGACCCAGTACCAGGCGCCCTCGGCCACGGGCGTCGAGCTGACCTTCAGCCCGCGCTCGACGACGGCCCGCTCGGCCTGGGTCTTCACGGCCCGGTTCAGCTTGACCGTCAGCGGCTGGCCGACGCCGTACGTGCCCTTCTCGGGGCCCAGCGCGACCTTCATCGGCCTCTTCGTCTTGACCTTCGAGGTGCGGTACGTCAGCCGCTTGCGGCCGGGTGCGCCGTCGTCGTTCTCGGTACTCACCTCGACGCTGTACCGGGACCTGGCGGCCAGCGGCACGGTGCTGCGCCAGGTGTGGCCGTCGGCGGACAGCCGGCCGCGTACGTAGCGGCCGCTCTCGTCCACGGCCGTGACGTCCGTGATGCGGGCCTGCCCCTGGGCGGTGACCTCCAGGTCCTCCGAGGGGTCGGCGAGACCGCTGTCGTCGGCGAGGCCGGCGAGTGTGATCCGGCCGGCGGGCTCTCCCGGTTCGCGGGCTAGCGGGTGGCCGCCCGCGCCGCAGGCGGCGAGGCCGGGGGCGAGGGCGGCGAGCAGCAGGGAACAACTGACTGCCGTGCGGCGATGGGGCGTTTGACTCATGATCACACGCTAGGCAGATGCTCAACGCGACGCGCGGTGTGTGGGCCATATGAGGGGGCCGCGGCACCCGTTCGGCGTGCCGCGGCCCCCTCGGTGGAGCAGTGCTGTAGTGCGCTACTGGTTCTGGTCCGCCCCGCGGTAGTACTCGAAGACCCAGCCGTAGAGGCCGACCAGGATCACGGGGATGGAGAAGTACAGCAGCCACCAGTTGAGGACGATGCCGAGGAAGGCGAGCGCACCGCCGATGGCCAGCGACAGCGGCTGCCAACTGTGCGGGCTGAAGAAGCCCAGCTCGCCGGCGTCGTCGGCGACCTCCGCCTCCTTGTTGTCCTGCGCCCCGGTGTCGACCCGGCGGGCCGTGAAGACCAGGTAGTACCCGATCATCGCGGTCAGGCCGAAGGCCAGGAACAGCGCGGTGGTGCCGACCGGCTCCTTCGACCAGTAGCCGTAGATGATCGCCGCGACGAGGACGAAGGCGGCGAGCCAGCCGAACATGTGGCCCTGGATCTTCACTTCGCTTCCCCTTCGCTGCCGCCGCCGACGAGCGTCTTGTCACCGGCGCCGTGGCCGTGCCCGACCTGGGCCGCCGCGATCTCGGGATGGTGCAGGTCGAAGGCCGGTGATTCGGACCGGATGCGCGGCAGCGAGGTGAAGTTGTGCCGCGGCGGCGGGCAGGACGTGGCCCACTCCAGCGAGCGGCCGTACCCCCACGGGTCGTCGACCTCGATCTTCTTGCCGTACTTGGCGGTCTTCCACACGTTGTAGAAGAACGGCAGCATCGACATGCCGAGCAGGAACGAGCTGATCGTCGAGAAGGTGTTCAGGGCGGTGAAGCCGTCGGCCGCGAGGTAGTCCGCGTACCGCCGGGGCATGCCCTCGGCGCCCAGCCAGTGCTGCACCAGGAACGTGCCGTGGAAGCCGATGAACAGCGTCCAGAAGGTGATCTTCCCGAGCGTCTCGTCGAGCATCTTGCCGGTGAACTTGGGCCACCAGAAGTGGAAGCCCGCGAACATCGCGAAGACGACAGTGCCGAAGACCACGTAGTGGAAGTGGGCCACCACGAAGTACGAGTCGGAAACGTGGAAGTCCAGTGGCGGCGAGGCCAGGATGACACCGGTCAGACCGCCGAAGGCGAACGTCACGAGGAAGCCGATGGACCAGAGCATCGGTGTTTCGAAACTCAGTGATCCCTTCCACATCGTGCCGATCCAGTTGAAGAACTTCACTCCTGTTGGCACCGCGATCAGCATTGTCATGAATGCGAAGAACGGTAGGAGTACGCCTCCTGTCACGTACATGTGGTGCGCCCACACGGTCACGGACAGGCCGGCGATGGAGATCGTGGCGGCCACCAGGCCGATGTAGCCGAACATCGGCTTGCGGCTGAAGACCGGGATGACCTCGGAGATGATGCCGAAGAACGGCAGCGCGATGATGTACACCTCTGGATGGCCGAAGAACCAGAAGAGGTGCTGCCAGAGCAGCGCACCGCCGTTCGCCGGGTCGAAGATGTGCGCCCCGAACTTGCGGTCCGCCTCCAGCGCGAGCAGCGCGGCGGCCAGCACCGGGAAGGCGAGCAGCACCAGCACACCGGTGAGCAGCACGTTCCAGGTGAAGATCGGCATGCGGAACATCGTCAGGCCGGGCGCCCGCATGCAGATGATGGTCGTGATGAAGTTGACCGAGCCGAGGATGGTGCCGAAGCCGGAGAGCGCCAGACCCATGATCCACATGTCGGCGCCGACGCCCGGCGAACGCACCGCGTCGGAGAGTGGCGTGTACGCGAACCAGCCGAAGTCGGCCGCGCCCTGCGGGGTGATGAAGCCGGCGACGGCGATCAGCGACCCGAAGAGGTACAGCCAGTACGCGAACATGTTCAGCCGCGGGAACGCCACGTCGGGCGCGCCGATCTGCAGCGGCATGATCCAGTTCGCGAAGCCCGCGAAGAGCGGCGTCGCGAACATCAGCAGCATGATCGTGCCGTGCATCGTGAACGCCTGGTTGAACTGCTCGTTGCTCATCACCTGCGTGCCCGGCCGGGCCAGCTCGGCGCGCATGAACAGCGCCAGGACGCCGCCGATGATGAAGAAGAAGAACGACGTCGCCAGGTACAGCGTGCCGATCGTCTTGTGGTCGGTGGTCGTCAGCCACTTGACCACGACGTTGCCGGGCTGACGGCGGCGCGCGGGCACCTCGTCCTCGTATGCGTCTTCGCCCGCGCCCGCGGCCGCCGCACCCTGGGGTTCGTTGAGGATGCTCATTGGTAGTTGGTCTCCGCATTCCTAGCGGCGTCGGTCTGGGGGATGCCCGCCGGGATGTACCCGGTCTGACCCTTGTCGGCCAGCTTCTGCAGGTGCTCCTGGTACTTCTCCGGGGAGACCACCTTCACGTTGAAGAGCATCCGGGAGTGGTCCGTGCCGCACAGCTCGGCGCACTTGCCCAGGAAGGTGCCCTCCTTGTTGGGGGTCACCTCGAAGACGTTGGTGTGGCCGGGGATGACGTCCTGCTTCATGAGGAACGGCACCACCCAGAAGGAGTGGATGACGTCCCGGGAGGTCAGCACGAACTGGACCGTCTCACCCTTGGGGAGGACCAGCGTGGGGCCCGGGTTGCCGGTCTGCTCGTTCTCGCTGGCGGGCACGCCGTAGTCGTAGACGCCCTCGGCGCCCTTCGGCACGGCCTTGAAGTCCCGGTCGGGGATGGCGTCGAGCTCCTTGGGCCGCTTCGCCGGCGTGGCGGCGTCGCCGTCCAGGTTCTCCAGGTAGTTGAAGCCCCAGCTCCACTGGTAGCCCACCACGTTGATCACGTGGTCCGGCTTCTCCGAGGTCTCCAGCAGCTTGCTCTCGTCGCGCGCGGTGAAGTAGAAGAACACCGCCACGACGATCAGCGGGACGACCGTGTACAGCGCCTCGATGGGCAGGTTGTACCGGACCTGGGCCGGGACCTCGATCTTGGTCCTGGAGCGGCGGTGGAAGATGACGCTCCACAGGATCAGGCCCCACACGAGGACCCCGACGGCCAGGGCGGCCGCCCAGGATCCCTGCCACAGGGAGAGGATCCGCGGCGCCTCCTCGGTGGCCGGCGTCGGCATGCCCAGGCGGGGGAAGTCCTTATAGGTGCAGCCGGAGAGGGTGACCAGGACCAGGCCCGCGGCCAGCGCCTGCGGCAGCCTTCGCCGCATCGTGCGCCGCGGCGAGCGGGTACCTCCCGCGGCCGCCGTGCGGCCGCGGGGGAGGTCGGAGCCGTTGTGACTCACGTAGCGCCTTCCCGAGAGTCTCGCCCACGGTCCCTTCGGGCGCGCGGGCAGCAGGTTTGGATGTTTACGCGGACCAAACCCTACTGGACGCCATTTGGGGTCGCTCGGGGAGGGTGCCCTGGCGCGCCGGGGGCACTCCGATGGGGTGGCGGCGGCCGTCAACTCGGTCCGGCGGGTCCCCCGTCGGGGCCCGTTCCGGGCCCAGGCGTCGCGGGCCCGGCCGCGCGGACCAGGGGTTAGCGTGGTCGCGTGCCGTACTTCGACGCCGCGTCGTCCGCGCCCCTTCACCCGATCGCCCGGCAGGCCCTGCTCGCCGCGCTCGACGAGGGCTGGGCCGATCCGGCCCGGCTGTACCGGGAGGGCCGCCGGGCGCGGCGGCTGCTGGACGCCGCGCGCGAGACCACCGCGGACCTCGTCGGCTGCCGCCCGGACGAGCTGGTGTTCACGTCCTCGGGTACGCGCGCGGTGCACGACGGCATCGCCGGGGCCCTGGCGGGCCGCCGCCGCACCGGGCGGCACCTCGTCGTCTCGTCGGTCGAGCACTCCGCGGTCCTGCACGCGGCGGAGGGCCACCAGGCGGCGGGCGGGGACGTGACGTACGTGCCGGTGGACCGCGGCGGGCGGGTGGCGCCCGGGGCGTACGCCGAGGTGCTGCGCGCCGATACCGCGCTGGCCTGTCTGCAGTCGGCCAACCACGAGGTGGGCACCGAGCAGCCGGTCGCCGAGGCGGCCGAGGAGTGCCGGGCCGCCGGGGTGCCGCTGCTGGTGGACGCGGCGCAGTCGCTGGGCTGGGGACGTACCGCCGGGCCGTGGTCGCTGCTGGCGGCCAGCGCGCACAAGTGGGGCGGCCCGCCCGGCGTGGGGCTGCTCGCGGTGCGCAAGGGGACGCGCTTCGCGCCCGCGGGCCCGGCGGACGAGCGGGAGTCGGGCCGCGTGCCCGGCTTCGAGAACATCCCGGCGATCGTCGCGACCGCCGCGTCGCTGCGCGCCGTACGCGGGGAGGCGGAGGCCGAGGACGCGAGGCTGCGGGCGCTGGTGGACCGGATCCGCGCGCGGGTGCCGGAGACGGTCGCGGACGTGGAGGTGGTCGGCGATCCGGAGCGCCGACTGCCGCATCTGGTGACCTTCTCCTGTCTGTACGTGGACGGGGAGGCGCTGCTGCACGCGCTGGACCGGGCGGGGTTCTCGGTCTCGTCCGGGTCTTCGTGCACGTCGAGCACGCTGACGCCGAGCCATGTGCTCAGGGCGATGGGCGTGTTGTCGGAGGGCAACGTACGCGTGTCGCTGCCGCAGGGAACGTCGGTGGAGGACGTGGAGGGCTTCCTGCGGGCACTGCAGGACGCGGTCGCCGGAGTGCGGGCGGAGCTGGGCGCGCCCGTGAGCGGTGCGGCGGAGGAGACGCCGGGCGGGGAGCTGGTGGTCGACGCCCGCGGGCGGCGCTGCCCCATCCCCGTCATAGAGCTGGCGAAGGTCTTCGACCGAGTGCCGGTGGGCGGCACGGTGCTGGTGCTGTCGGACGACGAGGCGGCGCGGCTGGACATCCCGGCGTGGTGCGAGATGCGCGGGCAGGAGTACGCCGGCGAGGAGCCGGCGGCGGGCGGGGGCACGGGCTACCGGGTGCGGCGCAGGAGCTGAGCGGCGGCCGGTCCGTACGGCAGACGCACGGCGGGCGCCCGGCTGGTCCTTCCCGCCGGGCGCCCGCGCGCACTGCTGGTCCTGCTGGTTCTGCTACGTCAGTCCTGCACCGACTCCGGCAGGTGCTCCTGCACCTCGGCGGCGGCATCCTGCCCGTACGCCTTGGTGAAGCGGGCGACGAAGTTGCTGCGCCGCAGCTCGTACTCCTGCGGGCCGACGGTCTCGATGACCAGCGTCGCCAGCATGCAGCCGAGCTGCGCCGCCCGCTCCGTGCTCACGCCCCAGCTCAGCCCGGACAGGAAGCCGGCCCGGAAGGCGTCGCCGACGCCCGTGGGGTCCGCCTTGCGCTCCTCCTCCGGGCAGCCGACGAGGACCGGCTCCTCGCCGGCGCGGTCGATGCGCACGCCGCGGGCGCCGAGGGTGGTCACCCGGGTGGCGACGTGGGTCAGCATCTCCTCGTCGCCCCAGCCGGTCTTGGTCTCGATCAGCCCCTTCTCGTACTCGTTCGAGAAGAGGAACGCGGCGCCCTCGGTGAGGGTGCGGATGCCGTCGCCCTCCATGCGGGCGATCTGCTGCGAGAAGTCGGCGGCGAAGGGGATGCCGCGGGTGCGGCACTCCTCGGTGTGGCGCAGCATCGCCTCGGGATCGTCGGCGCCGATGGAGACGAGGTCGAGGCCGCCGAAGCGGTCGGCGACGGTCTTCAGCTCGATCAGCCGGGCCTCGCTCATGGCGCCGGTGTAGAAGGAGCCGATCTGGTTGTGGTCGGCGTCGGTGGTGACGACGAACCGCGCGGTGTGCAGCACTTCCGAGATGCGTACGGAGCCGGTGTCGACCCCGTGCCGCTCCAGCCAGTCGCGGTACTCGCCGAAGTCGGCGCCGGCCGCGCCGACGAGGATCGGGCGGGCGCCGAGCTGACCCATGCCGAAGCAGATGTTGGGTCCGACTCCGCCGCGGCGCACGTCCAGTTTGTCGACGAGGAACGACAGCGAGACGGTGTGCAGTTGGTCGGCGACCAACTGATCGGAGAACCGACCGGGGAAGGTCATGAGATGGTCGGTCGCGATGGAGCCGGAAACGGCAATATGCACGGCGTACGCTCCTGTAGGCGGGGCAGGTAACGCGGGTAGTGCTCACGCTACCGGCTGAACACCGGCCTCCGGACGGGTTCGACCCGGCCAAAACTACCTGATAGTAGGTCTTACCCCTCCTCGCCGCGGGTGCGTACGGTCGAGATATGCAGAAGGACTCGCGGGCCTCCGCCACCCCCCTCCCGTCGTCGGCCTTCCCGAGCGCAGCGCCCCTGGAGCTGGACGGCGGCCTCGCCGAGCTGCGCACCGACTGCGCCCGGATGGCGCCGCACTGGTCGGGCCACCCGCACAGCCCCGCGGGGCACGTGCCGGACACCCGGATCACCGGTCTGGCGCGGATCATGGTGCCGCCGGCCTCCGCGGACCTGCTCCGCGGCATGTCCGAGTACGGCGACTGACCCCGCCGCCCGGTCGGCTCCCCCCGGAGGGAACCGGATCCGCGTGACCGGCGTCCCATCGGCATCCCCGACGAAGGAGCCGAACGGTGAGCACCGAGCACACCCCAGGTCCCGTGCCTGAGCCCGAGCCCGCGCACGCCCGTGCGTCCGGGCCGGACGGCCGGGACGCCGAAGACCCGGGCGGCGCCGGCGAGCCCGGCCGTCCGGACGGCGGCAGGCGCCGCCCCGGCGTGCTGGTGGCCGCGGCCGTCGCCGCCGCGGTGATGCTGACCGGCGGCGGGGTCGCGTATCTGGTGGACCGTACGGACGACGGCGGCGGTGCCGGCTCCGACGGCGGCGAGCCGCCGCCGCTGCGGCTCGACGGGCTTTCCATGGAGGCCGCGGCGACGGGCGGGAGCGCGCCGCTGCGGCTCGTCGGCGAGTTGCCGGAAGGGCCGGACGAGGCGCCGGTGTTCGAGCCCGCGGGCCGGGTCGGGGCCGCCGATGTGGCGCGGCTCGCGGCGGCGCTGGGGATGGACGGCAAGCCCCGCGAGGAGGGCGGCGGCTGGCGCGTCGGCGTCTCACGCGACGGGCAGGGGCCGCTGCTCCAGGTCCAGGCGGAGGCGCCGGGCGCCTGGACGTACCAGCAGTACGGCGGCACCGCCTGCGACCTGCCGCTGCCGGCGGAGCAGGACGGCGGCGACCCGGACGCGGCGGTGACGTCCGCGTGCGCGGCCCCCGTCACCCCGCGCGACGCGCAGGGCGACCCGGTGCCGGCGGCCGCGGCGAAGAAGGCCGCGGAACCGGTGCTCGCGGCGGTGGGCCAGGAGGACGCCGAGGTGGCGGCGGCCCAGCCGTTCGGTGCCGTGCGTACGGTGACGGCGGAGCCGGTCGTCGGCGGGCTGCCGACGGCGGGCTGGCAGACGTCGCTGCAGATAGGCGGGGACGGGCAGGTGACCGGCGGCAACGGCTACCTGGCCGACCCCGCGGAGGCGGACACGTACCCGGTGATCACGGCGGACGCGGCTTTCGAGGAGCTGAACAAGCCCTCGGGCGGCAGCGGTGAGGCGCCGGCGGTCGCCCCGGCGTGCGCCTCGGCGGTGCCGTACGAGGAGGGCACGGGGCCCGGCAAGCCGCTGGTCGGCAAGGTCGACCCGTGCACGGGCAAGATGGCGCCGACCAAGGTGCGCGGCGCCGAGTTCGGGCTCTCCGCGCAGTCGGTGGAGGGGCGGCCGGTGCTGGTGCCGTCCTGGCTGTTCCAGGTGACGAGCGACTCGCCCACCCCGTTCCACGGCGGCAAGCCGGGCACGGTCGTCTGGCCGCAACTGGCCGTCGCGCCGGAGTACGTCACCGCCGCGGAGCCGAGCACGCCGGCGGTCCCCGAGCCGGCCCCGCCGACGTCCGCCCCGGGCGCCGAGCCCACCGCGGGCGGCGGCACCGCCGGCCGGCCCGGCAGCCCCGCGCCGTCGGAGAGCAGCGACTCCGGGCCGGATTCACCCGGTCAGGTGGAGCCCGCCGAGCCCGCACAGCCGCCGTCGTCCGTGCCCGCCGAGGAGCCGGAGAGCCGCGGCGGTGCGGTGGGGAGCCCCGTGGGCATCGAGTCGTACTCGGTGACCGGGCGCACCCTGAAGCTGCACTTCTGGGGCGGCGTGTGCACCGAGTACGCGGCGACCGCCGACGAGTCGGACGGTGCGGTGACGGTGCGGCTCACCGGCGAGGACGAGCCGGGCGAGGTCTGCATCCAGATCGCGAAGCGCTTCACGGAGACGGTGGAGCTGTCCGCACCGCTCGACGGCCGCAAGGTCCTGGACGCGCGAACGGGAGAGCGGGTGGCCGCCAAGTAGGTAGTAAGAACTTGCCACGCCGGGCGGCAACGCCCACACAAGCGGAAGGCGGCGGAACCGTGGGGGTTTCCGCCGCCTTCCTCCATGCCGGTGCGGGCCGGCGGCCCGTATCGCGCTCCGGGCGGGTTCTAGCTGAAGGAGTCGCCGCAGGCGCAGGAGCCGGTGGCGTTCGGGTTGTCGATCGTGAAGCCCTGCTTCTCGATCGAGTCGACGAAGTCGATGGACGCGCCGGTCAGATACGGGGCGCTCATCCGGTCGGTCACGACCGAGACGCCACCGAAGTCCTTGACGACGTCACCGTCGAGGTCGCGGTCGTCGAAGAAGAGCTGGTAGCGCAGGCCGGAGCAGCCACCGGGCTGAACGGCGACGCGGAGCTTGAGATCCGGCTGGCCTTCCTGCTCCAGCAGGCTCTTGACCTTCGCCGCAGCGGCGTCGGACAGAATGATGCCGTCGACTGCGGTGGTCTCGCCCTGAACGGTCATTCGCATGTCTCCCGGGTTGTGGACTGCTTGCCGATCGAGTCCAACCGGCCGCGCTCCCGATTCATTCCGGCCGGGCGCGCGCTTTCTTGCTCCTTTCATGCTCGCATACGCCACCACTTCGGGTCATCCGCCCAAGGTCGGAGGAGGGCATACGGACCGGGCTGGGACCCGGGCGCGGCATTCGTCACATTGACGCGAGCACCATCGTCAACCTGACGCGAAGGGGATATGATTAATAACGTCAATGTGACGAAAATGGATGCGCCGGCAGCCCGCCGAGAGCCGAAGAGAAAGGGTGGAGTGCGCTGTGACCACCGCCCAGGACCTTGATGTGACCCCCACGCCCCTCGCCCTGCTGCTGCTCGGGCGGGAGGCTGACCCCTCCAGCGAGCGCGGCGTCGACTGCCCCGGCGACCTGCCCGCCCCCTCGGACCCCGGGCTGGTCGAGCGCGCCCGCGCCGCCAAGGAGCGGCTGGGCGGGAAGGTCTTCGTCCTCGGCCACCACTACCAGCGCGACGAGGTCATCCAGTTCGCCGACGTAACCGGCGACTCGTTCAAGCTCGCGCAGCAGGCCGCCGCCCGCCCCGACGCGGAGTACATCGTCTTCTGCGGCGTGCACTTCATGGCCGAGTCCGCGGACATCCTTACCTCCGACGCCCAGGCGGTCGTCCTGCCCGACCTGGCGGCCGGCTGCTCCATGGCCGACATGGCCACCGCCGAGCAGGTCGCCGAGTGCTGGGACGTGCTCACCGAGGCCGGTGTGGCAGACGTCACCATCCCGGTCTCGTACATGAACTCCTCCGCGGACATCAAGGCGTTCACCGGCCGGCACGGCGGCACCATCTGCACCTCCTCCAACGCCGAGCGGGCCCTGAACTGGGCGTTCGACCAGCGCCCCGCCGGCGAGGGCAAGGTGCTGTTCCTGCCCGACCAGCACCTCGGCCGCAACACCGCGATACGCGACCTGGGCCTCTCCCCCGACGACTGCGTCGTCTACAACCCGCACCGGCCGGACGGCGGCCTGACCGCCGAGCAGTTGCGCGCCGCGAAGATGATCCTGTGGCGCGGGCACTGCTCCGTGCACGGCCGCTTCTCACTCGACTCGGTCGAGGAGGTGCGCGAGCGCATCCCCGGCGTGAACGTGCTGGTCCACCCCGAGTGCAAGCACGAGGTGGTCGCCGCCGCCGACCACGTCGGCTCCACCGAGCACATCATCAAGGCCCTCGACGCGGCCCCGGCCGGTTCGAAGTGGGCCATCGGCACAGAGCTGAACCTCGTCCGCCGGCTGGCGAAGCAGCACCCCGACAAGGAGATCGTCTTCCTCGACCGCACCGTCTGCTTCTGCTCCACGATGAACCGCATCGACCTGCCCCACCTGGTCTGGGCGCTGGAGTCGCTGGCCGACGGCAAGCTCGTCAACCGCATCGAGGTCGACAAGGAGACCGAGGACTACGCCAAGCGCGCGCTGGAGCGGATGCTGGCGCTGCCCTGACGGCCGGATGCGGGGGGTGACGCGGGCCCGGCGCAGGGCAGAGGATTGACCTCATGATCCTGCGCCAGGTCCGCGACTCGAAGGACGACGCCGAGGCCGTACGCGCCACCGCCTACGCCGCGTTCGCCGCCTCGCACGCCGCCAAGGGCGACCCGCCCGAGGAGCCGGACGAGAACGGCGCGATCCTCCTGCGCAGCGTCGTACGGCACCTGGCGCGCACCGACCCCAGCGGCTGCTGGCTGGCCATGGACGACTCCGGCCGGCCGCTGGGCGCGGCGCTGTCCACCAGGCGCGAGGGCACCTGGGGGCTCTCGCTGCTGGTCGTCGCGCCGGAGGCGCAGGGCAAGGGGCTGGGCAAGGCGCTGCTGGCGCGCACGCTCGCGTACGGGCGCGGCTGCCTGCGCGGCCTCATCTGCGGCTCCCGCCACCCGCACGCCGCCCGCGCCTACCGCGCCGCGGGCTTCACCCTGCACCCCGCCATGCGGCTGCGCGGCACCGTCGACCACGCCGGCCTCGAACCGCCCACGGGCGCCGTCGTCGAGGGCGGCCCCGGCCAGCGCGACCTCATGGACTCCGTCGACCGCAGGCTCCGCGGCGGTGCCCACGGGCCCGACCACACGGAGCTGCTGCGGCACTACCAGTGCATCGTCTCCGACGACCTCGCGGGCAGCGGGTACGCGTACCTGCGCGACGGCGGCATCGAGCTGCTGGCGGCGACGTCGCGCCGGATCGCGGCGCGGCTGCTGACGGCGGCGCTGCTGAGCCTGGCCCCGGGGGCGGTGGCGCGGGTCGCGGATCTGACGGCGGACCAGGAGTGGGCGGTGGACGTGGGGCTGGCGGCGGGGCTGGAGCTGACGACGGCGGGTTACGTGTGCGTACGGGGCATGCGACCGCCGGCGCCGTACATCCCGTCGGGGACGTTCCTGTAGCGGGGCGGTGCGAGGCTAGCTGCCGGGGCGGACGAGGCCCGACTCGTAGGCCAGGACCACCAGTTGGGCCCGGTCGCGGGCGCCCAGTTTGGCCATCGTGCGGTTGACGTGCGTCTTCACCGTCAGCGGGCTGACCTCCAACTGGCCGGCGATCTCGTCGTTGGCCAGGCCGCGGGCGACGAGCCCCAGCACCTCGCGCTCCCGGCTCGTCAGCGCGGCCAGGCGGTCCGTCGCCTCCGCGCCCCCGGTGGCGTCGGCCGGGCCGCCCGGCGGGGTGTCGCCGCCCGCCAGGAAGCGGGCGATCAGCCCCTTCGTCGCCGTGGGCGACAGCAGCGCGTCGCCGTCCGCGGCGACCCGGATCGCGGCCAGCAGCTCGCCGGGCTCCGCGCCCTTGCCGAGGAAGCCGGACGCGCCTGCGCGCAGCGCCTCGATGACGTACTCGTCGACCTCGAAGGTCGTGAGGATGACCACGCGCACGTGGCTGAGGCCATCGTCCTCGGAGATCGTGCGGGTGGCGGTCAGGCCGTCGGTGCCGGGCATCCGGATGTCCATGAGCACCAGGTCCGCGTCCGTCTCGCGGACGATCCGCACCGCCTCCGCGCCGTCGCCCGCCTCGCCGACGACCTCCATGTCCGGCTCGGAGTCGACCAGGACGCGGAACGCGCTGCGCATCAGCGCGTGGTCGTCCGCCAGCACCACCCGGATCGGCCGCGTCCGCGGCGGCGGGACCTCGCTCACCCCTGCTCCTTGATCGCCTCACCGGGCGCGCGGCGCAGACAGCCGGACGCCCGCGTCCCGTTCGCCTCCCGCTCCCGCGGCGGCCGGGCCGTGCCCGGGCCGCCGGCGGCGGGGGTGCCGCCCGTGTCCGCGTCCGCGGCCACCCGCAGCGGCAACCGTACCCGTACCTCGAAGCCCGTCCGGCCGTCCGTACGCTCCCCCGCCGTGCACCTGCCGCCCAGCGCGGCGGCGCGCTCGCGCATGCCGACGAGCCCGAGCCCGCCGGCGCGCTCGCCGTCCTCGTCCACCTCGGCGCCGCCCTTCACGCCGCCGTCCTTCCCCCCACCGTCCTTCCCGCTGCTGTCCCTGCCGCCGCCGTCCCGCCGGGCGTCGTCCCGCCCGTCGTCCGGTCCGGTGCCGGCCGCGCCGGGGCCGTCGTCGCGAACCGCGATCTCCAGCTCGTCCGCCTCCCGCGACAGACTCACCACCGCTTGCGCCTCCGCCCCCGCGTGCTTGCGCACGTTCGTCAGCGCCTCCTGGAGCACCCGGTACGCGGCCAGGTCCACCGCCGCCGGCAGCCCGCCGACCACCTCGGCCGCCCGCTCCACCCGCGTCGTCACCGCCGTCCTGCGCGGGCCCAGCTCCGAGGCGACCTCCACCGACACCGGCGTGCCCGCGCGGACGAACCCCTCCACCAGCTCCGTCAGCATCGCCAGCCCCGGCGCCGGCTCGGTGGGCGCGTGCGGGTCGCCGGACTGGCGCAGCAGCCCCACCGTGGTACGCAGCTCCTCCAGCGCCGTGCGGCCGGCGTCGCGTACGTGCGCCAGCGCCTCCTTGGCCTGGTCAGGACGGCTCTCCATCACGTGCGAGGCCACCCCCGCCTGGACGTTGACCAGCGCGATGTGGTGCGCGACGACGTCGTGCAGCTCGCGCGCGATCCGTACCCGCTCCTCCGCGACCCGCCGCCGCGCCTCCTCCTCGCGGGTCCGCTCGGCCCGCTCGGCGCGCTCGCGGATGGCGTCGACCACGGCCCGGCGGCTGCGCACGGCGTCACCGACGCCCGCGGCCATCCCGGTCCAGGCGAAGACCCCGAGGTTCTCGTCCGCGTACCAGGGGCGGTCGCCGAAGAGCATCATCGCGAACGTAAGCACCCCGATGGTGAGCAGCGCGATGCGCCAGGTGGTGTGCCGGTCGGTGCGGGCGGCGACGGTGTAGAGGGAGACCACGACGCTCAGCGCGATCGGCGAGCGCGGGTCGCCCGCAGAGGCGATGACGTGCGCGATGGTCAGCGTCATCGTGGCGGCGAGCACGGCCCACGGCAGCCGCCGGCGCAGCACGAGGACGGCACAGGCCGCGGTCGCGAGCACGACCTCGGCGGGGCCCAGGTCGGCGGGCGGCGGCGCGTTCGCCCCGCGGTCGGGGTACACGGAGCTGATGAGGATGGCGGCGAGCGCGACCGCCGCCAGCAGGGCGTCGGCCGCGAGGGGATGCGCCCGCAGCCAGCGGGGCAGAGCGGCGAGTGGGGTCACGGCAGCATGGGGTGCAGAGGAGGGCCGGCCCCGGTCCTGACGACCGGGGCGGGGAGCGGCCGAGGCGTACGTGGTGCTGGGCCGGATGTCAGCCGGGGATCAGCCGGGGATGAGGCCGTCGTCGCTGAGCATCTCCCGGACCTCCTCCAGGGAGGCGTCGGGCCCCGGGAGGATCAGCTCGGAGGGCTCCAGCGCGTCGGCCGGGAGCGGGGTGCCGAGCGAGCGCACGGCATCCAGCAAGGCGCCGAGGGTCCGCCGGAAGCCGGCCTCGTCGCCGCCCTCCATCTCGGCGAGCAGCTCGTCGTCCAGCTTGTCGAGCTCGGCGAAGTGGCTGTCGTCCAGCTTCACCTGACCCTCCCCCATGATCCGTACGATCACGGCCTTCTCCCGTTCTTCCGAGCCCGTCGCGGGGCGGTCACTGCTTGTCGAACCGCGGGGCGTCCTGCGGCGGAGCCTGCTGCTGCGGCGGCGTCTGGGCGCCCTGCTGGCCGCCCTCGATCGCCTGCTGCTGCTCGGCGGGGCCGCCCGCCAGCTCGGCCTTCATGCGCTGCAGCTCCAGCTCGACGTCGGCGCCGCCGGAGAGCCGGTCCAGCTCGGCGGAGATGTCGTCCTTCGCCATCCCCGTCGGGTCGTCCAGCGCACCGGAGGCCAGCAGCTCGTCGATCGCGCCGGCGCGGGCCTGCATCTGCGCCGTACGGTCCTCGGCGCGCTGCACGGCCAGGCCGACGTCGCCCATCTCCTCGGAGATGCCGGAGAACGCTTCGCCGATCCGGGTCTGCGCCTGCGCCGCGGTGTAGGTGGCCTTGATGGTCTCCTTCTTCGTCCGGAAGGCGTCCACCTTGGCCTGCAGCCGCTGGGCGGCGAGGGTGAGCTTCTCCTCCTCGGTCTGGAGCGTCTGGTGCTGCGTCTCCAGGTCGGTGACCTGCTGGTGCAGCGCCGCCTTGCGGGACAGCGCCTCGCGCGCCAGGTCCTCGCGGCCGAGGGCGAGGGCCTTGCGGCCCTGGTCCTCCAGCTTGGCGGACTGGTTCTGCAACTGGCCGAGCTGCAGTTCCAGGCGCTTGCGCGACGTCGCCACGTCGGCGACGCCCCGGCGCACCTTCTGGAGCAGCTCAAGCTGCTTCTGGTACGAGTAGTCGAGGGTCTCGCGCGGGTCCTCGGCCCGGTCCAGGGCCTTGTTGGCCTTCGCGCGGAAGATCATCCCCATCCGCTTCATGACACCGCTCATGGGCCTCGCGCGCCCCCTTCTGACGGACTTCAGCCTCGGCACATACTCTGCAGAACCCACAGTACGGGCCCTGCTTCTATTACCGCACTGCCTGGGCGCCAATGCGCTCCTCCTGTGGGACGAACCGCCGGGGGTCCGTCCTCCCGCCCAGGGAGTAGACGACCGTAGGGGCTCCCGGTTCGCGCGCCCCCACAGGTAGTGACACGCACGCCGTTGCCGGATCGTTCCCCCTCGCTCTGGGTCGTACACCCGGGAGCCCCTATTCTTGGGCTTGTGTTCGGAAGCCGTTCCAAGGATGACCAGTCCACTGAGCCCGAGGTGAGCGCGGTGGAGTCGAAGCATGTGCGTCCGGCCGAGGCGCCCAAGGGCAGGCCCACGCCCAAGCGCAGCGATTCGCAGGCGCAGCGCCGCGCCATGGCCAAGACGCCGGTGACACGCAAGGAGGCGTCGAAGCGCGCGCGGGAGACGCGCAGGGCCGACATGGCCCGCCAGCGCGAGGCCCTGGCCTCGGGCAACGAGAAGTACCTGCCCGCGCGCGACAAGGGCCCGGTGCGCAAGTTCGTGCGGGACTACGTGGACTCGCGGTGGTGTGTGGCGGAGTTCTTCCTGCCGCTGGCCATCGTCATCCTCCTGCTCAGCATCACGCCGTCGGCGGGGCTGAAGAACATCTCGCTGCTGCTGTGGCTGTTCGTGATCGTGCTGATCGTCTTCGACTCGATCGCGATCTCGGTGCAGGTGAAGAAGCAGCTCAAGGCGCGCTTCCCGGACGAGAGCCACCGGGGCGCCAAGGCGTACGCGCTGATGCGCACGCTGCAGCTTCGCCGGATGCGGCTGCCGAAGCCGCAGGTGAAGCGGGGCGAGCGGCCCTGACGCCGGCGGGCGTACGGGGCGGAGACCGCCGCGTACGCCCGTACGAGCCGGACGCCGCCGCCCGGATGCCGGGCCGGGTGCTACGCGCCCTCGGCCGCCGCCAGGCTCATCGGGCCGTACACCTCGGCCCCGTCCTCCAGCAGCCGTACCTGCTCGACGCCGCCCGCCAGCAGTTCCTTCCAGACCTCGCCGAGCCACGACTCGGCGTCACCCTGAGTCGTGAAGTCCTCCGGCTCCACCGCCGGGGTCGTCTCCGTGCCGTCGGCCTTCTCGAACCGCCAGGTCCACGCTGCCATGACTGCCTCCGTCCCACGCCGGATAGTGCGCTGGCAGCGTAACCGAGAGCGCTGAAGCGCCGCCCCGCCCGGGCGCGGGACCGCCCCTCGCGAGACGATCGGGGCGTGGACATCACCCTCCTCGGCACCGGTGCGCCCGCCGGGCTGCCGCGCCCCGGCTGCCCCTGCGCGGCGTGCGCCGCCGCCGTCGGGCCCGGGGCGCGGGCGGCGACGTCCGTCCTGGTGGACGGCATCGTGCTGCTCGACCTCACGCCCGGCGCCGCGCTCGCCGCGGCGCGCGCCGGGCGGACGCTGTCCGGCGTCATGCAGGTGCTGCTCAGCCACCCGCACGACGGCCCGGCCCTGGCGCCCCCCGCGGGCGTGCCGGCGCCGTCGCGGGCGCCGGAGGGGCAGGAGGTGACGCTGATCAGCGGGCACCGGGTGCGGGCCGTCGCGGTCGACCACCCCGGCACCGGGTACGAGATCACCGGGCCCGGCGGGCGGCGGCTGCTGTATCTGCCGCCGGGGGCCGCGCCGGCCGGCCTTGAGGGCTCGGTGGAGCCGTACGACCTGGTGCTGCTCGACGTCTGCGGGCGCCCCGACGCGCTCGCCCGGCTGCGCGCCCACGGCGCCGTCGCCGCCGCCACCGACGTCGTCGCCGTCCACCTCGGCGGCCATTCCGGCGACGCCTCCGGGCCGACGCCGCCGCCGGGGCCCGAGCTGCACCGCCGGCTCGCCGCCGCGGGCGCCAGGGCCGTACCGGACGGGGTGAGCCTCGTCGTGGGACACGGCCCGGACAGCCCCGTCGTGCCGCGGCGCACGCTGGTCCTGGGCGGCGCCAGGTCGGGCAAGTCGGTGGAGGCGGAGCGGCGGCTGGCGGCGTTCCCCGAGGTCGAGTACGCGGCCACCGGCGGCACCCGCGACGGGGACGCCGAGTGGGCGGCGCGGGTCGCCCTCCACCGCGAGCGCCGGCCGGCGAGCTGGCGTACCACCGAGACCTGCGAGCTGCTGCCGCTGCTCACCGCGCAGGGCGCGCCGCCGCTGCTGATCGACTGCCTGTCGCTGTGGCTCACGGACGCCATGGACCGGGCGGGGGCGTGGGAGGGCGGCGACGTGCGGCCGCGGGTCGACGAGCTGGTCGCGGCGGTGCGCGCCAGCCGCCGCACGGTCGTCGCCGTCAGCAACGAGGTCGGCTCGGGCGTCGTCCCGGCCACCCCCGCGGGCCGGCTCTTCCGCGATGAACTGGGCCGGCTGAACGCGGGGGTGGCGGCGGAGTGCGAGCAGGTGCTGCTGGTGGTGGCGGGGCAGGTGCAGGTCCTCCGGGGGTAATCGGTTCTGCGGGCGGGCACGGACCGCCGGTGGATCACCACCGCGTACGCCGCACCGCTGCCCGTTCCCATACCGGACCGGATGCGGACCAACCGGCCGGGCACCGGCCCCGCGGGCACGGCGGAGATCCGCCGGAGCGGCGCCGCCCGCGCCCGTTCCCCGGCGGCCAACCTCGGGGGCAGCGGAGTCGGCGGCGCGCCCGGCGGGTAATCTGCGCCCGTGAGCGGCCTGAATCTGGACGACTTCATCAACGACATCGACCGCCCCGACTCGGCCATCCGCCGGGATGCCGAGGAGTGGCGGGCGACCCACGGCCCGCGCCCCGGCGCCCTCGGCCGCCTGGACGACCTCGGCGAGTGGCTGACCGCGGCGCAGGGCGGCGTGCCGGCCAAGCCGGTCGCGGCGGCGCGCCTGGTGCTCTTCGCCGGCGACCACGGCGTCGCCGAGCTGGACGTCTCGGGCCGCGCCGCGGGCACGGCCGACGCGCTGGCCCGCGCCGCACTCGACGGCCGGAGCGCCTCGGCGATCCTCGCCCGCCGCTTCGGCGCCGGGCTGCGGGTCGTCGACATGGCGCTCGACTGCGACCCGGAGTCGCTGCCGAAGGAGGTCACCCGCCATCGCGTACGCCGCGGGTCCGGCCGTATCGACGTCGAGGACGCGCTGACGGCGGAGGAGGCCGAGGAGGCGTTCCGGGCCGGGATGGCGGTCGCGGACGAGGAGGCCGACTCCGGTACGGACCTGCTGCTCCTCGGCGACCTCAGCGTCGGCGGCACCACGGCGGCGGGCGCGATCGTCGCGGCCCTCTGCGGCACCGACGCCTCCGTGGTCACCGGCCGCGGCGGCGCGGGCATCGACGACCTGGCCTGGATGCGCAAGTGCGCCGCGATCCGCGACGCGCTGCGCCGCGCCCGGCCGGTGCTGGGCGACCAGTTGCAGTTGCTCGCCACGGTCGGCGGCGCGGACCTCACCGCGATGACGGGCTTCCTGCTGCAGGCGGCGGTACGCCGCACGCCGGTGGTGCTCGACGGGGTGGTCTCGGCGGCGGCCGCGCTGGTCGCGCAGCGGGTGGCGTTCCGGGCGCCGGACTGGTGGCTGGCCGGCCAGGCGAGCGGTGAGCCGGCGCAGGAGAAGGCGCTGGACCGCATCGCGATCGACCCGCTGCTCGACCACGGGGTGACGACGGGCGAGGGCGCGGGCGCCCTGCTGGCCCTGCCGTTCCTCCAGGCGGCGGCGGAACTGTGGGCGGACCTGCCGGAGAACACCGCGGGCCAGGACACCGCGGCCGAGGAAGCGGTTGACGACATCACCTGAGGCGCCCCCTCCGGAGGACCGGAACACGGCCCGGGCGGCGGAGCCGCACGAGCACGCCGCGGCGGGCCGGCCCGGACACCCGGACGCACCCAAGTCCGGTTCTCCGGACGAGGCGGACACCGCCGGGCCTCCGGTCACGCCCGGCCCGGCGGAGCGCGCGGAGCGCCGCGACGCCACCGGGCCGCCCGAAGCCTCCCGCCCGCCGGAACCGGCCCCGCCACCCCACGCAGCCGCGCACGACCGGTCGGACGCCGACGCACCCAGCCGTTCCGGGAGCCGCACCGCCGCGGATGCGCCTGGCTCATCTCCCCTCGACGGGCTGCGGTTTGCCTTCGGGACCCTCACCGCTCTGCCCGTGCGCGTGCACCGCTGGGACCGTGCCGCCGCGCGCGGCGGCATGGTCGCCGCGCCCCTCGTCGGGCTCGTGCTCGGTGCACTGGCCGCCGGGGCCGGTTGGCTGCTGCTGCTCGCGGGGGCCGGGGCGGCCGTCGCCGCCGTGGTCACCGTCGCCGTGCCGGCCGTGCTGACGCGCGGGCTGCATCTCGACGGGCTCGCCGACACCGCCGACGGGCTGGGCAGCGGACGGCCCGCGGCCGGGGCACTGGCGGTCATGCGGCGCTCCGACATCGGCCCGTTCGGCGTGATCACGCTGCTGCTGGTGCTGCTCGGGCAGGTCGCCGCGGTGGCCGAGTTGTACGGCGACGGCTCCAGGATCCGCGCCGCGGTCGCCGTCACCGCCGCCGCCGTCGCCGCCCGCGCGGCCCTCACCCTCGCCGCCCGCACCGGTGTGCCGCCCGCCCGTCCCGAGGGGCTGGGCGCCGCGGTGGCGGGGGTGCTGTCCGTTCGTACGGCCGTCGCCTGCACGGCGGTTGCCGCCGCCGTCCTCGCCGCGGCGGCCGGGCTCCTCTCCGGCCCGTACGCGGCGCTGCACACCGCGCTCGCAGTCGCCGCGGGACTGGCCGCCGCCGAACTGCTGCGGCACCACTGCGTACGGCGCCTCGGCGGGGTCACCGGCGACGTCTTCGGCGCGCTCGCCGAGACCGCCGCGACCGCCGCCCTGATCGCCGCCGTCCTGGGCCCCGCCTAGGGTCTGTCGTCGATCTCGCGTCGTTCGCCCGCAGGGCGGGTGGCGCAGGGGGTACCGCCCACGCCCCCAGGGCGTAGGGGGAGGCCGGTGCGTGTGATCGCAAGGCGGAGGGCCGACCGCGCAGTGGGCCTGTGCGGTCGATCCCGACAACGCGGCGTGCGTGCCGGGCTCCCCCACAGCGCGCTGCGCGCACGTGGGCGGTACCCCCAGCCGCAGACGAGAGATCGACGACAGACCCCGGAACCGCCCGCGGCGCCAGGCGACCCGTCCCCGGCCACCCGCCGCGCTCCCAAGACCGCCGCGCCCACCCCCTGTTCACCGCCGTCCCGGCCCCGCCGGCCCCCGGCGTCAACCTGCCGCCATCCGCACTTCGGGCGAACGGCGCGGGTCCGGCGCGGGATCCGCGCGGGAATCGGCGCGCGGCCCGCAGGCGCCCGCAGCAGCGCCGCGACGCCCCGCGGCGGGTCCCCGCCACCTGCCCGTACGCGGGGAAACCCGCCGTCAACCCGCCGCCCTCCGCGGGCGCCGTACCGCATACGATGCCGCGTACACCCCCCGGAAACCCGCACCGAGAATGGATCACCACCACCGTGACTGCTCTGACTCTCAGTTCCTCGTCCGCCACCGGCCTGCGTGCGGACGCCGTCGTCGTGGGCGTGGCCAAGGGCCCGAAGGGGCCCGTGCCGGCCCCCGGCGCCGAGGCCGTCGACGAGGCGTACGGCGGGAAGCTGGGCGCCGTGCTGGAAGCCCTCGGGGCATCCGGCGGCGAGGGCGAGATCACGAAGCTGCCCGCCCCCGACGGCCTCAAGGCGCCCGTCGTCGTCGCCGTCGGCCTCGGCGCCGTGCCCGAGAAGGGTGTCGGCTACGACACGGAGACCCTGCGCCGCGCCGCGGGCAGCGCCGCCCGCGCGCTGGCCGGCGCGAAGAAGGCCGCGTTCGCGCTGCCGCTGGACGTCGCCGACGACACCGCCGCCGTGGCGGAGGGCGCGCTGCTGGGCGCGTACGCCTTCAACGCCTACCGCGACGGCGGCGCGGCCGCCGACGACAAGGACGACAAGGGTGCCAAGGGCACCAAGGGCGGCAAGGCCGCGAAGGGCAAGGCGAACGGCGGCGCCAAGGCCGCGCTCGCCGAGATCGCCCTCCTCGGCGGCAAGCGCGACAAGGCCCACCGCGCCGCCGTCGAGCGCGCCGCCGTGCTCGCCGACGAGGTCAACCGGGCCCGCGACCTGATCAACATCCCGTCCAACGACCTGGACCCCACCGGCTTCGCCGCCGCCGCCCAGCAGGCCGGCAAGGAGCACGGCTTCAAGGTCACGGTGACCGACGAGAAGGCGCTCGCCAAGGGCGGCTACGGCGGCCTGCTCGGTGTCGGCCAGGGCTCGCAGACCCCGCCCCGGCTGGTCCGCCTGGAGCACCGGCACCCGAAGGCCGAGCAGACGATCGCGCTGGTCGGCAAGGGCATCACGTACGACTCGGGCGGCATCTCGCTCAAGCCCGCGGGCCACAACGAGACGATGAAGTGCGACATGAGCGGCGCCGCGGCCGTGCTCGCCGCCGTCTCCGCCGCCGCCCGGCTGGAGCTGCCGGTGAACGTCACCGGCTGGCTGGCGCTCGCCGAGAACATGCCCTCCGGCTCCGCCACCCGCCCGGGCGACGTGCTGCGGATGTACAGCGGCAAGACCGTCGAGGTGCTGAACACCGACGCCGAGGGCCGGCTGGTCCTCGCGGACGCGCTGACGAAGGCGTCGGAGGAGAAGCCCGACTACATGATCGACGTGGCGACCCTCACCGGCGCCATGGTGCTGGCGCTGGGCAACCGCACCTTCGGGATCATGGCCAACGACGACGCCTTCAGGACCCGGATCCACGTCCTCGCCGAGGCGGCGGGCGAGCAGTCCTGGCCGATGCCGATGCCGCCGGAGCTGAAGAAGGGCATGGAGTCCCCGATCGCCGACATCGCCAACATGGGCGAGCGGATGGGCGGCGGGCTGGTGGCAGGGCTCTTCCTGGAGGAGTTCGTCGGCGAGGGCATCACCTGGGCGCACCTGGACATCGCGGGCCCGGCCTTCAACACCTCGGGGCCTTTCGGCTACACCCCGAAGGGCGGCACCGGATCCGCGGTCCGCACGCTGGTCGCGATCGCCGAGGAGGCGGCGCACGGCGACCTGGTCTGACGTGCACCGCAGCCCGCCGGTGACCGGTCTCCGGGCCGGCGGGGTGCGGCCCGCGTCTCCGTCTTCCGTCGACAAGTGCGAAGATGGCTGGTGGCAGGACAGGGCCTCAGTAGTAGAGCGGCCGATAAGGAGCCGCCGCCCGGCCGCAGCACGGCCGGCCACCGGCGCACATGCATGGAGGACGTGACGTGGCGAACGACGCCAGCACCGTTTTCGACCTGGTGATCCTCGGAGGCGGCAGCGGTGGCTATGCCGCCGCCCTGCGAGGCGCTCAGCTTGGTCTTGACGTCGCCCTGATCGAGAAGGACAAGGTGGGCGGCACCTGCCTGCACCGAGGATGCATCCCGACGAAGGCGCTGCTGCACGCCGGGGAGCTCGCCGACCAGGCGCGCGAAGGCGCATCCTTCGGAGTGAACACCTCGCTCGACGGCATCGACATGGCCGGCGTGCACAAGTACAAGGACGGCGTGGTCGCCGGCCTCTACAAGGGGCTGCAGGGACTCATCGCCTCCCGCAAGGTCACCGTCGTGGAGGGCGAGGGCCGGCTGTCCTCGCCGACCTCGGTGGACGTGAACGGCCAGCGGTACACCGGGCGGCACGTGCTGCTCGCCACCGGTTCGTACTCGAAGTCCCTGCCGGGCCTGGAGATCGACGGCAACCGCATCATCGCCTCGGAGCACGCGCTGACCCTGGACCGGGTCCCGAAGTCGGCGATCGTGCTGGGCGGCGGCGTCATCGGCGTGGAGTTCGCCTCCGCGTGGAAGTCCTTCGGCGCCGACGTGACGATCATCGAGGGCCTCAAGCACCTGGTCCCGGCCGAGGACGAGAACAGCTCCAAGCTGCTGGAGCGGGCCTTCCGCAAGCGCGGCATCAAGTTCAACCTGGGCACCTTCTTCGAGAAGGCGGAGTACACCCAGGACGGCGTCAAGGTCACCCTCGTCGACAGCAAGGAGTTCGAGGCCGAGCTGCTGCTGGTCGCGGTCGGCCGCGGCCCGGTATCGCAGGGCCTGGGCTACGAGGAGCAGGGCGTGGCCATGGACCGCGGCTTCGTCCTGACGGACCCGTACAAGCGCACCAACGTGCCCACGATCTCCGCCGTCGGCGACCTGACCCCGGTCCTCCAGCTCGCGCACGTCGGCTTCGGCGAGGGCATCCTCATCGCGGAGCGGCTGGCCGGGCTCGACGTGGTGCCGATCGACTACGACGGCGTGCCGCGGGTGACGTACTGCCACCCGGAGGTCGCGTCCGTCGGCATCACGGAGGAGAAGGCGAAGGAGAAGTACGGTGCCGACAAGGTCGTGGCGCTGAAGTACAACCTGGGGGGCAACGGCAAGAGCAAGATCCTCAAGACCTCGGGCGAGATCAAGCTCGTCCAGGTCAAGGACGGCCCCGTGGTCGGCGTGCACATGGTCGGCGACCGCATGGGCGAGCAGGTCGGTGAGGCGCAGCTCATCTACAACTGGGAGGCGCTGCCGGCCGAGGTGGCCCAGCTCGTCCACGCGCACCCGACGCAGAACGAAGCGCTCGGCGAGGCCCATCTGGCGCTGGCCGGCAAGCCGCTCCACGCTCACGACTGAGCCACGGACACACGCCCACCATCCCCCAAAGATCGTTAGGAGCAACCGAAACCATGGCGGTTTCCGTAACCCTGCCGGCGCTCGGTGAGAGCGTCACCGAGGGCACCGTCACGCGCTGGCTCAAGGCCGAGGGCGAGAGCGTCGAGGCCGACGAGCCGTTGCTCGAGGTCTCCACCGACAAGGTCGACACCGAGATCCCCTCCCCCGCTGCCGGAGTGCTGTCCTCCATCAAGGTGGCCGAGGACGAGACCGTCGAGATCGGCGCAGAACTGGCCGTGATCGACGACGGTACGGGCGGCGCCGCGGCGGCGCCCGCGCCGGCCGCAGCGCAGGCCGCGGCCCCCGCGGCCGCGCCCGCCGCCGCACCGGCTCCGGAGCCCGCCCAGGCCCCGGCTCCGCCGCAGGCCCAGGCTCCGGCGCCGGCCGAGGCCGCACCCGCGCCCGCGCCCGCGGCGCCCCCGCAGCCCGCGCAGGCCGCGGGCGGCGCTCAGGGCACCGACGTCACGCTGCCCGAGCTGGGCGAGTCGGTCACCGAAGGCACCGTGACCCGCTGGCTGAAGCAGGTCGGCGAGCAGGTCGAGGCCGACGAGCCGCTGCTGGAGATCTCCACCGACAAGGTCGACACCGAGATCCCCTCACCGGCGTCCGGCACGCTGCTGGAGATCGTGGTCCAGGAGGACGAGACGGCGGAGGTCGGCGCGAAGCTGGCGGTCATCGGCAGCGGCGCGGCCGCTCCGGCGGCTGCCGCACCCGCCGCTCCGGCAGCTCCGGCTCCCGCTCCGGCGGCGCCCGCACCTGCCGCCGCGGCACCCGCCCCGGCCGCGGCTCCGGCTCCCGCTCCGGCGCCCGCACCGGCACAGCCGGCCCCGCCCCCGCCGCCGCCGGCCCAGCCCGCCCCGGCGCCCACCCCGGCACCGGCCGCTCCGGCTCCCGCCGCCGCGGCTCCGGCGCCCGTACCCGCCGCCGAGGGCGCGTACGTCACCCCCCTGGTGCGCAAGCTCGCCGCCGAGTCCGGCGTCGACCTGGCCGCCGTCAAGGGCTCCGGCGTCGGCGGCCGGATCCGCAAGCAGGACGTCGTCGCCGCCGCCGAGCAGGCCGCCCGCGCCGCCGCCTCCGCCCCGGCCGCCGCCACCGCGGCGCCGTCGGCGGGCCGGCCCGCGGCGCCCGTGCTGGAGGCGTCGCCGCTGCGCGGCCAGACCGTGAAGATGCCGCGCATCCGCAAGCTCATCGGCGACAACATGATGCGCGCCCTGCACGAGCAGGCCCAGTTGTCCACCGTGGTCGAGGTGGACGTCACCCGCATCATGCGGATGCGGGCCCGGGCCAAGGACGCGTTCGCCCAGCGCGAGGGCGTGAAGCTCTCGCCGATGCCGTTCTTCGTCAAGGCCGCCGTCCAGGCGCTGAAGGCCCACCCGGTCGTCAACGCCCGTATCAACGAGGACGAGGGCACGATCAGCTACTTCGACACCGAGAACGTCGGTATCGCGGTGGACACGGAGAAGGGCCTGATGACCCCGGTCATCAAGGGCGCGGGCGACCTCAACATCGCCGGCATCGCCAGGAAGACGGCGGAGCTGGCGGACAAGGTCCGCAACAACAAGATCACCCCGGACGAGGTGTCCGGCGCGACCTTCACCATCAGCAACACCGGTTCGCGCGGCGCGCTGTTCGACACGATCATCGTGCCGCCGAACCAGGTCGCCATCCTGGGCCTCGGCGCCACCGTCAAGCGTCCGACGGTCGTCGACCACCCGGAGCTGGGCGAGACGATCGCCGTGCGGCACATGACGTATCTGACGCTCTCCTACGACCACCGCCTGGTGGACGGCGCCGACGCCGCCCGCTACCTGGGGGCGGTCAAGGGCCTGCTGGAGGCGGGCGAGTTCGAGAGCGAGATCGGCCTGTGAGGCGAGCGGTCCGGTAGCTCCGTACGCACCGGCCGCGCCCCCGCTCCGAGCAGCAGCCCGGGCGGGGGCGCGGTCGTGTTCCCGGTGGGTGAGCGGGGGGGCCGGGTCTGATCAGCAGGTGTCCCGGTACGGCGTCCCCGGCAGGTACGCCTCCCAGTCGGCCCGCGACAGACCACCGCCCGCGCGGGCGCACACCGCCTGCCGCGCCCGCTCCGGATCCGCCGGGTAGGCGCGCGGCGCGGTGTGCCGCCCGACCGCGTAGATCTCGCTGCCGTCGGGGCTGAAGGAGACCGCCAGCAGTTCGTCGCCCGCGGTCGGCAGATTGCCGCCCAGCGACTGGTTCGACGCGGTGTCCCACAGCCGCAGCGTCCCCGAGTGCCCCGCGACCGCCAGCGTGCGCCCGTCCGGCGAGAACGCCAGCGCCGTCGCCGGCTCCGCGGCGCCCGTCTGCATCCCCCGGTACGTACCGGGCAGCACCCCGAGGCGGCGCCGGCCCTCGCCGTCCCACAGCGTGATGCGGCCGGAGTCGTCGCCCGCGGCGAGGAAGCGGCCGTCCGGGCTGAACTCCACGGAGCGCACCCCGTCCTGCGCCAGCGGCCGCGGCGTCACCCGGCCCCCGCGCAGCGCGACGAGCTGGTCGTCGCCCGTGGCCAGCAACTTGCCACCGGGGTGCAGGGCCAGCGGATCGCCGCCGGTGTCGCGCAGCCGCCGCACGCGCTCGCCGCGCGAGACGTCCCACACCTCCAGGGACTCCCGGTCGGGTATCCGGGAGAGGATCAGCTTGCCGCCCGCGCCGTACGCCAGGCTGTTCAGCGGGTTGGCCCGCGCCGGATCCGGGGTGACGACCAGCGTCCGTACGATCCGGCCCTTCGCCGTGTCCCACACGTGCACCCGCTCCGGCTCGTCGCCCAGCACGCTCGGCAGCGCGTACGCCAGCCGCCGGCCGTCCGGGCTGAACGCCATCAGCGGAATGCAGAAGTCCTCGACCGGATCCAGCCCCTCCGGCACCCGGCAGGGCAGCGGGGGCGGCGTCTGCGGCGTCCGGCCGCCGCGCATGTCGCGCACCTCGAAGACGCCGCGCGCCCCCGAGCGGCGGGCGGTGACCAGCTTGCCGCCGTCCGGGCTGAACGCCGCGCCTTCCAGCCGCCGTTCGTGCCAGCCGGCGCCCGCGATGCCGTCCAGCCGCACGGTACGCACCACGTGCCCGGACAGGCCGCTGAGATACCGCAGCTCCCTGTTGCCCGGCGTCACCCGCAGCTCCGTCGCGTACTCGCTGACCAGCGGATGGCGCAGCACCGGCGCCGAGGCGTCGGCCGTGCGCCACACGATCAGCTCGTCCGGGCCCACGGCGGCGACCAGCGAGCCGTCCCGGCTGAACTCGATCTCCGACAGCCCCTCGCGCTCCACCTCCAGCCGCTTCCGCCCCGTCGCCACGTCCAGCACGCGGAAGCCGGAGTCGTTCATCACGACGATCCCGCGGCTGTCGGGCGTGAACTCCAGCGCCGCCGTGTCGGCGCCGCAGGCGTCGCGGGCGGCGGGGTACGCGCGCAGCATGCGCTGCCGCGCGCCCGTGTGCCACACCTCGGGCACGCCGCTGTCCGGGCACACGACGACGAGCCGGTCGTCGGGGCTGACATGGCTGAACCAGCCGGGGTCGCCGCTGCCCGTCTCGTAGGAGAAGAGCTTCTTGCGGCTGCGTACGTCGTAGAGCGCGAGATGCGTCCGCTCGCCGTCGAAGGACCAGGTGTTCGACACGTATGTCCGGCCGCTGGGGCCGAACCAGCCCGTCGAGCCGGGGATTTCACCGCGGCGGCCGGGGCGCAGCCGCAGGCCGCCGTCGTCGTCGGCGACGGCCAGGGTGCGGCCGTCGGGTGAGACGTCGAAGTCGGATTCGTCGACGGGGTGGCCGAGGCCGGGCCCCGAGTCGAGCCGGCGGTGGGTGGCGACGTCCCAGCGCTCGGTGCGGTCCTTGCCGACGCTGGTGACGGTGCGGCCGTCGGCGCTGAGGAAGCGCTGCGCGCGCGGCTCGCCGTCCTGGGGCAGCGCGAACGAGTCGGACTCGCGCTGGTGCAGCGCGCCGAGCAGGGCGCCGCGGGTCTCCGGGGTGTCGGCGAGCCGCCAGGCGGCGACGCTGAGCTGCATGGCCCGTACGGGATCGGTGAACCGCAGGCTCCCGGCGACGGCGGCGACGCGGCGGGCCTCGGCGCGGCGGTGCTCGGCGTCGGCGGCGCGGTCCTGCTGCCACGCGAACGAGCCGGCGACCAGGGCGAGGACGACCAGCGCGACCAGCGTGGTGAGCAGGCCGCGGAACCGCCGCCGCTCCCGGCCGCGGGCGGCCCGGCTGGCGGCGAGGAAGGCGGCCTCGCCGCCGGTCAGCTCCTGCGGCCGGTCCGCGAACAACTCCTCGGCCTGCGCGAGCCGGCTCCCCCGGTACAGCGCCCCGGGATCGCGGTCCAGCTCCTCCCAGCCGTGGGCGGCCTCGGTGAGCTGCCGCAGGGCGCGCATGCGCTCGCGGTCCTCCTCGATCCAGCCGCGCAGGCGGGGCCAGGCGGTGAGGAGGGCTTCGTGGGCGAGGTCGACGATGTCGTCGTCGAGGGTCAGCAGCCGGGCCTCGACGAGCCGTTCGAGCACGTACCCGACATCGGCGGCGGCATCGTCCCGGAGGTGGTCGGGGTCGTCACCGGGGCGCGCCGCCGGTCCCCCGCTCCCGCCTGCGGCACCGGCATGCGCGGCGATCTCCGCCAGCTCCGCCCGCGGTGCCGGGCGGCGGGTGTCCTGGGAGCCCTCGCCGGGCGAGACCAGGCGGAGCAGTGCGCGGCGGGCGACCTGCTGCTGCGGCGGCGTCAGCTCGCCGTAGACCCGCTCCGCCGTCCGCGCGATGGCACCGCGGACGCCTCCCGCCGCCTCGTACGCCTCCTCCGTCAGCGACCGGCCGCGCCGCCGGTGCCACGTCTCCAGCAGCACGTGCGACATCAGCGGCAGCGCGCCCGGTTCGCCGTCGACGTCCTTGAGGATGCGCGCCGTCAGGGCCCGTTCGACGATCAGGCCCTCCGCCGCCGCGGGCTTGACCACCGCCTCGCGCAGCTCCGCGGGCGACATCGGGCCGACGAGCAACTGCGCGTCGCGCAGCGCCTCGGTCAGCGGGCGGTGCTCGGCGCAGCGGCCGTAGAAGTCCGCCCGTACGGCGATGACCACCCGCAGGCGGCGCGCCGGGTCGCGGGCGGCGAGGAGGCGGTCGAGGAAGGCGGCGCGCTCCCCGGGGTCCTGGCAGAGGGTGAAGACCTCCTCGAACTGGTCGACGAGGAGGTACGTGTCCCCCTCGCCGGGCGCCGCGTCGAGCACGTCGGCGTGCGTACGCGCCGGATGCTCGCCGGGCGTGAGGATCCGCAGCGCGGCGGGCGGCGGGCAGACCGGCTCCCCGCCGCCCCCGCCCGGCTCCCCCGGCGCCTGCTCCCCGCGCTCTCCGCGCTCGGTCCGCTCCGCCCCCTCCGCACCCTCGCCGTCCCGTCCCCGTACGCCCCCCGACTGCAGCGCCGGTACGAGCCCCGCGCGCAGCAGCGACGACTTCCCGCTCCCCGACGGGCCGAAGACCGCCGCGAAGCGGCGGGCGCGGACCAGCTCCACGAGGTCCGCGGTGAGCCGGTCGCGGCCGAAGAACCGGTCGCGGTCGCCCGGTTCGAAGCGCGCCAGGCCCCGGTACGGCGGCGCGGCGTCGCCGTACTGCAGCGGCTGCTCCGCGTCCTCCGCGGCCGCCTGCCGCCAGCGCCACTCCCACTCGCCCCGGTCGCCGCCGCAGGCTTCCGCGTACGCCAGCGCCACCGGCAGCGACGGCAGCCGGTCGCCGGCGGCGGCCTGCGACAGCGCCGTCACCGAGTACGGCCCGCGCGCGGCGAGCTGCCGGTAGGTCGGTCCCCCTGCTTCGGCCCGCAACTTGCGCAGCTCGTACGCGAAGCGCTGGACCGGGCCCGCGGACGGATCCACGGGCTTCTCGCGCCGCCCCATGGGCGGACCCCCCTCGCTGCCCTGCTCCCCTGCCTGCTCCCCCGGGTCGCTCCCCACGATAAACCGCGCCGCGGACGCCGTACGACGGCCCTCGGGGATTGTTCAGAAGGGCCGAAACGGGGTGCTGAACAACGGTCCTGCCGATCTAATCGGTCCAGACCGAACAAAATGAAGGGACTTCCCATGAGCACATCGGGGGGAGGCCGCCGCCGCATACGACAGCGCATCGTATGGGGGGCGTTGACGGCCGTCGCGGGCACCGCGGCCGCCGTCGTCGTGGCCGTGCCGCTCGGCGCGGCGGGCGACGACCAACAGGACGGGGATCCGGGGGTGGCCGCATCGTCCCCGGCGCCCGGCGCGCTGGGGACGCCGGGCACCGGGGGACCGGGCACGGCCCCGCTGCCGAGCGAGAAGACCGGCACGGGCAGCGACCCGCTGACGCCGGACGAGGAGCAGCGCGCCGAGGAGCTGGCGCTCGCCGGGGACCGGCCGCTGCGTACGGAGAGCGAGGGGGTCAGGGGCCGCGAGGGCATACCGCAGCTCGTCAACACCGACCTCGCCGACTCCTCGGCGAGCGCCGGCGACGACCGGATCGCCGAGGTGTACTTCTACGACTACGCGCGGGACACGCTCGTCCAGAAGAGCGTCAACCTCGGCAGCAACGAGGTCGTGGACACCGTCGAGTCCACCGGCGCGCAGCCCCCGCCGGCCGCGCCGGAGGCGGAGGCCGCCGCCGACCTGCTGGTGGACAGCCCCGTCGGGGCCGGACTGCGGCAGGACTACAAGGCGGCGACCGGCAAGGAGCTGACCGGCGCCGGGCAGTTGCAGGTCCAGGGGATGACGTACGAGGCGCGGCCGGGCGACTCCGGCGGCCTGGAAAAGTGCGGCGAGCACCGCTGCGTGCGGCTCTTCACCCGGGTCAAGGACGGCCCGTGGATCGACACCCGCGACTTCGTCATCGACCTGAGCGAGCGGAAGGTGCACCATGCGTAACCCCACGACCCACGGGCCGGACGCGCCGGACGCCGGCTCCGGCGTATCCGCCGGCCGGCGCGGGGGCGCGTTCTGGCGCCGCCCCGCGACCTGGCGCGGGGGCGCCGTCGCCGCCCTGGTCCTGCTGCTCCCGGCCGCCGGACCCGCGGCGCTGCCCACGGCCGGCGCCGCGACGCCGAAGGCGCCGCAGGCGGCCGCGCCGGACTGCAGCGAGGAGTACCGGATCACTCACAAGCTGCCCAACGGCACCGAGTGGCAGATGTGTTACCGGAACAACGACTACGCGGGCCTGGTCCTGGAGGACATCTCGTACAAGCCGAAGGGCGCCCGCAGCGCCGTCCCGGTGCTCAACAGCGCCCGGCTGGGCCAGATACACGTGCCGTACGACGACGGCGGCGTCGAGTACTACGACGTCACCGACATCTCGCTCGGCACGTCGCCCGTGTCGCTGAAGGAGAAGGACTGCCCCGGCGGCACCCGCCGCCCGGTGAAGGTCGGCGGCGAGGCGTACGACGCGGTGTGCGTCACCCAGCAGCCGCGCGGCTTCGCGCACTTCGGCAACAGTTGGGACGTCGGCGAGGAGAACGGCCGCAACGACAGCGCGCAGGGCGACGACCTCGTCGTCTACACCATCCACTCGGCGGGGTACTACTACTACATCACCCAGTGGAACTTCTCCGACGACGGCACCATCACCGCCAAGGAGGGCGCCACCGGCAACCTCTCCCCCGGTGACTTCGACGCCTCGGACAAGCAGGGCTGGCCGATCGGCAAGGAGTCGCGCGACCGCGCGACCAGCCACCAGCACAACATCTTCTGGCGGCTGGACTTCCAGACGGACAGCGCCCGCCCGGCCAAGATCCAGCAGTACGACACGAACCGCAGCGGCACCGGCGAGGGGGGCTACCCGGCGCAGGAGACGACCCGCAAGAACGTCACCAAGGAGACGTCGGGCAACTCCGGCCAGCACCGCTGGTGGCGCGTGAGCGGCACGGCGGGCAAGAACGGCGACGGGCACACCCGGTCCTGGGAGCTGGTCCACAGCAACAGCGCGCGCTACACGGGGCGCAAGTTCACCAGCAAGGACGTGTACTTCACGCAGTACAAGAAGTGCGAGAAGTTCCCGAACCACAACCGGCGGTGGGACTCCAACTGCTCGAAGGACATCGTCGCCGCCACCAACGGCGAGCAGCTCAAGCACCCGATCGTCTGGGTGAACGTCGGCTTCCACCACATCGCCCGCGACGAGGACCAGTCGCCGATGCCGGTGCACTGGCAGGGCTTCCAGCTCTCGCCGCGCGACGTGACGGACATGAGCCCGCTCACGCCCGACCGGCTGCGCAAGCCGCAGTACAACGGTGATCCCTTCGACTGAGCGAGGGCACCACGCGCGCTGACGCATGCTGACGCGCACCTCCGCGGCGTCCCCGTCCGGCTCCGGTCCGGGCGGGGGCGCCGTATTCTCGTCTGCACCCCCTGCACGTCTGTGTGAGCACCCCGAGGAGATGCCGATGCCCCCTACCGTCGTCCATCCGTCGCTGCGCGAGCAGATCCGCGAGCACATCGTGGAGGGCGTCGTCAGCGGCCGGTGGAAGCCGGGCGAGCGGATCGTGGAGCGGCGGATCGCGGTCGAGCTGGAGGTCAGCCAGACGCCGGTGCGCGAGGCGCTGCGCGAGCTGGAGAGCATGCGGCTGATCGAGTCGGCGCCGAACAAGGGCGTACGGGTCCGCGACCTGACGGCGGCGGATCTGGAGGAGATCTATCCGGTACGGGCCGGCCTGGAGCAGATCGCGGCGGAGCTGGCGGCACCGCGGCTGGCGACGGACGTCTCGGCGCTGGAGCCGCACGTGGCGGCGCTGCGGGAGGCGGACGCGAAGGGGGACGGCGGGGCGCAGGTCAGGCACACGGTGGCGTTCCACCGGGAGCTGGTGCGCGCGTCGGGCAACAGCGTGCTGCTGCACACGTGGGAGTCGCTGGGGATCGAGATCTACACGTCGCTGGCGATCCGCTGGCTGGGCACGCGCCAGCAGTCGTACGCGGAGGAGCACGCGGAGATCGTGGAAGCCTTCCGCCGCCGCGACCCGGCCATCGCAGAACTGGTCAAATCCCACGTCCTGGGCTGCGCCCCCGCGTAACCGGGCCCCCTGGGGACCCCGCCCCACCGCCCCGCGGGGCTACGCCCCGCCCTCCAGGCGCTGTGCACCGAACGCGACGAGGGCTCCGCCCCCGGCCCGGGGATCGCCTCAGGCCCCGTACGCGCCCCGGCTCGGAGCTGCGCCCCTGCCCTCGCAGGGCTGCGCCGGCCCCTCTCGCGGCACGACGCGCCCCGGACTCGGCCGGAAGCTCCGCCCCACGACCCCGCGGGGCTCGTCCCGAGCCGGGACCGGACCCGGCCGGACGCTCTGCCGTGGGGCCTCCGTGCCCATGGGGCTGGGCCCCCTGTCCTCCTACGGGCCTCGCGCCCCGTCCCCGCGGAGTTCCGCCCCCGGCCTCTACCGGGGCTCTCATCCCGCCGCAGGCTCCCCCGCGCATGGGCTCGCCGGGCACCTTCGGGCCCCGCGCGGACACCCCTGCGGCGCACCGGGCCGGGTCCGGGGCCGCTCCCCGACCGCACTGCCCGTGCCGCCCGTACCGCGTACCGCCGCCTTCCAGGGCTTCGGTCCCGCACCCCGCTGCCGCAGGCGACGCCCGTAGGCGGGTCCCACCGCGTACGGCCCGCGACCCGGGCCGGGGCTACCCCGCCGTGCCGGCCGCAGGCACCGCGTGCACGAGGAGATGGCACGGCATGCCTACTTTCTGGTTTCGGAAGTATTTTGTCGTCCAACCTTTGATCGATCATCGATCGGAGACTTACAGTCGGTCGAGGAGGTAGTTGCCATGCAGAGTCAGCTCGACCAGCTCCCCGACCGCGACCCGCAGGAGACCGCCGAGTGGCGGGAGTCCCTGGACGCGGTGGTGCGGCACGCCGGGCCCGACCGGGCCGCGCAGGTGCTGCGCCGTACCGTCGCGCACGCCGGGGACGCCGGTCTGGACGTGCCGTCATTGCTGGAGACGCCGTACGTCAACACCATCCCCACCGCCGCCGAGCCCGAGCTGCCCGGCGATCCCGGGCTGGAGCGGCGGGTCGCCGCGTGGAACCGGTGGAACGCCGCCGCCATGGTGACCCGCGGGTCCCGGTTCGGGCTCGGGGGGCACATCGCCACCTTCGCCTCCGCGGCCTGGCTCTACGAGACCGGCTTCAACCACTTCTTCCGCGGCAAGGACGACCCCCGCGCCCCCGGCTCCGGCGACCAGCTCTACATCCAGGGCCACGCCTCCCCCGGCATCTACGCCCGCGCCTTCCTCGACGGCCGGCTCACCGAGGCCCACCTCGACCGGTTCCGCCAGGAGGCCGCGCCCGGCGCCGTCGAGGGGCTGCCCTCGTACCCGCACCCGCGGCGGCTGCCGTGGCTGTGGGAGTTCCCGACCGTCTCCATGGGCCTCGGCCCGATCTCCGCGATCTACCAGGCGCGGTTCAACCGCTACCTCGCCAACCGCGGCATCAAGGACACCTCCGCCAGCCACGTGTGGGCCTTCCTCGGCGACGGCGAGATGGACGAGCCCGAGTCGACCGCCGCGCTCGCCCTCGCCGCCCGCGAGCAGCTCGACAACCTCACCTTCGTCATCAACTGCAACCTCCAGCGCCTCGACGGCCCCGTACGCGCCAACTTCAAGGTCGTACAGGAGCTGGAGGCCCAGTTCCGCGGCGCCGGCTGGAACGTCGTCAAGTCGCTCTGGGGCTCCGCCTGGGACGAGCTGCTCGCGCTCGACACCACCGGCGCGCTCGCCCGCCGACTGCGGGCCGTGCCGGACGCGCAGTTCCAGACCTACGCCACCCGCGACGCCGCGTACATCCGCGAGCACTTCTTCGGCGCCGAGCCCGCGCTCGCCGAACTGGCGAAGCTGCTCAGCGACGACAAGATCCTCGACTGCTTCCACCTCTCCCGCGGTGGTCACGAGCCGCGGAAGGTCTACGCCGCGTACCGTGCCGCCGTCGCGCACGAGGGCGCGCCGACCGTGATCCTGGCGCAGACCGTCAAGGGCCACACGCTCGGCAAGGGCTTCGAGTCGCGCAACGCCAACCACCAGATGAAGAAGCTGACCGGCGCCGAGTTCCGCGACATGCGTGACCTGCTGGAGCTGCCCATCCCGGACAGCGCGCTCGACGGCGACCTCGTGCCGTACGCGCACCCCGGCCCCGACTCCCCCGAGGTGCGCTACCTCCAGGAGCGCCGCGCCGCCCTCGGCGGCCCCGCGCCGGCCCGCCGGGTGCACCCGGCGGCGCTGCCGGAGCCGGCGGCGAAGCCGTTCGACGCGCTCAAGAAGGGCTCCGGCAGCCAGGAGATCGCGACGACGATGGCGTTCGTCCGCCTGGTCAAGGACCTCATGCGGGACAAGGAGACCGGTCGCCGCTGGGTGCCGGTGGTGCCGGACGAGGCCCGTACCTTCGGCATGGAGTCGCTCTTCCCGAGCGCCGGGATCTACTCCCCGCGCGGGCAGAACTACGACCCAGTCGACCGCGACCAGCTCCTGTACTACAAGGAGGCGGCGAACGGGCAGATCCTCAACGAGGGCATCACGGAGGCCGGTTCGCTGGCGTCCTTCACGGCCGCGGCCACGTCGTACGCGACGCACGGCGAGCCGATGATCCCCTTCTACATCTTCTACGCGATGTTCGGCTTCCAGCGCACCGGCGACCAGTTCTGGGCGCTCGCCGACCAGTTGGGCCGCGGCTTCGTCGTCGGCGCCACCGCGGGCCGCACCACCATGACCGGCGAGGGCCTGCAGCACGCCGACGGCCACTCCCCGCTGCTCGCCTCCACCAACCCCGCGGCGCTGATCTACGACCCGGCGTTCGCGTACGAGGTGGCGGTCATCGTCAAGGACGGGCTGCGCCGCATGTACGGCGAGGCCGCCCCCGGCGAGGACCCGGACGTCTTCTACTACCTCACCGTCTACAACGAGCCGAAGGTCCAGCCCCCGATGCCCGCGGGCGTCGAGGAGGGCATCGTCCGCGGCCTCTACCGCTACCGGACCGCCGACTCCCCCGCCGGCTCCACTGCCGGGGCCGCCGCCGAGGACGCCCCGCGCGCCCAGGTGCTCGCCTCCGGCACCGCCATCCACTGGGCGCTCGACGCCCAGCGACTGCTCGCCGAGGACTGGGGTGTCGCGGCCGACGTCTGGTCCGCCACCTCCTGGAGCGAGCTGCGCCGTGACGCCCTGTCCTGTGACGCGGCGCAGCTTCGCGGCGAGGACCGGGTCCCCTACGTCACCCGTGCTCTGGAAGACGCACCGGGCCCGGTTCTCGCCGTCAGCGACTGGATGCGGCAGGTGCCCGACCAGATCGCGCAGTGGGTCCCGCAGGAGTACACCTCGCTGGGCACGGACGGCTTCGGCCTCTCCGACACCCGCGAGGCGGCCCGCCGGCACTTCGGGGTCGACCCGGAGTCGATCGTGGTGGCGGTGCTGGACCGGCTGGCGCGGCGAGGCGAGGTGAAGAAGGAGACGGTCGCGGCGGCGGCGGCGAAGTACGGGCTGGCCTGAGGCCGGACCCGAGCCCGAGCGCTGCGGCGTACGACGTACGGGCCCGGCCTGCGGGGATGCAGGCCGGGCCCGTACCGGCCGCGGGGTCGTACCCCGATACGGCCGCCCGGTTCCCGTCCGGGCGCCCGCCCGGGGCTAGTCCGGCTCGTCCGGGAAGCTGCGCAGCTTCAGCAGCGCCGCGACCAGGCCGCCCCAGACGATCACGATCGCGACGACCAGCATGACGATGGCGCTCGCCGACATCAGTTGCCCTCCTTCGCCGGTTCCAGGTCCTCCACGGGCCGTGCCTCCGGCGCCCGGCCGCCGATGTCGCCGTGGTGCCGCCAGGGGACCAGCGCGGCCAGCACGCCGACGAGCAGCGCACCGGCGGCGACGCCCCAGCCGGCCCAGCCGAGGAACGAGCCGGGGTAGCCGCCGTAGTTCTCGTCCAGCTCGGTGCGCAGACTGTCGACCATCATCCAGCCGAGCACCAGCGGGGTGACGAGCCCCAGGCACACCAGCCACACCCGCCCCATCCGCACCGCGGACGTGGCGTTGGCGTCCCGCTGGAGCAGCGGCAGCCGGCGCAGCACCCAGGCCACGACGACGACCGACACGAGCCCGGCGAGCACGATGCCGTACTGGTTGATGAAGTGGTCGGCGGCGTCGAGCAGCGTGAGCCCGCCGTCGTTGGCGAACGCCAGCACCGACACCGCGGTGAGCACGCCGCCGACGATCGCGACGGCCGCCCTGCGGGACAGACCCGTACGGTCCTCGACCGCGGCGACCTGCACCTGCACGATGCTCACCAGCGAGGTCAGGCCGGCGATCACCAGCGACAGGAAGAACATCACGCCGAAGAACGCACCCCCCGGCATGCTGGAGATGATCGCCGGGAACGCCACGAACGCCAGCCCGACGCCCGAGGTCGCCAGCTCGTTGACGCCCACGCCCTGCTGCGCGGCCATGAAGCCGAGCACCGAGAACACGCCGATGCCGGCCAGGATCTCGAACGAGCTGTTGGCGAAGCCGGCGACGAGCGCCGAGCCGGACAGGTCCGACTTGCGGCCCAGGTACGAGGCGTACGTGATCATGATGCCGAAGCCGATGGACAGCGAGAAGAAGATCTGCCCGTACGCGGCGACCCACACGCTGCCCTCGCCCAGCGCCCCCCAGTCCGGCTTGAAGAGGGCGTCCAGGCCCTCCCCCGCGCCGTCCAGGGTGACCGCGCGGACCACGAGGATGCCGAAGAACACCAGCAGCGCCGGGAT